>CAZBZG010000204.1:0-8646 GCA_964496245.1 uncultured Planctomycetaceae bacterium | reverse complement strand
GGACTGCACCCCCACGAACTGCTCGACCGGCTCGCCCTGCCGGAAGAGGATCAGCGTGGGGATGCTCTGCACACCATACCGTCGGGCCGCTGCAGTGTTCTGGTCCACGTTCACCTTGGCGTCTTGGCGAGAGCCCCCTTCGCCGAAGTGTCTCGAATTGACTGTCCCGAATCGACCAGAGAGGTTGTCTTGAATTTCGCTTGCGACATAGCGACCCGGACGCGTATGATCCGGCCCAAACACGACCCGCAGCACACACGCCCGCGAGGAGATCCGCATGCCACAGCCCAACGACTGGGAGAATCCCCTCGTCACCGGCATCGGCCGGGAACCCATGCATACACCGCTCGGCGGCTACGCGAGCGCGGACGAGGCGCGCGCGCAGGACCGGTACGAGAGCACCTATTTCACGCTGCTGAACGGCGAGTGGGACTTCCACCTGGCCGACAGCCCCGAGCACGCGCCCGACGGCTTCTGGCTGGACGACTTCGACGCAGCAACGTGGACGCGAATCCCCGTGCCAGCCAACTGGGAGCTCCACGGCCACGACCGGCCCATCTACACGAACATGCCCTACCCCTTCCAGCCGGTCGACCCGCCCCGCACGCCGCCCGAAAACCCCACGGGCTGCTACCGCACGACCTTCACCGTGCCCGAGGGGTGGGACGGCCGCGACGTCTTCCTGCTCTTCGAAGCCGTGGACAGCGCCTTCTTCGTGTGGCTGAACGGCGAACGCATCGGCTACGGCCAGGACAGCAAGCTCTCGAGCGAATTCGATCTCACGCCGCACCTGCGGGAAGGGGAGAACCTGCTCGCGGTGCAGGTCCTGCGCTGGAGCGACGGGGTGTATCTCGAGGACCAGGACTACTGGCACCTGTCCGGCATCCAGCGGGACGTCATCCTCTACAGCAAGCCGCGCGCGCATGTGCGCGACCTGTGCGTGCGCACCACGTTCGACGCGCACTACACAAACGCCCGGCTCCACGTACGCGCCTACATGAACGAGGTCCAAGACCTCGCACACCACCGGATCCGCATCCAACTCTTCGACCCGGACGGCGCGGCCGTGTTCGCCACGCCGCCCGAAGCGCCGGTCAGCCCGGCGAGCCCCATGTACGGCGCAGCCACGGCCGAGCGCGCGAGCGCATTGATCGAGACAAGGGTCGAGGCGCCCCGCCAATGGACGCCCGAGATGCCCGCGCTCTACACGCTCGTGGTCACGCTCGTGGACCCGGACGGCAGGGCCGCAGACTGGGAGCGCGCGCGCGTCGGCTTTCGCCAGGTCGAGATCAAGGACGGCGTGGTGCTCCTGAACGGCAGACGGCTGATCGTCCGGGGCGTGGACCGGCACGAATTCCACCACGAACGCGGCCGCGCGCTCACGCGCGAGGACATGGCCGCCGAGGTCCGGCGCATGAAGCAACTCAACTTCAATGCCGTGCGCACGAGCCACTACCCCGACAGCCCCCTCTGGTACGACCTCTGCGACGCGTACGGCATCGTGGTCGTGGACGAGGCGAATCTGGAGACCCACGGCGTGGGCGCGCGCCTCAGCAAGGACCCCGGCTGGGCCACGGCCTATCTCGAGCGCGCCACGCGCATGCTCCTGCGCGACCGCAACCATCCGTGCGTCTGCTTCTGGTCGCTCGGGAACGAATCGTCCGTGGGCCCGCACCACGCAGCCATGGCTGCGTGGTTGCGCCACCAGGATCCCACGCGGCCCGTGCAGTACGAGAGCGGCTACCCGGGCCCAACCGTGACCGACGTGCTCGCGCCCATGTATCCCAAGCTCGACTGGGTGGTGGAGGAACTCGGCAAACACCACGAACAGCGGCCCATGATCATGTGCGAGTACGCCTACTGCAAGGGCAACTCCACGGGCAACTTCTATTGCTTCTGGGAACTCGTCGACCGCCACGCGCGGTTCCAGGGCGGGTTCGTCTGGGACTGGTCGGACAAGGCCATCACGCGCACGAACGACGACGGCACGCCCTACTGGGCCTACGGCGACTTGCGGGACGAGGCCGAGCACACGCGGCGCATGTGCCTCAACGGCGTGGTCTTTCCCGATCTCACGCCCAAACCCGGCGCGATCGAGATGCAGAAGTGCCAGGCGCCCGTCACCTTCCATGTGGATTCGGAGGACGAGCTCGCCGCCGGCCGCATCCTGGTGCGCAACAAGCAGCAGGCGCTCGACCTCTCGCGCTATTGGATCGAATGGGAGGTGACCGAGGATGGCGTGCGCGTGGACGGCGGCGCGCTCGAGGCGCCCGGCGTGCCCGCAGGCTCGCTCATGCCCCGCGGGAGCACGGCCCGCGCCCAGGTCGAGCACGTCTTCCCCATCACGGGCGAAGACGGCCGGATCGAGCTGCCGCTCGACCTGCCCGAGCCCGCCCCGGGCGCGGAGGTCTTCCTCCACCTGCGCCTCGTGTGCAAAAACGCCACGCCCTGGGCGGAGACCGGGCACGTGGTGAGCTGGGAGCAATTCGCCCTGCCCTCTAGCGCGCCCCCTGCGACGGCGGTCCCGGCCAAGAACACGGGCACGATCGAGACCGCAGAAGACGACGGCGCATTTCTCGTGCACGGCAAAGATTTCACCGCGCGCTTCGACTGCGAGACCGGCCTGCTCAGCGGTCTCGCGCACGGGGACGTCGAACTCCTGAAGAACGGGCCGACCGAGTGCTTCTTCCGCGCGCCCACGGACATCGACTACAGCAACAACCCCGAAGGGTTCGGCCAGCGCTGGATCGCGGCCGGGCTCGACCGCCTCCAACGCACGGTCGAGGACGTATCCGCAGGAACCCTCGATGCGCACACGGCTGCGGTGCGCGTAGCCGCGCGCTACCAGGCGCCCGACCTGCCGCACGTCATCGCCACGGAGACGCGCTTCACGCTCTTCGCTTCAGGCGACATCGTACTGGACTGCGCGGTCGAGGCGAGCCGCTCCCTCCCGCCGCTGCCGCGCATCGGCGTGCACCTGACGCTGGAGCGCGCATTCGACCGGCTGGCCTGGTTCGGCCGGGGCCCGCACGAGAACTACCCCGACCGCAAACGAAGCGCCCTTGTCGGGCGGTACGTCTCGACCGTGGCCGAGCAATACGTGCCCTACATCTTTCCCCAGGAAAACGGCGGCAAGACCGACGTGCGGTGGCTCGCGCTCACCAACGAAGCCGGCGCGGGCCTCTTTGTAGCGGGTGCCCCCCTGTGCCACTTCTCCGCCCTGCCCTATGCGCTCGAAGACTTGTACGCAGCCGATTCCTACCACCGGCTCCAGCCGCGCGACGAGGTCCACCTGCACGCGGACGGCTTCCACACGGGCCTGGGCGGCGACACGGGTTGGCGGCCGAACATCTACCCCGCGTTCCAGCTGCCGGCCGGCCGGTACGCCTACCGCCTGCGCCTGCGCGCGATCGGACCCGGCGACGAGCCCGGGCGGCTGTACCGGGAGCGCGTGGGCGGGTGTTGACGCAGACCCCACGCGGAAAGCATCCCGCCCCATACACGTACCCGTACACGAACGGAATGCGAGCGTGTACGGGTACGGGTACAGATACGAACCAGGCGTAGGGTGGCGCAGGCGCAAACTACTCGATGTTCACCAGCTCGATCTCGAAGTTGAGATCCTTGCCGGCGAGCGGATGGTTGGCGTCGATCGTGATGGACTCGTCCTTGACCTCGGCCACGGTCACGGTCGCGGTCTGGTCCTTGCCGGTCTGGACCTGGAGGGTCATGCCCTCCTTGGGATCGAGGTTTTCGGGAAGCTTCTCGCGGGCTACCTCGGTGGTCATGCCCTCGCGACGTTCGCCGTAGGCCTCGGCCGCGGGCAGGGTCACGTCCTTTTTCTCGCCCACGTTCATGCCGCTCACCGCCTTCTCGAACCCCGGAATGATCTCGCCCTGACCGAGGGTGAAGCGCAACGGATCGCGCTCGCGGGAGCTGTCGAACTGGCTCCCGTCCCCGAGCGTCCCCGTGTAATGCACTTGTACCGTGTCGCCTTCTTTGGCTTCTGCCATGTTCTCTCCTTCTCGGTACCTGCCGGACCCGACGGCATTCCCCGCGATTTGGAGAGGAACCACCGAACCCCAAAAGCCGCAGCCGTCCTTCGACTGCTCACTTCCTATGATACACGATCGCACGCCGTTCGTAAACCGTAAAGCGAGCGCACCTGGGTCACAGGCACGCTCCGCGTTCCCAGCCGGCGCCGGATCACTCCGTGCGCGTCCGCTCGTTCTGGTGGATGACTGCGAGCCGCGCAGTCATGGCATCGAGCTTCTCAGGCTCCTCCGCAGCCACGTTGGTGATCTGGCCGATGTCCTGGGCCAGGTTGTAGAGCTGGGGCTCAGCGGCGTTGCCGAGCTCGATGTGGGTGTTCGGATGCACGGCCGCCCCGTCATGGGGCGGGATGCAGGACCAGTCGCCTTCCAGGAATACGGTCTTGCCCTGCGTGCCCTCGGTCACGAGTCTGGTGCGGCCCTGGCCGCTCTCGCCGAGCAAGGCGGCGAGCACGTCTTCGCTGTCCGGTGCTTCGTCACGGGCGAGCGTCTGCCCGGTGAGGGCGGCGAACGATGCGTGGAAGTCCATGTGGCTGACGAGCGCGTCGGTGGCGCCCGGCGTGACCCGGTTTGGCCAGCGCAGGACGAACGGCACGCGCGTGCCGCCGTCGAACAGGCTGTACTTGCCTCCGCGCAGGGGCCCCGTGGCCCGGTGGTCGCCGTTCAACTCCTCGGCTCGGTCCTGGTACCCGTCGTCGAGCACGGGCCCGTTGTCGCTGCTGAACACGACGAGCGTGTTCTCCGTCAGGCCGAGCCTGTCGAGCGCATCCAGCAGTTCGCCCACGCACCAGTCCATCTCCGCGATCACGTCCCCGCGCGGCCCGAGCCCGGTGGCGCCCTCGAAGCGCGGCCCGGGCAGACGCGGCACGTGCGGCTGGTGGAAGGCGTAGTAGAGGAAGAACGGCCCCTCCTTGTGCTCGGTCACGAACTGGGTGGCGCGTTCGAGAAACACGTCGGCCATGGTCTCGTCGGTCCAGAGCGCAGACGCGCCCCCGCGCATGTGGCCGATCCGGCTGACGCCGTTGACGATCGTGCCGTCGTGCCCGTGGCTGTAGCGCATGCGCAGCTTCTCCGGATTGTGCCGGCCCGTGGGCTGGTCGGAAAAGGCCTGGTTCCAGTCGTAGGTCACCTCGATCGGATCGTCCGGGTCGAGGCCCTTGACGCACCGGTCCTGGATATAGACGCACGGCACGCGGTCGTTGGTAGCCGCCATGATGAAGGATTCGTCGAAACCCACGTCGTTGGGCGTCGCCGGAATCTCGGCGTTCCAGTCGAGGTCGCCCGCGCCGATGCCGAGGTGCCACTTTCCGACCACGCCGGTCCTGTACCCCGCTCTCTTGAGCATGGCCGGCAGGGTGGACGCGCCCGGGGCGATGATCATGGGCGCATCCCCCGCCAGGATGGCGGCGCGCGGGTTGCGCCACGAGTAGGATCCCGTGAGCAGGCTGTAGCGGGAGGGCGTGCACGTGGCTGCCGTGGCATGCCCGCGGCGGAAGGTGAGTCCGTCCGCAGCCAACCGGTCGATGTTGGGCGTGGGGATCGCGGTCGCACCGTAGCAACCCACGTCCCCGAACCCCAGGTCGTCGGCGTACAGGACGATGATGTTGGGCGTGGCAGGTGTGTCTGGCATGGTCTGGTTCTCCTCGTTTCAACGTCCGGCCGTGCGGATCCGGGCCGGGAGAAGGCCACCTTACGGCATGCGAGGCGGGATTGCAAGGTGCGGGCGGAGGGGGAAGAGAACGCCGGCAAGATCCCGATCCGTCGAAATCGAAATCGGGATCGGAATCGTCGCCCTGCGTTGTCTGCCAACCACTGACCGTTGCGATGCCGATCCCGATTTCGATCCCGATTTCGATTTCGACGCCACAGCTGCGTCCAAAAACCGGCTGGCGAACGCCGCACCGTTGTGGTAGACTGCCCCTCTCAGCGTGAGGGAAAAGACACCGCCAGAAAACCAAGAGGGAGCCCCATGATCTACAAGGCATACGGCAAGACAGGCAAGCAGGTCTCTGCGCTCGGCTTCGGCGGCATGCGGTTCAAGGACATCGACGACCACGACGCGTGCGTGGCCATGATGGTCAAGGCCGCCGAGGGCGGGGTCAATTACTTTGACACAGCCCCGGCCTACTTCGGCACGAAAAGCGAGGAGGTCTTCGGCAAGGGCTTTGCCGAGCTCAAGCAACGGGGGCTGCCGTTCTACTCTGCGACCAAGACGTTCAAGGCCAAGGAAGCGGACGTACGCCAGGAGATCGAAGCCCAGCTCGAGCGGCTGGGGATCGAGAAGATCGACTTCTACCACATCTGGTGCATCACGAGCCCCGAGAAGTGGCACCAGCGCAAGGCCGACGGCGTGCTCGATTCGTTCCGCAAGCTCAAGGAGGAGGGGCTGATCGAGCACATCTGCGTCTCGAGCCATCTCATCGGCGACCAGATCCGTGAACTCCTGGACGAGGGCGTGTTCGAAGGCGTGCTCTTCGGGTATTCGGCCTACAACTTCCGCGCGCGCCAGGCCGCGTTCGACGCGATCGCTGCGCACGACCTGGGATGCGTGGTCATGAATCCGCTCGGCGGCGGCCTCATCCCGCGCCACCCCGACCTCTTCGACTGGATCAAGACGCACGAGGACGAGACCGTGGTTCAGGCCGCCCTGCGCTTCCTGTTCGCGCACGAGAAGATCAGCACCGCGCTCGTGGGATTCGGCGACCTGAGCGAGGTGGAGGAGGCCCTGGCTGCGGTCGACGGCTACGCACCGCTCTCCGCCGAGCAGATCGAAGGCATCAAGCAGCATTCGGCCGGCGCGCTCGAAGGCATCTGCACGGGCTGCCGCTACTGCGAGGGCTGCCCTGAAGACATCCGCATTCCGCCGCTCATGGAGGCCTACAACCACAAGATCCTGCTCGGCAAGGACCAGGAGATTCTCAACCGCCTCAAGTGGCACTGGGGCGTGCCGGCCGAAGAGACGGCGACATGCATCGAATGCGGCCAGTGCGAGGAGGCCTGCACCCAGCACCTGCCCATCATCGAACGCCTCAAGGAGATCGCCGCGCTCGCGGCCGCGCAGGAAGAACAGAAGTAGATGCACGGTACAGAAGGCAGAGGGACCGGGAGGAGTGCAGGACATGCACCGGGACGACCTCCCGATGGAACAACGCCCGAACCGTGACGAGGCCACTGCGTGGCTCGCGCGTCCGGGCCGCGGGCATGACCGCGTCAAGCGAGCGTTCGATCGGCTCTTCCGCCGGCCGCCGGGCGCGGAGCCGGAGCCGTGGCGGTGCGTGCCCGATCCGGACGAACGCGTGCTCTGCGGATCGTGCATGACGCCCAACCATCCGGCCGCCGGCTTCTGCGAGCAATGCGGCAAGCCCCTCGGATTCCTCTCGTGCATGGGGCCCTTCGAACGCGTCTGGGCCCAGGGATGGGTCTACCGCCAGCTGACCTTCGGGCGGGTCGGGCGGCTGCATGTGATCGGGGCGTTTCTGCTCTTCCTGCCGCCCGTCGTGGGGAGCGTTGCCCTCCTGTTCTTCGCATTCCGGAGCGAACTGCTTGCGCTGCGGCCCCTCTCCCTTCTGAGTATCGCGATGGGGCAATTGCACTTGTTGCCACGCCAAGGTCTCACCGCAGTCCTCGCGGCGCACGTCTTTCTCCTGTACGTGGCCTTTGACGTCGTGTTCCTGTACCGCGTGGTCTGCAACTACCAGCGCAACCGGGAACGCGAGGACGGGGAAGCGGCTCCGGACGCCGAGGCCTCCGCGCCCGACGACGACTGAGCTGCTGCGCGAGGAACGGCTATGCCCCTTACGGACGACGAACTCGATGCGTTCGAACTCGAGCCCGTGCCGCGCAAGCGCTTGTGGGCGCTGGGGGGGTGTCTCCTGCTGCTGATCGGGCACCTCTTCGTTCCGGTGCCCGGCATTCCGTCCGGGGACGGGAGCATCCTCGCCTTGATTGCCAAGGAGCCATCCCCGCGGGGACAGGCGTCTGTCTTCCTGATCTTCCTGCTGGCGCCCGCCGTCGCCAATCTCCTCGGAGCCTCGCTGTGCAGCACACTCGTCCGCGCCCCGCTCATCACGGTCTCGGGACGGGGCACCGACATCCTCTCCGCCGTGCTCTGTGTGCCGCCCCTGCTGTGGGCGTGTGTAGTCACGTTCCTGGTCGCGACCCAGGGGCTGCCAGAGTCTGGTGTCGAGGGGGTACTGCTGGTCGTCTGGATGTATGCCTGCTCCGGCGTTCCCCTGACCGCGCTGGTCCTCGCCCGATCGGGGCCCGGCCGCGGGGTCGTCGCTGCCATCAGTTCGGCATCCCTCACCCTCGGACTGCTCATCCTCATCGCGTTCGCAAGCCGCCAAGCGTCGGCCTGGGGCCTCTTCCACGCCCTTGTTCTTCTGGGCGCCCTGACCGTCGCCCTCGGCTTCTGGACCCTCGCACCCTACCGCCGCCAGCGGAAGAAGGAACGCGCCTTCCGGGAAGCCATGCGGGAGCGGGAACTTGGCGCGTGAGCGAGGAGCCAGGGGGCGGCGCAGGCGTTTGCGCCTGCGCGCGCCAGCACTGGAGGACGGGCGGGAAACCACGGCGGATGCACTCCCTCGCTGCGCAG
>CAZBZG010000203.1:0-8733 GCA_964496245.1 uncultured Planctomycetaceae bacterium | reverse complement strand
GGGACGAGGGCATCGAGTCGATCATGGTGAACTGCAACCCCGAGACCGTCTCCACCGATTTCGACACGTCCAACAAGCTCTACTTCGAGCCGCTCACGGTCGAGGACGTGCTCCAGATCTACGAGAAGGAGCGGCCCGAAGGCATCATCTGCCAGTTCGGCGGGCAGACCCCCCTCAACATCGCTTCCGAGCTCGAAGCCGCCGGGGTGAACATCATCGGCACGAGCCCCGAGACGATCGATCTCGCCGAGGACCGCGACCGCTTCCGGCAGATGATGCGCAAGCTCAGCATCCCCCAACCCGAGAGCGACATGGCGAGCACGCTCGAGGAGGCGCTCCGGATCGCCGAGCGCATCGGGTATCCGCTCATGGTACGGCCCTCGTTCGTGCTCGGCGGCCGGGCCATGGAGATCATCCACGACGAGGAGATGCTGCGTCGCTACGTCCAGGCGGCCGTGGACGTCAGCCCGGAGCGGCCCATCCTGATCGACAAGTTCTTGGAAAACGCCATCGAGGCCGAGGCCGACGCCATCGCCGACGGCACGGACGCGTTCGTGCCCGCGGTCATGGAGCACATCGAAGAGGCCGGCGTGCACTCGGGCGACTCGGCCTGCGTGATCCCGCCGGTCAGCATCCCGGAAAAGCACCTCGCGACCATCGAAGAGTACACCCGGCGCATCGCCATGGAGTTCGACGTCATCGGTCTCATGAACATCCAGTACGCCATCTGCGACGACACGGTCTACATCCTCGAGGCCAATCCCCGGGCGAGCCGGACCGTCCCGCTCGTCAGCAAGGTCTGCGGTATCTCCATGGCGCGCCTGGCCACCCAGGTCATGCTCGGCCGCAAGCTCGCGGATCTCAACCTGGAGCGGCGGCCCATTCGACACTTCGGGGTCAAGGAATCGGTCTTTCCCTTCTACTTTTATCCCGAAGTCGATCCCGTGCTCGGCCCGGAGATGAAGTCCACCGGGGAAGTACTCGGGATCGCCGACTCGTTCGGTCTGGCGTTCTACAAGGCCCAGGACGCGGCCCAGGGCCGGCTGCCGCTGGACGGCACCGTGCTCCTCACCGTAGCCGACAAGGACAAGCCCGCGACCGTGGAGGTGGCGAAGCAGTTCGCCGACATGGGCTTCGCCCTGCAGGCCACGAGCGGCACCCGGGACTTTTTGGCCCAGCACGGCATTGCGGCCCAGCTCGCCTACAAGATGCGGGAGCGGCGGCCCAACATCGGGGACGCCATCACCAACGGCGAGATCCAGCTGGTGATCAACACGCCCCGGGGCAAAGCCAGCAAAGCGGACGACTCCTATATCCGCAAGGCCGCCATCCGCCAGAAGATCCCGTACATCACCACCACCGCCGCGGCCCGTGCAGCGGCCCGGGGCATTGCAGCCCGGCGGCAGGGCGCAAGCGACGTCAAGAGCGTGCAGGCCTACCACGCCGCGATCGGGGAAGCCGTGGAAGCGTCGTCGTAGGGGCGGTTGGCTGTTGCAGACGGCGACAGCAGCCAACAGCCAAAAGCCAACAGCCAGAACAAAGGAGCCCATCGTGGGGGGATTCTTCGGGGTTGCGGCAAAGGACGACTGCGTCGCCGATCTGTTCTACGGGACCGACTATCACTCGCATCTCGGGACCATGCGCGGCGGCATGGCCGTACTCGGGCCGCCCGGGTTCACGCGCTTCATCCACGACATCACCAACAGCCAGTTCCGCAGCAAGTTCGAGGACGACCTGCCGGATCTGAGGGGGAACCAGGGCATCGGCGTCATCAGCGATACCGAGGACCAGCCGCTGATCGTGGGCTCGCACCTGGGCCTCTACGCCATCGTCACCGTGGGCAAGATCGCCAACGCCGAGGCGCTCGCGGCCAAGGCCTTCGAAGACCGCAGCACCCACTTCTCGGAGATGTCCGACGGCGAGATCAATCCCACCGAACTCGTGGCCACGCTGATCAACCGGGAAGCGTCCTTCGCCGCAGGCATCGAATACGCGCAGAACGTGATCGAAGGCTCCTGTTCGCTGCTCCTCCTGACCCGCGGCGGGATCTACGCCGCACGCGACCGGGTGGGGCGCACGCCGGTGGTGCTGGCCAGGAAGCCCGGCGCCCGGGCGGCCACGCTCGAGACGTGCGCGCTCCCGAACCTGCATTACGAGATCGACCGGTTCCTCGGTCCGGGCGAGATCGTGCGGTTCACGGCCGAGGGTGCCGAGACGCTCCGCCCCGCCAGCGAGGCCATGCAGGCCTGCTCCTTTCTCTGGGTCTACTACGGCTACCCCTCCTCCGAGTACGAAGGCATCAACGTGGAGGCCGCGCGCAACCGCTGCGGCGCCGCGCTGGCGCGCAAGGACGACGTCAAGCCGGATCTGGTGGCCGGCATTCCCGACTCGGGCACGGGCCACGCCATCGGCTATGCCAACGAGGCGGGCGTGCCCTACCAGCGTCCGTTCGTCAAGTACACGCCCACGTGGCCGCGCTCCTTCATGCCCCAGGACCAGCGCGTGCGCGACCTGGTCGCGCGCATGAAACTGATCCCCACGCGCGAGCTCATGCACGACAAGAGCCTCCTTTTCTGCGAGGACTCGATCGTCCGGGGCACGCAGCTCAAGGACATCGTGCGGCGGATCTTCGACCACGGCGCGCGCGAAGTGCACATGCGCCCGGCCTGTCCGCCGCTCATCTTTGGCTGCAAGTTCCTGAATTTCTCCCGCTCCCGCTCCGAACTCGACCTCGCCGCCCGCCGAGCCATCAAGGAACTCGAGAGCGACGCGGACGTGGACCTCCACGCGTACACCGACCCGAAGGGCGAGAAGTACTGCACCATGGTCGAGCGCATCCGCCATCGCCTGGGACTGACCTCGCTCCGCTATCAGGAGCTGGACGATCTGGTGGAGGCCATCGGCCTGCCGCGCGAGAAGCTCTGCACCTATTGCTGGACCGGCAAGGAGCCCCTCGGCGGCCTGTTCGCGGGACAGCCGGCGACCTGAATCGAGGAGCCCCGCCCATGACCGCTCGCGCCGCGCAGAGTCGTCCGGTCGTCGCCACCCAGACGGTCGGCTTCGACAACGAACGATACCTTGCCGAGCAGACGGCCGAGATCACGGAACGGGTCGAGCGGTCGGACAACAAGCTCTACCTCGAGTTCGGCGGCAAGCTGCTCTTCGACTACCACGCCGCGCGGGTGCTCCCCGGCTACGACCCCAACGTCAAGATGCGCCTGCTCCAGCAAGTCCGCGACAAGGCCGAGATCCTGCTCTGCATCCACGCGGGCGCCATCGAGCGCAAGAAGATGCGCGCCGACTTCGGGATCACCTACGACTCGGACGCGCTCAAGCTGATCGACGAGCTGCGGGACTGGCAGATCGAGCTGCGCGCGGTCGTGATCACGCGCTTCGAGGATCAGCCGAGCGCCCAGCTCTTCCGGAACAAGCTCGAGCGCCGTGGCATCGCGGTCTACACCCACCGCCCCACGCGGGGCTATCCCACGGATGTGGACCGCATCGCGAGCCCCGAGGGCTACGGTGCCAACCCGCACATCGAGACCGAGAAGCCGCTCGTGGTGGTGACCGGCCCCGGCCCGGGCAGCGGCAAGCTCGCCACCTGCCTCAACCAGATGTACCACGAACACCAAAGGGGCGTGCGCGCCGGCTACGCCAAGTTCGAAACCTTTCCCATCTGGAACCTGCCCCTGCGTCACCCGGTCAATGTGGCCTACGAAGCCGCGACCGCGGACCTCGGCGACGTCAACATGATCGACCCGTTCCACGAAGAAACCTACAACGAGACCGCCATCAACTACAACCGCGACATCGAGGCGTTTCCGGTGCTGCGCAAGATCCTGGAACGTATCACCGGCGGGGAGGCGATCTACCAGTCGCCCACCGACATGGGGGTGAACCGCTGCGGCTTCGGGATCGTGGACGACGCGGCCGTGCGTGCGGCCGCCTGCCAGGAGATCGTGCGCCGCTACTTCCGCTACGCGTCCGAGTACGCCATGGGCCTGGTCGACAAGGACACGGTCGAACGCGCCGAGCGCCTGCTCGAGGCGCTCGATCTCACGCCCGAGAACCGGACCACGGTCGAGCCGGCCCGCGAAGCGGCACGCGATGCCGAGGCAAAGGGCAAGGGACACGAGGGCATTTACTGCGGTGCGGCCGTGGAGCTGCCCGACGGCACGCTCCTCACGGGCAAGAACTCGCCGCTCATGCACTCGGCCTCGAGCCTGGTGCTGAACGCGGTCAAGCACCTGGCCGGCCTGCCGGACGAGATCCACCTGATCTCACCGAACATCATGGAATCGATCGCCAGCCTCAAGCGGGACATCTACAGCGCGCGGTCGGCCAGCCTGGATCTGGAAGAGACATTGATCGCGCTTGGGATCAGCGCCACCACCAATCCCACGGCCCAGCTCTGCGTGGAGAAGCTCAAGGATCTGCGGGGCTGCGACGTGCACATGACCCACATCCCCACCCCGGGCGACGAGGCCGGCCTCCGCCGGCTCGGGGTCCACCTCACCAGCGACCCCACCTTCTCGACCAAAGATCTGTTTGTGTCGTGAGGGCGCGGGGACGTATCCGCCAGAAGACCCGTCCTGTCCGCTGGCGGTTTCTTGTACGCTGGTGCCGAGGGAGGGATTCGAACCCTCACTCCCCGAAGGGAACGAGATTTTGAATCTCGCGCGTCTGCCATTCCGCCACCCCGGCAGGGGTGCTGTGTCGCACTCGTATCCTAGCGGCTTTGTGGTGGGGTGTCAACGGGGGACGCGGCAGCAGACACGTCCGCGGATGCAGGCCGCCGATGACGCCGCGAAGCCAAACGACTCCGCCCGTGGCGTGCATGCGAGTCATGTTGGACTGTACTCAGGCACCAGCCACGCGAGCATTCCCTGCATGCGGGCGGTCATCGGGTGCGAAGACAGTGCCCGGGCATGCGCGGCCCGCGCAGGGCCTGGAGCGCCGCCTGCGCCACAAGCCCCGTGCCATCGTCCCGTCCCCGTGGATCGACCATGCCCAGCATGCGCGGATCTCCCGGTGCGCCTCCAGTCTGCGCAGGACGAGGCGCGGGTCAAGAGTGGAACGGCCGTGCTCGGACTGCCATTTTTTGCTTTGACGGTCCGCCGGCGACCGGGTATGATGGGCGCCGTCTCAATGGGGAGGTTCGGCCACGGACACGACGAAGCGAGCGGCACCCATGGCAGACTACGAACTCGACAACGGCGTGCTCAAGGTCTCGACCGACCTGCGGCGCGACTTCGACCTCAGCTTCGACCAGGCCTGCCGGGAGCTCCTCGGCTTTCCCCAGGACGAGCTGCGGATCGACCTGAGCAGCGTCTCCTACGTCAACAGCACGTACATCGGGATGATCGCCGCCACGTTCTTCCAGGCCCAGGCCAACGGAAAGACGCTCAGCATCACCGCGCGGCCGGCCGTACTCCAGGTCCTGCGTGCAGCCGGGTTCGAAGGGCTCATCCAGCTGGAGGCGGTCTGAGGCCCGTGCCCGCGCTCCCGCCTGTGGCGTTCCGCGCGGGGTGGTCCGCCACCGACCGGCTCCCGCCTCCCGCCCGTGCAATGCGACAATCGACGTCTTCGCACAATCCTTGGACGTAGCACATGGCCCAGACCCTGACCGAGAAGATCTTCGCCAGCCACCTGCGCGACGAGCCGTTTCCGGGCGCCAAGGTGCTCGACCTCGACGCCGTGCTCTGCCACGAGATCACTACGCCGCTGGCCATCATGGATCTCGTCGCGCGCGGCAAGGACCGGGTCTTCGATCCGGCCAAGATCAAGGCCGTGATCGACCACGTCACGCCCAGCAAGGACACCAAGAGCGCGGTGCAGGCCAAACAGCTGCGCGACTGGGCCCGGCGCCACGAACTGCCGGACTTTTTCGACATCGGCGCCAACGGCGTGTGCCACGCGCTCTTTCCCGAGAAGGGGTTCATCCGGCCGGGTATGACCGTGATCATGGGCGACTCGCACACCTGCACGCACGGCGCGTTCGGCGCCTTCGCCGCGGGCGTGGGCACGACCGACCTGGAGGTGGGCATCCTCAAGGGCGTGTGCGCCTTCCGCGAGCCGCGCACGCTGCGCGTGGACGTGACCGGCACGCTGCCCCGGGGCGTGTACGCCAAGGACGTGATCCTCGAGATCATCCGCCGTCTCACGGTCAAGGGCGCCACCGACTGCGTGATCGAGTTCGGCGGCCCCGTGGTGGACGCGTTCGACATGGACGCGCGCATGACCCTCTGCAACATGGCGGTCGAAGCGGGCGCCACGAGCGGCATCTGCCAGCCGGACGCGGTGACCGTGGATTACCTCTGGCCGTTCGTGCAGGCCGAGCATGCCGATCGCGAGGCGGCGCTGGCGGCGTTCAGCGGCTGGCGGTCGGACAAGGGCGCGACTTACGAACGCGCGATCGATGTCGACGTCTCCGGCCTGGTGCCGCTGTCCACGGTCGAGTACCGGCCCGACCAGGTCAAGCCGCTCAGCGAACTCGCCCACATCCGGGTGGACCAGGTCTATGTCGGAAGCTGCACCAATGGCCGCCTGAGCGATCTCCGCGAAGCCGCGCGCATCCTCAAGGGCCGCCGGCTCGATCCGCACGTGCGGGGGATCCTGTCGCCGGCCACGCCCCGGGTGTACGAGCAGGCCATGCAGGACGGCACCATCCAGGTCTTCATGGACGCGGGGTTTTGCATCACCAACCCGACCTGCGGCGCGTGCCTGGGCATGTCCAACGGCGTGCTCGCGCCGGGCGAGGTCTGCGCGTCCACCACGAACCGCAACTTCAACGGCCGCATGGGCGCCGGCGGCATGGTGCATCTCATGAGTCCGGCGAGCGCGGCCGCGGCCGCCGTGACCGGCTATCTCTGCGATCCGCGGGAGTTGCTCGACTGATCCGTCCGCTCCGGATGCGGGATCCGGGACCGGGCCGTTCGAACGACGGGGGAAGGAGGGCGCATCATGCAATGCCACGAAGTCGATTACGAGATCCACGGCGACGACATGCAGATCGTCGAGGTCGAACTCGATCCGGGCGAGACCGTGATCGCCGAGGCCGGGGCCATGAACTACATGGACGACGGCATCGCGTTCGAGGCCAAGATGGGCGACGGCTCCACGCCGAACGAGGGCATCATGGGCAAGCTCCTGGGCGCGGGCAAACGCGTGCTCACGGGCGAATCCATCTTTATAACGCACTTTTCCAACACCGGCACGGGCAAGAAACGCGTAGCCTTTGCCGCCCCCTACCCGGGCAAGGTACTCGCCATCAACATGACCGAGATCGGGGGCGAGCTCCTCTGCCAGAAGGACGCCTTCCTCGCGGCCGCGCTCGGCACGCATGTGGGGATCGCCTTCAACAAGCGTCTCGGCGCCGGCTTCTTCGGGGGGGAAGGGTTCATTCTGCAGAAGCTGCAGGGCGACGGCATGGCCTTCGTGCACGCGGGCGGCGCCCTGATCCGCAAGGACCTGCAAGGTGAAACCCTCAAGGTCGATACCGGCTGCCTGGTCGGCTTCACCACGGGCATCGACTACGACATCCAGCGCGCGGGCGGGCTCAAGAGCATGTTCTTCGGGGGCGAAGGCCTGTTCCTGGCGACCCTCCGCGGCACGGGCACGGTCTACCTCCAGAGCCTCCCCTTCTCGCGCATGGCCGACCGCATCCTGGCCCACGCCCCGTCTCAGGGCGGCCAGCAGAAGGGCGAGGGGTCGGTGCTCGGGGGCGTGTTCAAAGCGCTCAGCGGGGATTGAGGGCCGCGCCCCGGCGGGCCAAGACGAACGGAGAGGAACGCTGGCTCAGAAGGCAGAGCGCGTCTACGATTCGGCTGTGCGCGCGCATCTCGCAAGCCTCTACGACCCGACGGTGCGCGCGCATGCCTGCCGCGCATCCACAGCAGCCGAATGGCGGTCCTGGGCGGAAGCGGCACGTCCGGCCCTCCATGAGCAACTCGGCCTTCCGCAGATGCGGCAGGCCCTCGCCGAACACGAACCGCGCGTGACGTGCGGGAAGCCCGAATCCCTGGAAGGCTACACGCGCACGCGCTGCACGCTGCAGACCGAACCCACCGTGGCCCTCCCTTTCTGGTTGCTGCGCCCGCCAGGCGACGGGCCGTTTCCCGTGGCCATCTTGCCCCACGGACACGATGCGCGCGGCTGGCACACCTACGCAGGGCTCTGGCCGGACGCCGAACAGGAGAAGCGCGGACGCGCCGAAGACCGCGACGTAGCCGTGCAGGCTGTGCAGCGCGGTTTCCTCGCGCTGGCGCCGGCGACGCGCGGCCTCGCCGCGGACGCTGTGGTGCCGGACATCGGCGGACGCCACGGCGACCGGGACTGCCGGAGCCATCTTCTGCACAGCCTGCTCGCCGGACGCACCCCCATGGGCGAACGGGTCTGGGACATGATGCGCCTGCTCGACTGGGTCGCCTCACTTGAGGAAACGGACGCCGCGCGCGTGCTCGTCCTGGGCAATTCGGGCGGCGGCATGGCGACCACCTACGCGGCCGCCTGCGATCCGCGCGTCACCGTGGCCGTCGCGAGCTGCTCGTTCGGGCCGTTCGTGCGAAGCGACGGCCGCGTCCAGCACTGCGACTGCAACGTCGTGCCCGGCATCCTGCGTTTCGGCGAGTTCTGGGACGTGGCCGGCCTGATCGCGCCGCGGGCATTCCTGGTGGTCCACGGCGAGGCGGACCCCCTCTTCGCGCGCCAGGACATCGACCGCGCCACCAATGC
>CAZBZG010000202.1:0-8826 GCA_964496245.1 uncultured Planctomycetaceae bacterium | reverse complement strand
ACGTGGACGCCTGCCGCGAGTTCGGCCTCAAGATCGGCTTCTACTACTCGCTCATGGACTGGCACCACCCGGACGGCGCCCGGTGCGCCAAGGACGAGGCCGCACGCAAGCGCTTCGTCACGTTCACCGACGGCTGCGTGCGGGAACTCATGACCAACTACGGCAAGATCGACATCCTCTGGTACGACGTCTCCTGGCCGCTGCCCGACGCCAAGGCCTGGGGGAGCGCCAAGCGCAACCGCATGGTGCGCAAGCTCCAGCCCCACATCCTGATCAACAACCGCTCCAAGCTGCCCGAAGACTTTGGCACGCCCGAAGAGCACATCCGCGCCGAGGACACGGGCCGGGCCTGGGAAGCCTGCATGACCTTCAACGGCTCCTGGGGCTACATGCCCTACGCGCCGGCCGACGACTGGCGGTCCGTGCGGGAGGTGCTCGGCATGCTGCAGCGGGTCACGGCTGGCGGCGGGAATCTGCTGCTCAACATCGGCCCCGCGCCCGACGGGTCGGTGCCGACCGAGGCCACCGAGCGGCTGCGGCCCGTGGGCCGGTGGCTCGCAAAGTACGGCGAAGCGGTCTACGGTCGGGTCGACCGGGCGGACAGCTTCGAATGGACCAACGTAGGCGCCTGGACTCGCAAAGGCAAGACCGCCTACTTCTGGTGCGGCCGGTGGCCGGGGAGCACCATCACGCTCGGCGGGTTCCGGAGCAAGCTCAAGCGCGCCTCCATCCTGGGCAGCCGGCGCAGGATCAAGTTCACCCAGAAGGGCGAGCGCCTCGTGCTCACGGGCCTGCCCCGCAAGAACCCGGACCGCGCCAACCAGCTCGCCGTCCTCAAGCTCGACTTCGCCTCCAAGCCCCGGCAGGTGCTGGGGCCGGGGTGCGTGGTGCTGTAAGTGCAGGCAAGAACCCATCCGCAAGGAGCTCCCATGGCCAAGAAAAAGGGAACGCGCAAGACCTCCGGCAGGAAGAAGGCGACCCAGAAGACCGGCCGCAAGCGCAAGGCGGCCAAACCGACCGGGGACAAGCGCTACAAGCACGGCGACACCTCGTGGTTCGTGCACGACCGGTTCGGCATGTTCATCCACTGGGGCACCTATGCGCTGGCTGCGCGGCACGAGTGGGTCAAGAAGCGCGAAGGGTTCACCACCGAGGAATACCAGAAGTACTTCGATCACTTCGACCCCGACCTCTACGATCCCAGGATCTGGGCGCGGGCCGCCAAGAACGCAGGCATGAAATACTTCGTGATCACCACCAAGCACCACGAGGGCTTCTGCCTGTGGGACTCGAAGTACACCGACTACAAGGCGCCCAACACGCCCTACGGCAAGGACGTGCTCCGGCCCATGGTGGATGCGTTCCGCGAAGAAGGGCTGCGGGTCGGCTTCTATCACTCCCTGATCGACTGGCACCATCCGGAGTACCCGGTCGATCGCCTCCATCCGCAGAGCAACGACGAGGCGTTCCGCAAGAAGACCCGGAAGCGGGACGTACGCAAGTACGCCGCGTATTTGCACAACCAGACCCGGGAGCTCTTGACCGAGTTCGGCCGCATCGACATCCTGTGGTACGACTTCTCCTTCCCGGGCGAGGACGGCAAGGGCCGGGACGAGTGGCAGTCGGAGAAACTTCAGAAGCTCGTGCGCGAGCTCCAGCCGCACGTGGTCCTCAACAACCGCCTGGACCTGGCCGGGGCACAGGACGTGGTCACGCCCGAACAGTACCAGCCCGTCGGCCAGGTCACCGACGACAGCGGCAAGCCGGTCGTGTGGGAGGCCTGCCAGACCTTCTCCGGCTCCTGGGGGTATCATCGGGACGAGGCGTCCTGGAAGAGCGTGGGCCAGCTCCTGCGCATGCTGATCGATGGGGTGAGCAAGGGCGGGAACCTCCTGCTCAATGTCGGCCCCACGGGCCGGGGCGAGCTCGATCACCGCGCCATGGAGCGGCTCGAAGGCATGGGCCGCTGGATGCATCACCACAGCCGTTCGATCTGCGGCTGCGGCGTGTTCGACAAGGCCCCGCCGCCGCCCGACGGCCGCTACACCTACAACCCGGAGACGAACCGGCTCTACCTGCACCTCTTCGCCTGGCCGTTCAAGGCCGTGCACCTGCCCAAACTGGCGGGCAAGGTGGCCTACGCGCAACTCCTGAACGACGCGAGCGAGATCCGGTTCCGCGACGCCAAGGCCGAGGTGCATGCCGCACTCAACGCGCGCACCCCCCGCGGCGCGCTCACCCTGGAGCTGCCCGTGGCCCAGCCGCCGGTGGAGATCCCGGTGATCGAGCTGTTTCTGCGGTGAGGGAACGGACGGGCCGAGCCGACCGTATTGCGCGGTACCGCCCCCGCCATGTCTCGCGGCCTTGTACGCAACTTTCCGCTTGCCTGCGGGCCGGATGCAGCGTAGAGTCCATGGCTGTGGAACCGCACGATCGCGAACGCCCAGCCAGGGAGAAACCCTCATGATCCGCATCGGCGTCATCGGCACGGGCGGCATGGCCAACGGCCATGCCAACACCTTCCAGAACATGCGCGGCGTGAAAGTCACGGCCTGTTGCGACATCGCGGAGGAGAAGGCCGGGGACTTTGCCGCGCGCCACGGCATCCCCGCGGTCTACACCGACTACAAGCAAATGCTCCGCGACGAGGACCTGGAGGGCATCACCAACGTGACCACCGATGCCATGCATCCGCCCATCTCCATCGCAGCGCTCAAGGCCGGTGTGCACGTGCTCTGCGAGAAACCGCTCGCGCCCACACTCGCCGAAGGCCGCCGCATGGCCAAAGCGGCCAAGGCGTCGCGGCGCATCCATATGGTCAACTTCTCCAAGCGCAATTCCGCCGGTCTCCAGCGGGCCAAGCGCATGATCGATCAGGGCAAGATCGGACGCGTGTTGCACGTGGATGCGAACTACTTTCAGGGCTGGCTCTCGGGCCTCAAGATCGCCCAGCTTCGCAAGCGCCCCGCCCGAGCCTGGCGACTCTCGGTCGCGCACGGCAGCCAGGGCGTGCTCGGCGATCTCGGATGCCACATCTACGACATGGCGCATCTCCTCTGCGGCGACATCGCGGAGATCGACTGTCGCCTGGCGACCTACAAGAAGGGCGTGCGCGGCGAGCGGCTGGGCGAATACGTGTTCGACGCCAACGACAGCTTCGTCTCGACCGTGGTCTTCGAGAACGGCGCCATTGGCACGGTCGCGAGCTCCCGCTGGGCCACGGGCCACGGCAACCGGGAGTTCATCACGGTCTACGGCGACAAGGGCGCGGTCGAGGTCGACTTCGAGAAGGGCCTCAACACCCTGCGCGTGGCCAAACCGGGCGTGCGCGGCAAGGAGGAGTGGAAGGAGATCGCCTGCAAGCCCGTGCCTTCGCTTTACGCCCGCTTCATCAAGGCCATCCGCTCGGGCAAGAAAGACCCATGCGACTTCGTCAACGGTCTCAAGGTCCAGGCCTACCTCCACCACAGCTTTGCGTCGAGCGAGAAAGGGCGGGCGGCCAAGGTCAAGGTGTAACGAAGGGGCGGGCACGACCCTGCCTGCCTCAGGCGTGCCAGCTCTGCCGGTTATCGAAACAACCGAAACAGCGCGTCCGAGAGCATGTCCACGATGTCGCGGTCGTGGTAAGTGCCCGACGAGCGATAGATCCGGCCGCCGTACTGGTGGACGGCACTGCCGGAGGCTGCTTGTTCCTGCATGCGCTTGCGGTAGGCCTGCCGTTCCTTGCGTCGCTGCTCCCGGGCCTTCTCTTGCTCCCGTTGCTGTGAGAGCAGCGCGCCGCCCGCCTTTCTCCACTCGAGCAGGTGTTTGAGTTCGCCGCTGTCCAGCCACACGCCGTGGTCCTTGCACCGGTCCACGATCACGCCGCTCTTGGTCCCGAAGTTCATCCGGTTCATGAGCTTCCGGCACACGGGGCACTTGATGTACTGCACTTCGCGGCGTCGGCCGCTCAGCTCCTTGTTGACGGTGTTGATCTGCTTGTAGTTGATATCGAAGACGTTCTCCACCGACTTCTCGAGCAGGGCCTCCAGCTCGTTCGGATCGAAGAAGAGCCCCATGCACGTCTCGCAGCGTTCGATCAGGAACGTACCGTCCACCTTGAGGTCGATGGTCTTGAGGGGAATGTCGCACCGCGGGCAGATGCGCTCGCCCGCAGGCGCCTGCGTGGTGTACTCATGGATAACACGCAGGTCCACGTCGTTCCGCGACTCGCAGTATTCGCAGATGTTCGAATTCGCAGGGAGCGGCGCCCCGCATTTGCTGCACGAAGCCATGGTCAGGTCCCTCCGCGATCCTGTTCTGCGCCTCTGCGCCTCTGCGTCTCTGCGGGAGCTCCGTTCTCGCGTTCGTGTCCCGTCCTGTCACGCCTCTGCGGTAGAATCATCCCGCTCGTCCTGCCAGCACCTCCCGCTCATACGCCCGCACCTCCTCCAGCCACGCCGGCCCTGCGGGCACGTTCTGCTGGAGACAGTAGGCGTCCCAGACCGCGCCCAGGGGCAGGGTCTTCAGTTCTTCCAGGAGCGCCAGGCGGCCGGTGAAGTCGCCGTCGGCCTCCAGATTCTGGAGCCTTTCCGTAGGCTCGAGCAGCGCGGCCAGGAGCGCCTTGCACATGGAGCGGGTACCGATCCCCCACGCGGCCACGCGGTTGATGCTCGCATCGAAGAAGTCGAGGCCGATATGGACGCGATCCAGATAATCCCCGCGCACGAGCTCCTGGGCGATGGCTCTGAGTTCATCGGACAGGACGACCACGTGATCGCTGTCCCACCGCACCCCGCGGCTGACATGGAGCAGGACCTCGTCGAGGAAGGTGAGCACAGCCGAGAGCTTGTCCGAGATGACCTCCGTGGGATGGAAGTGCCCCGCATCCAGGCAGAGGAGCTTGTTGCGGGTCAGGGCGTAGCCGAGATAGAACTCGTGCGAACCCACCACGTAGCTCTCCGAGCCGATGCCGAAAAGCTTGCTCTCCACGGAATCGAGGTTGTGCGTAGCATCGATCGTCTCGGCAAAGATTTCGTCGAGAGACGCGGCGAGCCGCTCGCGCGGGCTCTTGCGGTCGGCGGGCACGTCCTTGTACCCGTCCGGCACCCAGACATTGGTGACCGTGGGCGACCCCAGGGCCGCGCCCATGGCTGCGCCCACGCGGCGGCAGCACTGGCCGTGGGCGACCCAGAAGTCGCGTACGGCCTTGTCCGCATGCGCCAGGGTGAAGCCATCGGCCGCCTTGGGGTGGGCGAAGAACGTGGGATTGAAATCCATCCCCATCCCCTTGGCCCTGGCCCAATCGATCCAGGACGAGAAGTGCTCGGGCGTGAGGGCGTCGCGCTCCACGGCCCGGTCGGCATCCAGATACATGGCGTGGAGGTTGAGCCGGTGGGTGCCCGGGATCAGGCTGAGCGCCTTGTCCAGGTCGGCGCGGAGCTCCTCCGGCGTGCGGGCCTTGCCCGGGTAGTTCCCCGTGGCGGCGAGCCCGCCGTCGAGTTCGCCCCCGGCGTGCTCGAACCCGCCCACGTCATCGCCCTGCCAGCAGTTGACGGACACGGGGATCGTAGCCAGGCGCTTCAACGCCTGATCGGCGTCCACACCCAGGGCTGCGTAGGTTTCGCGGGCCAGCGCATAGGCCTGCTCGATCGATTTCGTGTCGGGCATCCATGCTCCTCCTGTGATCGGCTACCCGCCGCTGGCCACCTTGCGGCGGTAGGATTCCACCTCCCAGTGTTCGATGAAGTCGCTCGCCCGCTTGTCGAGAAAGCGCACGCCGCCGAACGCTTCGGCAAACCGGCAGACGCGCGCCCCGTCCTTGGCAAACCGCAGCGCCAGATCCGCCTGCTGCTGGCTCGCGCCCACCCCGAAGACGCCTGCGCCCGCGCTGAGGACACGCGGCGGATAGCCGCGTTCGGCCTCGAACGCTTGCAGGGCCGCGGCCGTGGGCTCGCCCACGAAGGGGTGGGCCTTGGCATAGACGATGTGATCCGGCGAGAGCGGCCCCTCGGCCACGGAGAACCGGCCGGACGGCGCGATGCTCTGCGCAGCCTCCCCGCAGGCGGTGCGCAGCGTCTCGGCCACAGCCTTCCAGACCGCGGGCTCGGGGGGCGGCGCCGGAGGGAGCTCGGCGTCCACTCTTGCTGCTGCAAAGGCTTGGTCGAGCGTTTCCAGGATGCGAGCATAGTCCGCGCGGATCGAATCGGCCGTGTCCCCGGCCACGAATACCCCGTGGTTCTGCAGGAAGACCATGCGCGGCTGGCAGCCGTGCGCGTCCGCGTAGCGGGCCATGTCCGCACGCACGCGCATGCAGAGCGTGTAGCCGGGATCGGTATAGGGAACCCAGAGCGCGTCGGGGAAGAGCTCGGCGCAGGTCTGCGCGCCGTGCTGGGCGCAGGTCAGGCCATTGACGCGCGTGGGATGCGTATGCACCACGAACGCGGCATCGAACGAGTCGTGGAGCGGCGCCTCCACGCTCGGACGGCCCGCACTCCCGGCTTGCACGGCCGCGCCGGCCGTCTCCTTGACGAGCGCTTCGCGCGCGGACGGGTCGCCCGGCGCCTCCAGCGCGTAGAGGGAGGCGAGCTTGGCGCGGTCCAGGGCCACGAAGCTCTCCGCGGTCATCTCGCCGAGCACGGTCCCCGACGGCTTGACCCAGAGGGTGGCTTCGTCTTTGCACGAGGTGTTGCCCCCGCCGCCGAGCACGTACTCCGCGGTGCCGAAGGCGTGGGAGAGGCCTACAAGGGTCGCGATCTTGTCGTCTGCCATGGGTGTCGCACTCCCCGTTGCTCTACCGTACGTCGTCCCATGCTACCGATTTTCACGCGCGCGCGCTACCCAGTTCTCCGGTCAGGCCTGAGCCGGGTGGGCGTGCGCAGGGTCATTCGCCATGTGCGTCGTGTTACCGTCTCAGCAAGGCTTCGAGATTCTCACGACTGAGGAGCGCGACGTCCTCGGGCCGCTCCAGGAACGGCGCCACATCCCGCGCGACCCGTTCGAGATCGAGCTCCGCCAGACGCGCCCGGACGATGACCTTCCAGTCAGCCGCGTCAAAGACTCCCGCACCCTGCGTCTGATCCAATGCGTTCTGCAGCAGTTCGGCGTTGGGCTCGACCGGCGGGACTTGTGACCGGTACCAGCACAAGCAGGGCCAGGTCGAACCACTCCATTCCAGCGACAAGAGCCACTGCATCATCGAAAGTCATAAGCGATATGCCACAATATTGACGAGTATCGTCAACAACCTGGTCTTTGACCGCCGGCTCATCGCCTTTGCTCCGTGGAGCCCCACCGACCCGGACGGCACCTACCAGGTCCTGCCCCTGCCGGACCTGCCCATCCCATCACGACAGCCCATGCCGCCAACGCGACAGCGGCCGCTGCCGTCGCACGAGAACGCCAGGAAGTAGAGTCAACAGAAAACTGCAGAAGGGAGGAAGAAGAAACAGGCCGCCAACAGCGTCGCATCACACGCAACTGCGATGCACAAGGAGGACACCATGAAACGCTTCTCCAAACTCTTCAGCAATTCGGCAAACCGCCCCGTTTCACCCCCAAATCCATACAGCCCCAATTCGGCAACATGTGCGACCAGATTTTGGGCGGGCACACGTAGCTTCGTCATTCCTGTGCGCTTCCTGTCGGGCATTCCGTATTCCCTGATCTATCGGTGCGTCCGCTGCTCACGCGTATCAATCTCCGGCTGATTCCTGGCCGCATCCCCGCTGGTTTCCGACCCCCAAAACACCTCATTTTGGCGTATCGCTCCGATGGGACGCTTCACGGTTGTCAAGAGTCAAGTATACCGTCCCCGGAATACCCGTCCCCGGAATACCGCGGAATACCGGAATACGGAATACCCCCCCGTCTCAAGAGGCGGCTTTGGCTTTGGCGACACGCACCTTCTCCCAGAAACCGCGCTGCCATTCCGACTCCTCGGACTTTGCCACCAAGAAGTCGGCGTACGACTTGAATTCCTCTCTGCGGCTTTCGTACTCCGCACGCAGTTTCCGCTGTGCGCGATGCTTCATTTCAACGCAATCAAAATCCTTGCTCATCGTCAAGAGCCTCCCGTGGACTCAGAATCATCAAGGGGCGATAACCGTTACGTGTATTCACAGCGTTGAAGCCAAGTATCCGGTTGTAATTCACGATGTGCCTGAAATTCCAACTCACAATGAGACCCGCCCCCGCCACTGTCGCTGCCGCCACGTGGGTAGCGTCATCCCGAGATGCCTCGCCAAGAACTCCCGCCTTCACGTACTCGTCCGCGAGTTCGAGGACTTCATCATTGATGGGCGCCTGTTCAACGAGTTCCCTGGGAATCCTTTCCAAAACCTCTCGGATTCGCTCCGGTGCATCCTCAAGTTCGTCCGTCGTCAGGCGGGACAGAAGAATTGTGAATGTACCTTTCTCCACATTTTCGAAAAAAAGGTAGCTGGCATCTCGAAACTCTTCGTCATCGACGCCGCCAAACACGGACGTGTCCACGTAGACCCGAATCCGATGCACCGGTCGCCTCCAGCCTCTGTCCCGAGCTCCGCGTGGGTGACCACAGGGGCATTCTACCGTACCGGCGAGCCGCCGGGCAAGGACTTTCTGCCCCCGCCCCCCTCACTTCCGGCACTGAGTTGGCGCGTCTATTCCGCGTCTATTCCGGGGACAGTCTATTCCGGGGACAGGAGTCTATTCCGGGGACAGTATTTAACTGCGCTATTCCGGGGACAGGCGCTATTCCGGGGAGCTATTCCGGGGACAGTATATTTAACTGCGGCTCTTCCCCTCCGGCCTGGGTCCACGCTTCTGTGGGCGCAGCACGCGCTTCAGCCTCCGCTCCAGTTTGGT
>CAZBZG010000201.1:0-8890 GCA_964496245.1 uncultured Planctomycetaceae bacterium | reverse complement strand
GTGGACGGGTCGCCTCTGTCGGGCGTTCCGCGGACTTCTCGGATGCGGCATCAGCGTCCGACGCTTCGGATGGCTGGCGCCCTTCGGAGGGAGCCTCGTCACCGTCGGGTGACACAGGACGCGCAGTGGCTTGTCCATCGATACGGGTCCGATCCGATGGGCCGGGTGGCGCCTCCTGCTGCTCCCCGCCCGGCTGAAGGCGCCCGTACCGCAAGAGAGGGCGGAGGGCAAGCGCTTGGCCGCGGATGCGCAGGACCTGCGAAGGCATGCCGTAGGCCGTGCCGCTGGGGCCGGGACCGGATTCTGCCCTTCCCGCTGAAGGAGACGCGTGCGCGTGCCCCCGGGAAAAAGGAGATCGCCCTCGATCGGCCCCCTGGGGGGCGTTCGATGCCGTGTCTCGCGCGTGGGCACTGCTGTGGGAGGAAATGGGAGGCCCGCCCGCAATCCCTACGGCCGGATCCATGGATACGCGGAAAGCAGCAAACAGGCCGTTCATGGCCCAGCCCTCCATGGCTGAACCGCCCCCGGGCGATCGAGAACGCCCTCTCCTTGGGCGCGCGCTGTTGGTCAGCCTACTCCATGTTACGGCACCGCGCAACCCCTTTTCCATCCTCCGCCACCGCGAGCGGCCCGGAGGGCCGCGCAGGCGCGTTGGCATCCCCGAGCCGTCTACCCCTCATCCAGGTCAGCCAGGGCGTCGACCGCAGCGGTGGCGGCTTCCACAAAGGCCCGCATCCGCGCGGGATCCTTGCGGCCGCGCTGTCGTTCGATCCCTCCGGAGACGTCGACCATGTGCGGGCGCGCGGTGCGGATGGCCTCGCCCACGTTCTCCGGCGTCAGGCCCCCTGCGAGAATCATTCTGCCGAGATGACGCGCCTCGCGCGCGAGATCCCAATCGAAGCAGGTGCCCGTTCCCCCCGCCTGGCCCGGCACATACGCATCGAGCAAGAACTCCTCGCCCTGCACGGCCTGCAGAAGGTCGAGCGTCTCGCGGCCGCGCACGCGGAATCCACGGATCACGGGCACGCCGGCGAGCGCCTCCCAATAGGCCTCGTCCTCCTCGGACGCGGTGACCTGGGCCACGTCCAGGCCCGTTTCCGCCAACCAGGCACGCACGCGCGCCGGAGCTTCCGGGCCGAAGACCGCGTGCGTGCGTACCCCTTCGGGCACGCGTGCCCCGAGCGCGCACGCCGCACGTGCGGTCACTTGACGCGGGCTCTCACTCAGGACGAACCCGACAGCCTGTACACCCAACGCCACCGCCAGGTCGACCTCCTCGGGTGTCTTCAGCCCGCAGAGCTTGACGCCACAGGCATACGGCATCACAGGCCTCCCATGGATCTCCACGATACCACACGCGCCCGGCCGGGCGCAAGGCTCCTGCGGATCCGCCAGCGCCGCAAAGCGAAATCCGGGCTGCACCCGGTCCGCGCCAGCGGAGCGCAGACCGCGTCACCGGCGGTGGCACCCAAGCACCTCCGCAACCGTGCCCCAAACAGCGCGCACCTCCTTGACGCGTACCACCCGCAGGCCCAGCAGCAGCAGGACGTACATGGCGCCGCCGACCACAAGCGCGATCCAGAGGCTGGCCCCGGCGCTGGTCTGAAGACGAACGACGCCGGCGCTGATCGCGCCGCAGACGAGAATCAATACAGCCCGGCCTCCCCCGAGGGGCAGGTGGCAATCCGGTTTCTGGCTGTATCGGTTCAGCGCTACATAGGCGCCAAAACCCAATGCTGTGGCCAGGGCCGCCCCAGTCAGCCCGCCCCACGCATCTTCACGGGGGATGAGCAGGCCGTTGAGGGCCAAGTTGATGGCCGCGGCCAGCAAGCTGTTACGCAGCACCAGCCCGGTGCTCAGCGCCAGCTGCAGGGGCACGCGTGCCAGGTTGCCGAGCATGTGCAGAGCATATCCGACCATGACAAAGAACAGGACAACGGTCTGCGCGCGGAAGGCGGCATCGCCTGTCACGAGGCGAATGCCGGCGTCGCCGAGCACGGGCGCGGCCAGAATCACCGGCACCATGAGAACGAGGCCGTACTTGGTCGTCTGTGCCGTGAGATGGCGCGCCTGATCCCATTCGCCGCTGTCCCAAAGCCGCGTCACCGCCGGCATATAGAACGCCCAGAGCGGGCTGAACACCAGGGCCACCAGTCCCCCAAGCGCGTAGTTTGCCGTGTAAATGCCGACTGCTTCGTTGCCCAGGTCGGATCGCAACCAGCCGATCATGTACCGGTCGGCCGAATGCATGCACCAGACGAGCAGCGGCGTCACCGTCAAGGGCACACCGAAGCGGACCATGCGCCCCGTGGCCGCGGCCCGTGACGGTCCGGCCTCCACAGGAGCCCCTTGTGACGGCGATCCATCCCAGAGAATGTGCGCGAGACAGACCGCGACCACGAGCAAGGGACCGATTCCCCAAGCCGCAATGGGGGTCCACTGGGTGGCCCCCAGGAAGCGCCACCCGGCCAGGGCCACAGCCACCACCAACCCCACCTGCCCCGCCGTGGCCAGGCCGTAAGCCAGGGGCCGGTCGCTGTGCCGGTAGAAGTCCACGCACAGCTGGCCGAGCCCCTTGAAGATCAGCATGAAGCCGATGCCCACGAACACCGAGCGGGAGAGATAGTCACCGTCGGCCGTCAGATCCATGACCCGCGCAAGCCAGGGCGCGGACGTCGCCAGCACGCCCAGGACCACGGCACCGCCCGCCGTCAATGTCGCGGCCGCGCCTGCGAAGAGCACCCGCCGCTCATTCCGTTCTGCCGCGGGGAGAAAACGGCGCATGCCTTCCAGCACGCCAAGCGCCATGACCGGGACAAGCACATTTGTGAAGGCGTGGATCTTGCCCCACACGCCATACGAGGCCGGACCGAGGCAGCGGGTCAAAATGGGCAGGAGCAAGATGTTCCGCAGGTGGAACAGGCCCTGCACGAGGACCGCGAATCCCACCAGTCGAATGTGCCTGCGGTAATCCATGCTCCCGGATCCCCTGCGATCGTTGCGCCACATGATATGCGCCGCATGATACTCGAAGCGTCCGAACACCTCAAGGTACAGACTGCCGCCGCCGAGCGCACCTCCTTTGTCCGCATTCGGCTTTTCGATCTTTCCCCAGGACTTTCAATTGTGTCCGGATGGAAATGCGCTATAATGTTTGGCTCGCTTTTCGCGTTCCGCAACTTTAAAATCGAAAGGACAGAACATGGCACGCGCACACATCTTCAACGCCGGACCGGCCGCCCTCCCCCTGCCGGTCCTCGAGCAGGCGCAATCCGAGTTGCTCGAGTATGGCAACAACGGGATGTCCCTCATGGAGATGAGCCACCGCTCCAAGGGATTCATGGCTGTCGCCGAGGCGGCCGAACGAAACGTCCGCGCCCTGATGGACATTCCCGACGACTATGCCGTCGTCTTTCTGCAAGGCGGCGCGAGCCTCCAGTTCGCCATGATCCCCTTGAATCTGCGCGCCGACGGACAGACCGCCGACTACGTGGACACCGGATCCTGGTCGACCAAGGCGATCAAGGAGGCCAAGGTCACGGGCCCCGTCAACGTCGCCTGGGACGGCAAGGACGAGAACTATGCGCGCGTTCCGAAATCCGAAGAGCTCGCGCTCACGTCCGGCGCCGCGTACGTCCACATCTGCTCGAACGAAACCATCGGGGGCATCCGCTACCACGGCTTCCCGGAGACCGAGGCCCCGCTCGTCGCCGACATGTCGAGCGATATCATGTCGCGGAAGATCGACGTCAGCCGCTTCGGCCTGCTCTACGCAGGTGCCCAGAAGAACCTCGGCCCTTCCGGGCTGGCGCTTGTCATCGTGCGCAAGGACCTGGTGGAGCGCTGCCCCGACAGCGTGCCCCTCTTCCTCCGCTATTCGACCCACATCGAGAAGTCAAGCCTCTACAACACGCCCAATACCTGGGCGTTCTACATCCTCAAGCTCGTCACCGAGTGGATCCAGCAGCGGGGCGGCATCGCCGCCCTCGAGAAGGCGAACGAGGCCAAGGCGCGCATGCTCTACGAGGTTTTCGACGGGTCCGAATTCTGGAAGCCCGTGGCCGACCCCGCATGCCGCTCCATCATGAACGTCACATGGACCACGCCATCGGAAGAGCTCGACGCCGCCTTTGTCGAGCAGGCAACCGAGGCCGGCCTCGTCGGCCTCAAGGGACACCGATCCGTGGGAGGCCTGCGGGCGAGCATCTACAACGCCGTGCCAAGGGAAGCGGTGGAAGCCCTCGTCGCGTTCATGAAGACATTCGAGAACGAGAACGGATAGGCGCCCCCGATCACCACCCGTACCGATATAGCACGCCCTCCCGTTCCCGGGAGGGCGTGTTACATGCGTTCGCTTCCCGGCCACGCTCATTCCACGCACACGGCCCGCACCTGATAAAAGTCCGTACTGCCTTGGAGAACCTTGAAGTAGCCGTCCTCGAAGAGCTCGTACATCCGGTGCCCGCTCTCGGAGGTCTGTTTGCCGGTCTCCCGGATCTCGTGGATGCGCGCGCCTGACACGATCATGCGCTTGACTTCCTCGGTACAGACCAACAGCTCATGAATGCCCATGCGGCCCTTCAGACCCGTCCCGTTGCAGGCCTCGCATCCTTCCCCCTTGACCTTGCCCTCGGCGACCTGGAACTCCTTCTCCATGAACCTGTACTTGTCCCCCTCCCTGGTCGCCCCGATCTCCTCCAGGTTCTCAGCCGGGATCTCCCCCCCGACCGCGCACTTCTTGCACAGGGTCTTGATGAGCCGCTGCGCCAGCACGCACAAGAGCGCGTCGGAGAGCGTCACCGAATCAATGCCGATGTCCACCAGACGCGTCACGGTCTCGGGCGCGTTGTTCGTGTGCAGAGTCGAGAAGAGCAGATGTCCGGTGAGGGCGGCCTCGATGGCGATCGAGCACGTTTCGAAGTCGCGCATCTCACCCACCATGATCACGTCCGGATCTTGCCGCAGGAAGGCGCGCAGGGCCTCCTTGAACGTCAGGCCCACCTCCGGCCTCACTTGCACCTGCCGGAGCCCGGCTTGCGTGATCTCCACCGGATTCTCGGCGGTCAAGATCTTCCGATCCGTTGTGTTGATATTGGCCACCGTGGAGTGCAGGGTCGTGGTCTTGCCCGACCCGGTCGGGCCCACGCAGAGGATCATGCCGTAGGGCTTCAAGAACTCGGCTTTGTAGGGTTCGATCACCCACGGCATGAAGCCCATTTTTTCAAGCGGCAACGGCTTGCTGTCGGCCAGGATGCGCATCACGATGTCTTCGTTGCCACCCACGGTCGGGCAGATGTTCACACGCAGCTCGACATCGTACCGTCCGCCGTGCTCCTTGAAGCGAATCCGGCCGTCCTGGGGCACCCGGTGCTCGGTGATGTTCATGTCGCCCATGATCTTGTAGCGCGCCACCAGGGCGTTCTTCGCGTGGGTCGGCACATTCAGCATCTTTTCGAGCGATCCGTCCCGCCGCACGCGCACCTGCACCATCTTCTCCAACGGCTCCACGTGAATGTCGGACCCGCCCAACCGGTGGGCGTCTTCGATGATCCGGTTGCAGAGCTTGACGATCGGGGCATCCTCCTCCTTGGCGCCCTCCTTGATCGAGACCGCTTCGACCTTGTCCTCCTCTGTCTCCTCCACCCCGAGATCCTCGGCGAGCTGGTCGAACAGCTCCCCCATGGCCTCCTGCGGCTCTTCGGCTTCCTCTTCGGGATGGAGCGTATGGTGGATCATGCGGAGGATCTCACCCCGCGTGGACATGTACACCTTGCTGACCTTGGCGCCGACCCGGATCTCCACGTCTTCGAGAGCGATGAAGTCCTTGGGGTTGTGCATGACCACGGAGAGCTGCAGCTCGCCGTTGTCATCGAGCGTCTGCTTGTACGGACAGAGCAAGTGCCGTTTCGCATAGGCCTCGGACAGATTGTCAAACAGATCCGGATTGATGTTCAGGTCGTCGCTGTAGGAGAGGTACTCGACTTCGTTCATCTCGGCCAGGCACTTGGTGATCTCGACCTCGCTGACGTCGTACTGCTCCACGAGCATGTCCAGAAGCTTCTTGCGCTCTTCGCGGGCCCGCTCCTGCGCTTCCTTGAGCTGGGTTTCGGTGACGATCCCTTCCTCGAGAAGAATGTCGTTGATCGTCCGCCGCGTTTTCTGCTTGCGTATGACCTGGGTATGGGACTGCGAGTTCTGCAGAGCGATGCCCACGTACCCGGCCAGCTTCTCCAACAGCTCCAGGTCGCGATCGTTGAACATTCCGTCGTTCTTCTTGTTGAGCGCCTGGATCACGCCGATGGTCCGGTCCCGCGCGGTCGCCACCGAGACCAGCATGCTCTTGCTGCGATACCCCGTCTTCTCGTCCCACGACCGGTCGAACTTCGGCAGAGGACTGATCGCACCGAGCTCGGCTTCATCGTAGACGTCCTTGAGGCAGATGGCCTTGCCCGTGCAGGCGACGAAGCCCGCGATGCTGTCGTGGTTGTAGGGAACGCGAATCTCGCTCACTTCGTCGCCCACCACGCTCCGGCTGACCAACTCCTTTCCGTTCTCGGTCTCCTCGACCACATAGACGGTCGTCCGATCGCAGTTCAGAAGCTCGCATGTACTCGACGAGATCTCCTGCAGGATCTCGTCCAGGTCCAGGGTGGAGAGGATCTTCTTGTTGATCTCGTCGAGCTTGATCTTCTCTTCGAGCTCGCCCCGAAGGTCCCCCACCAGATCCAGGAATTCGTTCTCGGCCATGGCTCCACCCCTCCGGACAACGGCTATGGGCGCATCCCTCCTGCGCGCCTCGTCGATCCTCATTATATGGCGCCCGGGCGGCTCCCGTCAACGGCACGATGGGGAAACGCGCGTCGCCCATGACCGCCGCTTACGCCTCCTCGATCTCCATTCCCGGAAATGCCTCCTCGAGGCCCATCTCCCTGACCGGGAGCGCCAGGTACTGCTGGACCGCCTCGTCGCGCAGCACCGGCTCGATCTGGTCGCGGATGATAGTCGAATGGCTCTGGATCTGCCGGAAGTAGCGTCCGTTCGGCGTCCGAAAGAGCAGCGTCGTGGCCAGCGCAGAGTCCTCGCCCTCCTTTTCCTCGGGCCATCGCTCCCGCGCGATCAGCAGGGCCGGGTCGGTCCGGTACCGCCGGCCGCTTACGATCATGTCGAGTGCGCGAATCTCCACGCCGCCTCCCGATATCGCGCCCACGACCTCACCCCGCGTCGTTCCCACGGGCCTCGCGCTTCCGCTTGAAGAAGTCCCGCAACACCTCGCCGCAAGCGGGCGCGAGCACATCGGACGTCACTTCGACCGTGTGGTTCAGCTGCTCGCACGCGAGGACATCGAGCACCGAACCGCAGGCTCCGGCCTTTGCGTCCCACGCGCCGAACACCAGCCGTTCGACCCTGGCAAGCACCAGCGCTCCCGCGCACATGGCGCACGGCTCGAGGGTCACATACACGCTGCAGCCTTCCAGCCGCCACGTCCCGAGGGCGGCCGCGGCTTGCGTGATGGCCAGGATCTCGGCATGCGCCGTGGGGTCCTGCAGGATCTCGCGCTGATTGTGCGCCTTTCCGACGAGCTCGTCCCCGATGAAGATGACCGCGCCCACCGGTACCTCGTCTTCCTCCAGGGCCGCGTAGGCTTCCCGCAGGGCCGCCTGCATCCGAATCTCGTCTACGGACAGATCCATCGGAGGAGGCGCCTTCCGATGCGCCAGGGAAATCGGTGTACGCGTCTGTGCCAAAGCTTACACCAGACGCCCTTCCCAAGGCAAGCCACAATTCGGCGAAAGCGGTTGACAGCTGACCCGCCCTTCTCTAGCATGGCAGATGACGCGGGGCGAAGTCCGGCCTTCGGAGTCCGGTCGGGCGCCCGCAATGGTGGAGGTGTGAACCGGGTCAGGCGGGGAACCGAGCAGCCCTAAGCAAACTCTGCCATGTGTGGGAGAGCCTGGCCGGGCTCCGGAGGCCGGAGCCCGTGCCGGCCCGCGCGAGATTGCGGTGGGGATGCCTTCCGGGGACCTCAGATGTACGAAGCCATGGCACGACGGTACAGGCCGGAGACCTTCGAAGGGGTCATCGGCCAGGCGCACATCGCCCAGACGCTGCGCAACGCCATCAGCGCCGATCGCGTGGCCCACGCCTACCTCTTCTGCGGGCCCCACGGATGCGGCAAGACCTCCATGGCGCGCATCTTCGCCAAGGCGCTCGTGTGCGAGAAGGGCCCGACGCCCGATCCGTGCAACGCATGCGACTTCTGCCGCTCCATCATGCGGGGGCACGACGTGGACGTACAGGAGATCGACGGGGCCTCCAACAACAGCGTGGAACAGGTCCGACAGCTTCGCGAGCAGGCAGGCTACATTTCCACCCGCGCCCGCTTCAAGATCTACATCATCGACGAGGTGCACATGCTCTCCCTGTCGGCCTTCAACGCCTTGCTGAAAACGCTCGAAGAGCCGCCCGAGCACGTGAAGTTCATCCTCGCCACCACCGATCCCCACAAGCTTCCCGACACGGTCTTGAGCCGCTGCCAACGCTTCGACTTCCGGCTCGTGCCTCCCGCGCCTCTCGCCGACTTCCTCAAGCAGCTCGTCCAGCAGGAACAGGGCGACGTCGAGCAGCACGCCCTCGAGGCGATCGCCGCCTTCAGCGGCGGCTCGGTCCGCGACGCCCTGGTGCTTCTGGACCAGCTCCTCAGCTACGCGGAGGGCACGGTCACGCGAGAGGATGTGGAGCGCGTCCGTGGCGTGGCCAGCGCAGAGGCCGTGGCCGCCGTGTTCGAAAGCGCCATCGCCTCGGACCTGCAAGCGGCGCTAGGGCGCGTGGACGAGGTCGCCCAACGCGGCATTCACGCCGGTGATTTCCTGGATCAGCTGATCCTTTACGG
>CAZBZG010000200.1:0-8894 GCA_964496245.1 uncultured Planctomycetaceae bacterium | reverse complement strand
GTTGGGGGGCCCGGCCCCCCAACGCCTCCCCCCTGCGGCGCGAAATCGGCCTGCGCATCGCCCGAACGGGAAAATGGCGCACAGATCCCTTGCGCCGGGTCCCTCAGAACTCGGCTAGAAACGTATCGATGTCAACATACGTGCTCTCTGCGACCGCTTCGGGTTCCTCCACGAACCCCTCACGCACGGGAGGAGCCCTTTCGGTGGGGTTCCAGAGTCCGCAGTGCTTGAGGATTCTCTCGACGACCGCTTCTTGCGGAGGACCGATAAAGGAAATCACCCGCATCTCGGCGCCACATGCCGGGCAGGCAAGCGGGTCTACTTCGTAGACCCGCTTGATCAGCATGGCCCAGCGCTGGCGGCATTGTCTCTGGAACTCGGTATCTGGTTCCTGCTCCTGGTCGCTCTCGGCTTGGGCAGCCTTCTTGCGCATGCCGCGGGACTTGCTCGAATACCAACCATAGTATCTCACCAAGTGGGAGCCCTTGGGCGGGATGTGCTGCGTGAACTCGGCGATGAAGTCGAGAACGGGGAGGATCTGAAAATTTCGCCTGGTCCCCTGCCGGAGCGTAGCGCTCTTGGTGTCGGGAAAGGGCCGGCAGTGCTGCTTTTCGGACTTGTACAGGACCGTACCATCATCGGTTACCTTGATCATGCGCGCCAAGCTGAAGGGGCAGCGCACCATGTATTGCACGAGTCGCTCGATCCCGGCAGAGTCACCTGCGGGCAGGTGCACGGACTGGTCTACGCTAAAACCCGAGTGATCCCAGGCCCGCATCTCGTCCACCACATCTTCCGTGATGCGATCTTCCTTGATGAGCAGCTTGAAGATGCTCTCCTCCCACAACTGCAGCACCCGCTCCGTGTCAGCCTCCGCGACCTCAAGAAACTCGGCGTCTTTGGTGAACGCCCCGCAGGTCACCAGACAATGCAGGTGCGGGTGCCAGTGCAGAAGTTCGCCTTGCGTCTGTATGCCTGCGACCATGCCAGGCACCACGTCCTTGCGCCCGAGGGCCTCCTGGAAGGCCTGCTTGACGCAGGTCCAGGCCACGCGGGCCATCCTCCCCATGAGCTTGCGGTCGTAGCGGCAATACAGCCGGAACCGCTTGGGGATGGTGAACACGAACTGCCGGTGCGGGACGCTGGCGCATACGTCCTGCTCTACGTGCAGGGCGGTGATGAGGGAACGCTTCTGGTGGCAGGAGGGGCAGGTGCAACGCTGTTTGCACGAATAGGCCACAAACATATTGTGGCCGCACTCCGGGCAGCGCACGCGCGCGAAGCCCTCGTTCAGGTCACCACACTTGAGGTACGCATCCACGGACTTGCGGATCTCGGGCCGCCAGAAGCCGTACTTGTCGGCGAAGCGGTCGTCATACACGCGCTCGAACTCGTCGAACCACCTCGAGAGCAGCTGCCACAAGGGGGAAGCCTGCGGTTCTCGCGGCTTGTAGAGGGGCTCGACCTTGCAGGCAGGAACTCCCATGGCCAGACTCCCGGGGGCACTGAGCCCCCCTGATGCCAAGTGGCCACAGAATACTGCGCAAATGTACACTTCGCAAGGATGAAAACATGGCGGCGCCTGCCGCGCTGGTCCGTAGATCCAGCAGGGATGCAGGGTAACGCTTAGGAAATCAAAGGCTTATGCGTAAGTGGAGGTGAGGGGCTTGTGGGGGTACTCCGGTCTTCACCCACCGAGGCCTACAAGCCTCGAGCCGGAGGTTCGTCGGAGGGTCCGGCTCCTGCCGGACCGCCGTGCACGTGAAGCGTTGCGGACGCGCAGGAGCGCGTCCCTCCGATTCTTCATTGTGACGTTCCCACCTGTAGCTCTTGACCCATCCAGGTTCAAATCGTCGAATCGGTTTTGGTCCACGCATCACACGCACCCTCTTTCTGCACGGTTGACTCCTGCCCCACAGGCCGTATGGTGTACGAAGCTCCTTGAACGGAGCGAGGAGAGCCCCATGGCGAAGCAATACAAGGCGCATTACATCAGCGGCACGCACTGGGACCGGGAGTGGTACCGGCCCGTAGAGGAGTACCGCCTGCTGCTCGTGGAGGTGATGGACGAGCTCTTGGAGATCTTCCGGGAGAACCCGGACTTCAAGTACTTCCACCTGGACGGGCAGACGTGCGTGCTCAAGGACTTCACCGAGGTCCGGCCCGAAAAGACCGACGAACTCGCCGGCCTCATCCGCGCGGGCAAGGTGCTCGTGGGGCCGTGGTACACCATGCCCGACCTCTTCTGCCCGGGCGACGAGGCGCTCGTACGCAACCTCCTCATGGGCCGCCGCATCGCAGGCGAGTGGGGCGCAAAGCCCATGCCCGTGGCCTACACCTGCGACATGTTCGGCCATCCCTCGCAGATGCCCCAGATCTACGCGGGCTTCGACCTGCCCCACTGCGTGCTCGGCCGCGGCACGAACGAGCACACCACGCCCGCCACCTTCCGCTGGCAGGCCCCCGACGGGAGCGAGGTCTTCACGTTCAAGCTCCAGGACGCCATGGGCTACGGCCCGTTCAACGGCGCACGCAATGTGCTCGAAAACGCCAAACCCGAGGACGATCCCAAAGAGGTCGACGCACGCGCGTGCGAACGCATCAAGGGCTACGTGGACCATGAACGCGGCCGCACCAACACGAGCGCGCTCTGCCTCATGGACGCGCTCGACCACGTCTCGCCCGCAGCCGACATCGCCCGCTACATCCGCCTGGTGGAGCAGGCCTGCCCCGACGTGTCGGTCCGCCACTCCACGCTGCCCGCGTTCTTTTGCGCAGCCGAACAGGCGGCCAAGAAGGCGCCGGTCAAGAAAGGCGAACTGCGCGAACCGGCCAAGCGACGGTGCGGCTACCTCTGGTTGATCCCCAACTGCGTGTCCGCGCGCGTGCGCATGAAGCAGGCCAACGACGCCTGCCAGAACCTGCTCGAGAAGGAGACCGAGCCGCTCTTCGCCTTTGCCAATCTCGCGGGCGCGGGCCTGCCCGAACGCTTCCTGCGCCTGGCGTGGGAAGAGCTCCTCCTCAACCACGCGCACGACAGCATCTGCGGCTGCTCCATCGACCAGGTGCACCGGGACATGATGCACCGCTTCGACCAGGTGCGCATCATCGGCGAGCAGGTCCGGCACAAGGCCCTGGCCGCGCTCACCGTGGACTGCGCCGACCCGGCGGCAGACGCGGGCGAGGACGCCTTCGGCGTGGTGCTCGCCAACCCCGTGCCCCAGGCACGCGAAGAGGCGGTCGTGTTCGACGTCGACCTGCCCCAGGACTATGCGCACAGCTTCTCCCTCGGGTTCAATACCCAGCGCATCAAGGCCTTCCGCCTCTACGACCGCGAAGGAAACGAACTCCCCTACCAGCGCCTGGCTGTGGACCCCCGGTACGGCTGGCGCAGCGCCGTGGCCCAACCGTGTTTCCTGACCGACGGCCCGCGCGAGCGGTACACGGTGGCGGCCCGGGTGCCCCTGCCCGCGCTCGGGTTCACCTCGCTCGTGGTCAAACCGAGCGAGACCGCGGTCCACGGTATGGGCACGCTGCGCACCGGGCCCACGGCTGCAGAGAACGAGCATCTGGCCGTGTGCGTCAACCCGAACGGCACGCTCGCCATCACGGACAAGGCCACGGGCGAGACTTACACCGATCTTCTCACGTTCGAAGACCGCTCGGAGGAAGGGGACGGCTGGTTCCACGGCGAGTCGGTGAACGACGAGATCGCGCTCTCGGCCGCCGCCGCCGCCCGGGTCTCCGTGCTCCAGGACGGGCCGGAACTCGTCCGCTTCCGCATCGCCGTCACCCTCGACCTACCGGTGCGGTACGACTGGCACGAGCAGCAGCGCAGCCGGGAACGCAGCCCGCTGGAGATCGTGAGCCTGGTGACGATGCGCCGCGGCGCGCGCGTGGTGGACGTGGAGACCTCGCTCGACAACCGCATCCAAGATCACCGCCTGCGCGTGCTGTTTCCCACGGACGCGGCCGATGCCACGACCTGGCTCGCGCACCATCCCTATGACGTGGTCGAGCGACCCGTGGCGCTCGACACGTCCACCGCAGACTGGAACGAGCACGACCTGGCCGAAAAGCCCTTCCTCCACCTGCAGGCCGTGGGCGCGGGCGCGCGGGGACTGGCGTTTTTGAGCGCGGGCGGGGTGCACGAAGGCGGCGTGGCCGACGACACGCGGCGCACCATGCAGGTCACCCTGCTGCGGTCTTTCCGCAAGACCGTGGGCACGTCGGGTGAGTTTGATGGCCTCGAACAAGGCCGGATCACGTGGCGCTACGCGCTTCTGCCCTATGCCGGGACCTTCCCGTCCCGGGACGCGTTCCGCGAACTCGCGTTTCTCCAGGCCGGGCTGCTCACCCGGCAGACCGGGCGTTTCTCCTCCGGGCATCCGCCCATGGAAGGCACGGCGCGGCCGGAGAAGAGCCTTCTCAATCAGAAAACGGGCGACCTCGTCGTGAGCGCGATCAAGCCGCGCGAAGCGGGCGGCGGCCTGATCGTGCGGCTCTGGAACCCGACCGGTCGCAAGCAGAAGGAGACGCTCACCTTCGACCGCAAGGTCAGAGGCGCCGTCTTCTGCAAGCTGAACGAGACCCGCATCAAGGGCAGGAAGCCCACCACGCGCGGCAAGACCGTGACCGTGGAGGCGCCGGCCCACGGCATCGTGACCGTGGAGGTCGACCTGGGCCGGCCCGCCCCCTGGCTCGGCCGCCTGCGCCGGCGCGGCCGGCAAGCCGGTCACGCCACTTGAGCGCCCCATCGGGCATCTCGCCCGGCCGAAGAGGAGCAGCGATCCCATCCCTCAGGCAACGCACATGGCAGGTCCGTGCCCTCGGCCGGCGCTCGTTATGCCGGACGCGGCGTGCGGGATGCGCAGGGCTGTGGTGCTTCCTCCTCTGCGCCTCTCCGTCGGCGGGTGCGTTCGAACCGTTGGAGGTGCCCGCCCTGGCAGACGCCGCCCACGGACGACGGCGTGCGGATCACGGTGACCCATGGCGGCGGCGTGGAGACCGTGGACGTGCGAGCGGACTCCATCTGCGGGCAGGCCGACGGCCAACCCGTGCTCGCGAGCGAGTGAAAAAGCGGTGTCGGACAGGCCGCACAAGCGTAAGGGTCTGTCAGAGAATAAGCTGTCCAGCGTCCGAGGCACGGGGAGACTTTCTGCCATGACCAAGCGTTCTCTCGAAAACCGCCTGGAGCGGGCCGGTATCCAGCCCGAACGCGTGCAGCTCCTGAACGACGCGCCCGTGCAGTCGCGCGGGTTCGTGCTCTATTGGATGCAGGCCGCACAGCGGGCCTCCGGCAACCACGCGCTCGAAGCCGCCATTCTGCACGCCAACGAACTCGGCCAACCCGTGGTCGCGCTCTTCGCGCTGACGGACGCCTATCCCGGCGCCAACCTGCGGCACTACGCGTTTCTGCTCGAAGGGCTCGCCGAGACCGCCGGCGCCCTGGCCAAGCGTGGCATCCCGCTCGTGGTCGATTGCGGCGACCCGCCCGATGTAGTCGAGCGATGGGCCGCGGACGCCAGCCTGGTCGTGAGCGACCGGGGCTATACGCGCGTGCAGCGCAGCTGGCGGGAGACGTTGGCCGGCGCTGTCGACGCCCGGCTCCTCCAGGTCGAGAGCGACGTGGTGGTGCCTGCGGAATGGGCATCGACCAAGGAAGAGTATGCAGCGCGCACGCTGCGGCCCCGGATCCACAAGCAGCTCGACCGTTACCTTGTACCGCTACGCAAACAGAAAGCAAAGCAGGACGGGCTCGGCCTGCAACTGGCCTCGGCTCTGGCGGACGGCCCCGAAGCCCTGCTCGCGAAGCTCGACATCGATCGCACCGTAGCCCCCGCACCCGGGATCCGGGGCGGCTACGCCCAGGGCAAGAAGCGGCTGCAGCGCTTCGTACGCACCAAGCTCGGCGACTACGAGGAACAGAGCAACGATCCCACGGTGGACGGCACATCCGACCTGAGCCCCTACCTCCATTTCGGGCAGATCGGTCCCCTGGAGGTGGCGCTCGCGGTACAACGCAAGGGCGGCAAGGGCACGGACGCGTTTCTGGAACAGCTCATCGTGCGCCGCGAACTCGCCGTCAACTTCGTGCTCTTCAATCCGGATTACGATACGTACACCTCCGTCCCCGAGTGGGCGCGCGCCACGTTGCGCAAGCACGCCCGCGACCGCCGGCCTTATCGCTACACCCGGCAACAGCTCGAAGAAGCGCGCACTGAAGACCCCTACTGGAACGCGGCCCAGCAGGAGCTCGTACACCTCGGGCGCATCCACAACTACATGCGCATGTACTGGGGCAAGAAGGTGCTCGAGTGGACCGGCAAACCCGAGACCGCGTTCCGCTGGCTCGTCGACGTCAACGACCGCTACGAGCTGGACGGCCGGGACCCGAACGGCTACGCGGGCGTGGCCTGGTGCTTTGGCAAGCACGACCGGCCGTGGCCGGAAAGAGACGTCTTCGGTACGGTACGTTCCATGAACGCCAAGGGCCTCGCGCGCAAGTTCGACCGGGACGCGTACGTCCGGCAGGTGACCGAACGCCTGGCTGCGGCGGGGTGAGAAAAGAGTCTGCTGATGGCGACAAGGCCAACGGGCGCGGATGCTCCTGGTTCGGAGGGCCCTGCTCCTGCAGGACCGCTCTTTTCGGGTAAGGCTCTGGCGCGCACACATAACCGGTTGGCAAAACAGCGCTTGGACTGATGCATCGTGCGCGCTCCGCCGGCCTCTCGGATTGCCCTTAACAATCCCGTGCAATCTGTTACAATGGGGCGCCATCGGGCCGGATGGTTCTGTTTGCCGTTTGGGAACGAGACATGGCCGAAGCCGAGACGCAGACTTCCGAAGAGATCCGCACGAGCCTCCGGCAATACCGCAAGGCCGCGCGCGAGCTCAACGACATCCTGCTGACCAATCTGGTCATGATCGGCGAGGTACCCTCGCCCACGTTCGGCGAGGAGATGCGCGTGCGGCTGCTCGAAGACCGCTTCGCCATGTGCGGCTTGGACAACTGCTCCACGGACGAAGTGGGCAACGCCCTCGGCATCCTGCCGGGCAGCGACGGGGAAGAGAACATCCTCGTGGTCGCGCACGTGGACAGCCTGTTCGCCGAAACCGTGGACCACACCATCAACGTGCAGCCCGACAAGGTGACCGGGCCGGGCGTGGGCGACAACGCCCTGGGCGTGGCCACGCTGGCGACCCTGCCGAGCCTGCTCGAACAGCTCGGCATCCAGCTGCGCCACAACCTGATCCTCTTGGGCGGCGCGCGGAGCCTCGGCCGGGGCAACCTCGAGGGCCTGCGCTTCTTCCTCAAGAACTGCAAGCTCCCGCTCAAGGCCGGGGTCTGCCTGGAGGGCGTGCCGCTGGGACGGCTCAGCTACTCCTCGATCGGCATGCTGCGGGGCGAGATCCACTGCGCCGTGCCCGAGGAGTACGACTGGACCCGCTTCGGTGTGGTCGGGGCCATCAGCAGCCTGAACGAAGTGATCAACAGCATCTCCGAGATCCCCCTGCCGCGCCGACCCCGCACGTCGGTGGTGCTCGGCAGCATCTCCGGGGGGCAGGCCTTCAACGTGATCGCCAAGGAAGCGGTGCTGCGCTTCGAGATCCGCAGCGAGTCGGCCGACGTCGTCGAAAACATCCGTCGGCAGATCGACGACATCACAGCCGAGGTCTCGGCGCGCACCAACGCCGGGGTGACCCTGCGGGTGCTGGCTGTGCGCAACCCCGGCGGCATCCCCTTCCAGCATCCGCTCGTGCGCAATGCGCGGGACATCATGAAGGCGCTCGGGGTCAAGAACCGCATGAGTCCGTCCACCTCCGAACTCACGGCCTTCATCAGCGAAGACATTCCCGCGGTCACGCTCGGCATCACGCGCGGGGACCGCCTCAACGAACCCGACGAGACCCTGCAGATCAAACCCATGTTCAGCGGGCTCGCCCAGATCCTGGGCGTGTTGCTCGCCATCGACAATGGATGCTGCGATGAATCTTGACGAGTGGCTCGCCTCCAATACGTTCCACCACTCCCACTTCTGGGACATCATGGCCATGGTCCGGGAGAAGGAGAAGCAGGGGCTCACGATCAGCGTCTGCATCCCCACGCTCAACGAGGAGAACACGATCGGCAAAGAGATCGTGATCCTCAAGTCTGAACTCATGACCCGCTACCCGCTCCTGGACGAACTCGCGGTCATCGACTCTGGCTCGGACGACAAGACGGTGGAGGTGGCCAAAGGCTTTGGCGCGGACGTCTACCTCGCCTCCGAGATCCTGCCGGACATGGGCGAAAAACGCGGCAAGGGCGAGAACCTGTGGAAGGCGATCTTCCAGCTCAAGGGCGACATCATCCTGTACGTGGACGCGGACATCAAGAACATCCACCCGCGCTTCGCCTACGGCCTGCTGGCGCCCCTGATCTACCATCCCGAGATCCAGTACGTGAAGGCCTTCTACGACCGGCCGCTGGCCGTGAGCGGCAAGGTGCGGTCCTCGGGCGGAGGCCGCGTGACCGAGATCCTCATCCGGCCGCTCTTCAGCCTCTTCTTCCCCGAACTGACGGGCATCATCCAGCCGCTCTCGGGCGAGTACGCGGTGCGCCGGGAGGTGCTGGAGCGCATCCCCTTTCCCATCGGCTACGGCGTGGAGACCTCGCACCTCATCGACATCTACCAGAAGTGGGGGCTTCCCGCCTTCGGGCAGACCGACCTCGACCAGCGCGTGCACCGCAACCAGCCCACGCGCGACCTGGCCAAGATGTCGTTCGGCATCCTCCAGACCTTCCTCTCGCGCCTGGATGCTTTCGGCGTCCTGCAGGATCTGCCGGAATTGCGCCGGGAGCTCTTCCAGTTCCAGTGCTCCGAAAAGCAGTACGAGCGGATCGCCCGCGC
>CAZBZG010000199.1:0-8919 GCA_964496245.1 uncultured Planctomycetaceae bacterium | reverse complement strand
ACCAAGTACCGCGCCGATCTGGAAGTCATCCTGACAGGCGAGGAGATCCTCAGGTTCCAGGACATCGTGGAGCAGGTGCTGGTCCGCGAGGACATCATCCACTACATCCTGCGCATCGTGCGTGCCACGCGCGTCTCCGAGGAGTACGGTCTGCCCTACTGCAAGGAGTACGTCTCCTGGGGCGCGGGGCCACGCGCGAGTCTCGCCATCACCCTCTGCGGCAAGGCGCGCGCGCTGACCCAGGGACGGAGCTTCGTCAACACCGAAGACGTGCGCGAAGTCTGCGAACCCGTACTCGCGCATCGTCTCGTTCTCAGCTACGCCGCCATCAGTGAAGGCCTCACGACCTCCACGGTGATCCAGAAGGTCCTCGACACCGTAGAGGCGCCTGAGAACGCTTAACCCTTCTGCTTGGACCTCCGCCCCCGTGGCGTTCCGCCCCCCCCGGAACGCCGCACTCGTCACCCGGAGAAACGCGCGCGTGCCCGACCGGATCCTCGACGCCCATACCCGCGACATCATCAAGCACCTGGAGCTGCACGCCCGGGACGTGATCGCCGGTATCCGCTACGGCATGCACCGGAGCAAGCGCCGCGGCACGAGCACCGATTTCCTCCACCACCGCGGCTACATCCCGGGCGACCCTCTCAAGCACCTCGACTGGAAAGTCTTCGGCCGGACCGAACGGTACTACGTCAAAACGTTCCTCGAGGACTCGGCCATGACCCTCTGGACGCTGCTCGACGTGAGCGGATCCATGACCGCCGACGCCGGCGTCGCCCACGAGGGCGACCGGGAGATCGAACTGCCCACCAAGTTCCTCGTGGGCGCGCGCCTGGCCGCAGCGCTCTCGTGCCTGGTCATCAATCAACAGGACCGGGCCGGGCTCGTTCTGGCCGGCCGGGAGCCGGCGCTGATCCGTCCAGGCTCCTCCCAGCCCCATCTCACCCTCATGCTGCACGAACTGGCGGGCCTGGAGGTGCGCGACGAGGCGGATCCGTCCGAGGCGCTTGAGCGGGTCGAGGAAGCCGCCAGCGGCCCCGGCATCGTGGCTTTCATCACGGATCTCTTCTACGAAGCCGAGCCGGTGCAGGAGCGCATCAAGCATCTGCGCGCCCGCGGCCATGACGTGATTCTCTTCCAGGTCGTCAGCCCGCAGGAGGAGGACTTCCCCTTCAACCGCTGGGTCGAGTTCGACTGCGCCGAGCGCGCGGGCGTACGCCATCGTCTGGACGCCACCCTCCTGGCCGAGGTCTACCGGAAGGAGTACGCCGCGTTCCGGGAGTCCTGGGAGGACTTCTGCCGGCGCCAGCGCGTGGACCTGGTGCTGATGCGCACGGACGCCGACCTGCAGGAAACGCTCAACGCCTACCTCCGCAGGCGCGAGATGATCGAGCGGTAGGGACGACGAACACCATGGGACATCAGCAACCCCTCTACCTCTGGTTCGTGCTGCTGGGACTGGTGCCGATCCTCATCCACCTCCTCCTGCGCTTCCGCGTACGCCGTGTCCGGTGGGGGCCGACCTACATCCTCGAGCGGGCCCTCGAACGGCTCAAGCAGGAGAAGCGCTGGCTGGTCTGGCTGCTGCTCGCCAGCCGCGTGCTCGTGGGCGTTGCGCTCGGCTACGCCTTTGCACGCCCCTTCCTTCAGGCGCACACGGACGACGCCACCACCGGCGGCGCCATCCACCATGTCGTGCTTCTCGACAACTCCTACAGCATGGCCTACACCCCAGGCGAGATCACGACCGACGAGGAAGGACGCCGCCTCCTGACCCTGCTGGCCGACCGCTGGCCGCGCGGGGCCCCCTACTCCGTCTACAGCCTCGCGGGCGGAATTCGGCCGGTGGCAGAGAAGCAGAGCCGGGGCGACGGCCAAGGCTTCCGGGAGATCCTCTCCGAGGTGGCCTTGCGCGACGGGTCCGTGGACCTCGGCGAGGCGCTCGAGACGATCCACCGCCGCACCGGCGGACAGGACACCGAGGTGATCCTCGTGGGCGACGGACAGGCGGCCAACTGGTCGCGGCAGAGGGGACTGGAGGCGGCTGCGCACTGTTCCTACCTCTGGATCCGGCCGCAAGCCGAGCCGAAAGTCAACCTCTATCTGACACATCTCGCTTTGCCGGGCCAGGTCGTCTTGACCGGCGATCTCGTACGCGTGAACGTCCGAATTCAGTGCAGCCGCAACGCCTCCGAGCCCGTGAGCGGCGTCTGCGAACTCGCCCTGCCCGGCCAGGGCCGGCAGCGCAAGACCGCCACCGTGCTGCCGGGGCAATTCCGGGACGTGGCCTTTGATGTACGCCTTCATCAACCCGGCCTCCATTATCTCAAGGCCGAACTGCGCTTGCCCGACGGCCTGCCTTGGGACAACACGATTACGGCTGCGATGGAGGTGTGCGAGCGGATCACGGTGGGCGTCTTCCGGTCCACCGAGGGGCGCGCGTTCGACCGCTCGTTCGACTACCTGGACCTGGCGTTCCCCGGCGCGGACGCGGGCGTGGTCGTGGTCGAGGGCACAGACGAAGACTGGCAGGATCTCGAGCGCTTCGACGCGGTCCTGCTCGACGATCCGGAGACGATCGGCGGCCGCCGGGCGGCAGCGCTCCTGACCTACGTGCGCCACGGCGGCGGGCTGATCGTCGGCCTCGGCCCCCACTTCCGTGCCGAACAACTGGCGCAGCGCGACCGGCCTCTGCTCGCGAACGCCGCCTTCGAGCGCCGCCAGATGCGACCCCTGAGCGGCACGGCATTCTGGAGCCTGGACCTCTCGAGTTTCTCCGCGCCCGTGTTCGCCGCGCTCGACACCCATGACGCCGACGGCCCGCGGGGCACGAAATTCTACGGCTACTGGTCGGCCGCCCGCGAAGAGGACGGCGAGCCAAGAACCGTGCTCGCGCGGCTCGACAACGGCGCCCCGTGGCTGCTCGGCCGCAGGCTCGGCTTCGGCCGGGTGCTCGTCATGACTTCCGGCCTGTCGGGCGCGTGGAACAGCCTGCCCGTGCGGGGCGCGTACGTGCACATGGTCCACCGGCTCGTGGCCTACACCACGGGCGGACGGCGCGCGCCCATGAACGTCCGCCGGGGCGAACCGATCCTCGCCTACGTGCCGGAGAACACGCACACCGTGATGACCGGCCCGCTCGAAGCGCCGGCTTCGCCTGAGACCCGGCCCCTCGCCGCCCGTGTACGCGAAGGCCGGCCCATCGCCGCGTACGACGGGGCGCTGGCGCACAACGGGCTCTATGAACTGCGCACCCTCGGCGGCGGAGCGCCGCGCAAGCGCTTTGCAGCCGTGTACGACGACCGGCAGGAGGGGGACGTGACCTGTCTGGACGAGGAGGCGGCACGCGCCATCGTGGACCGCTTCGGGTGGAGCGTGGTCCGCGACGAAGCATCCCTGCGCACCTGGATCGAAGAGCGCGCGGGCGGCCGGGAACTCTACGCCCTGGTGCTCGCCGCGCTGGCGTTCCTTCTCTTCGCCGAGTCCTGGCTGTCCTGGAAGGTGGGGTCATGATCGCCGAGACCCGCTACGCAGTCACGATCGACTTCGCCTCCGCGCTCTCGCCGTGGTGGCTACTGGCCGCGCTGCCGCTCTTGGTCGGGCTGATGGCGTGGCTCTACCTGCGGCAGCTCAGCGGCATCCGGCGGATCCACCGCCGCCTGCTGCTCGCCCTCCGCCTCCTGACCGTGGCAACGGTCGTCTTTCTCGTCTTCCGCCCGCGCCTCGACCTGGAACGTATCACCGATTACGGCGGCCGGTTCGAAGTGCTCGTGGACAACAGCCTCTCCATGGGCATCGCAGACCAGCACTTAAACGACCAGCGAGCGGCAGCCTACGCACGCCGTGCGGGCGCGCTGGACGACCGGAACCGTTTCTTCGAGGCGGTCGAAACGCTGGACGCCCTGCGGGCCGACCTTGCCGCGCTGCACCGCCAGCAGGAGGGACGCTTCACCGAGCGCGACGCCTACTGGCGCTACCTGGATGCGCACCGTGAAGCAGTCAACGAACGGCTGTCTTCTCTAGACGCATTCGACCTCGACGGCCTGCAGGAAGCGCTCGAGGACATCCGGGGACTCTATGCCGGCACGGTGACCGATGCGGCCTCGACCCGGGCGGCCACGCGCAGACGGATCGAGACGCTTGGCCAGTTCCGCGCGCGGATGCGGGAACAGGAGGAAAAGCCCGCGGCAGCCGGCAACCAGGCCAACGTCATGGCCGAGGCCGTGCGCACGGTACGCGGCTGGACGCGCCTCGCACTGGTCGACCGCCTGCTCGACCAGGCATTTCTCGACCGTTGCGGCCTGCAGCATCCCCGGCAGGCATTCCGCCTCCGCCTGCTCCATGCAAACGAGGCGGCGGACGCAGCGCGCCGGCCCGACCTGGCTGCGCAGCCGGGCGGGAGCAATCTGATCCGCGCCCTCGGCGACCTGTTGCGCGAAGAGGATCCCATGCCGCTGAGCGGAGTCTTTGTGGTGAGCGACGGCCGGTTGAACGGCCGGCACCAGGGCGCGGATGCACTCGCCGAGCAGTACAGGAACCAGGGCGTTCCCGTGCACACGCTCGCCGTAGGCGCAGAAGAGGAGCCCGAGGACCTCGCGGTCCTGCGTGTCCTCGCCCCGCCCTTTGCCGTACGGGGCCAGACGGTCCGTCTGCACGCCACCTTCAAGACCCGTCCGGTCGACGCGGAACCGCTCGAAACGCTGGATGTACGCCTCCAGGCCGGAACGGCCGAAGAAACCACGCTTTCCCTCGAGCCGGGCGGGCGGACCTTCTGGTCGGCGAACCTCGACGTGCCCGTGCCCGAGGCCGGCCTCATGGACATCGCGGTCCGCATTCCGCACGCCCAAGGGGAATTGACCGAGGCCAACAACAGCGTGACCATGCCCGTGGAGGTGCTGGCCCAGAAGATCCGCATTCTCTACCTCGAAGAGCGGCCGCACTGGCAGGCCCGTTTCGTCACCAACGTCCTCGGCCGGCTGCCGTACGTAGACTTGAACGCCCTGGTGACGCTCACAGCGCCCGAGGGAAAACTTCCACGCGGGGTGGGCGCAGGCACATGGCCGTCGGACCCAGCCATCCTGGAACTCTACGACATCGTCATCCTGGGCGACGTGCCGGCCGAAACACTGAGCGAGGACGAGTGGCAGGCGCTGCTCGCGCATGTGCGGGAGGACGGCGCCACGCTCATGGTGCTCGCTGGCGAGCGGCACCTGCCGGCCGCCTACGCCGAGCATCCGCTCGCCAGCGTCCTCCCCTTCCCCGCACCCGCGCCCGTGACGACCGAGTCGGTCACCACCTGGGCGCGGACTCCGGCCGGGCTGCACAACCGCATGGTGCGGGGGTGGGACTTCCTCCCCGCCCTGGGCGAAGACGCAGCGGCGCCTCCTGTGGCCGCGGACGCGGTCGGCCTTCTGTCCACCACCCCGGACAGCGCGCCGCTCCTGGGCTGGCGGCGCGTGAACAACGGAAAGGTGCTCTACTTGGCGCATCCGGCACTGTGGAGCCGGGTCAATTCGGCTCACCTCACCGCCCACACCCGGCTCTGGGTGGAGACCGTCACCTGGAGCCGCCGTCTCGATCTCGCTTCCGCGGAGGAGAACCCCGGCCTGCTGGCTGAAGCCTATGCCGTACCCAGCGAAGGGGCGGCCTACTTCTTCGGCCGCGGCCAGGCTGCGCCGCTCACCCTTGCGCATGCTGCCGGAAACGCGACACGCACCGTGGACGGCGAGGCCTTGCTCGACGGCCTCGTCCGCTACCGGGCGCCCGGCCTACAGCGCGGACGCTGGACCGCGAAACGCGCTGGCGACACGCAGGACATCCGCGTCTTCGAGGAGACGCCCGAATACGGCCGCCTCTCCCGCCACCCGAGGACGCTCCGAGACCTGGCCATGGGCACGAACGCGCTGTGCCTCGACATCGCCGACGCACCGGCCCTCCTGCCGCTCCTGGAGGGCAAGACGCGCACGGAAACCGAACGGACACTCTTCCCCATCTGGCGACACTGGCTGACGCTGCTCGTGGTGGCCGGCCTGATCGCCGCCGAATGGATCCTGCGCAAATGGGTGGGCAAGATATGACGCACCACAACCGCTTCTCGCGACTGCCCGAGGCGCTGCGCGCGGTCTTCCAGAACTACCACGCCCGCAAGCGCCGGCTCTTCGTGCGCGTAGCCGCCATGCGCCTGGTGCTCCTCTACGCTGCAGTGGTGCTGCTGGCCGTGCACCTGGACCGCTGCTTCCGCTTCGGCATTCCGGAGCGCACTGCCGCGTTCCTCGTGGTCCATGGCCTTCTTGTGCTCGCCGGCGCCGCCGGCCTCGTGCTCTACCACCGCCGCCGGGTACCGCCCGAGGAGCTGGGCTATGAGATCGAGCCGCACGTGGAGGACTCCGCCGAACACGTGGTCTCGGCCTACCGCCTCCTCCACCCCGCCCGCGCGACCGAACCGCACCAGCAGGCCATGCTCGATGTGCTCACGCAGCACGCCGACGAGGTGGCGCGCGGCCTGGACGTACCGCCGGCACCGTCCGACCGGCACCGGCGCCTGCACGCGGCCGGTCTCGTGCTGTTCGCGCTCGCTTACGGGGTGCTGCTGGCCATCCCTGCCTATGAGTTCCCGCTCATGCTCGAACGGTTCTACCGGCCGCAAACCGACCTCGCACACCCGAGCTTCACCAAGATCCGCTTCGAAGCCTATCCCAACCCCGCGGGCAGGGGTACGGACGTGACCATTCCCGTGCAGCTGACCGGGCAGCTCGCCTCGACCGCGCGCATCACCTTCGGCCCGCCGGACGCGCCGGAGACCTGGTCCACAGAGCAGATGGTCCGTGTGGGCAAGGACCGGTTTTTGCACACCTTCTACGAGGTGCAGGCGGACTTCGACTTCCGCGTGACCGCGGGCGACGCCAGGACCCAGGCGCAGTCTCTGCGCGTGGTGACCCAGCCGGCGGTGGAGGACCTGCAGGTCTCCGTAGCCTATCCCCCATACACCGGGCTCGCCCCGAAGACCTACCAGGAACCGGCCGATCTGGAAGTCCTGGAAGGCTCAACCATCGAAGTCTCGCTCCACTGCAGCCAAGCGCTCGCAGATGCCCGAATCGTCAGCGCGACAGCCGACGGGGAGGAGACGACCCAGCCGCTCCAGTTCGCGGACGGCAACGCCACATGGACGATCGATGCGCTCGCAGCGGACACGACCTACCGGATTCTGCTGCGCAACGAAGAGGGGTTCGCCAACCTGGACCAGCAGGAGCGCCGTTTCATTCTGGTCGCGGACCGCGCCCCAACCCTTCAGATCGAAGATACCGAAGAGATGCTCTCCATGTTCCCGACCGAGGAACGCACCTTCCAGCTCAGCATCCGGGACGATCTGGGCGTGCAGCGACTCACGCTGGTGACCCGCAAGAATCCCGATCCCGACGTGCTCGCCGAAGCCGACCGCACGCCGCTGGAGACCTTTGACCCGCCCCGCAAGGAATTCCGCCACACCTTTCTTCTCAACCTCGAGGACCTCGACGTGGAACCGGGCGACGTGGTCGAGATGCAGGTGGAGGGCCTGGACACGAACAAGTCCTTCGGCCAGTCGAACAAGATTCTCATCGAGGTCGTCAGCTTCGAACCCGGGCTGGCCGAACAGAAGCGCATCCAGACCCTACGGATCTACGCCGCGCTCTTCCGCGCCCTGGGCGCACTGCCCCCAGAACGATGCGGGGGCGGAGCCTTCGCCCTCGCCCCGAAGGAAGGCCGTCGCCTCGCAGGGCTCTTCGACGCGTTGGAGGTAGAAGCCTTTCCTCTCGGTCAAGGCCCCGCCCCCCTGCTGCAGCGGCTTCTCGTGGAACAAGACCTCACACCCTTCTATCCCTACAAGGCCGATTTGCGGGCGCTTCTGCGCACCGCAGGCGCGGCGCTCATGGCGGACTCCCTCCGGCCGAAAGCGTCCGGCGCACTCTCGGCCCTGGCCGAAACCGCGTTGCCGGCCATGATCGAATTCCGCTTCCACCGCAATCTGCTGCGCGTAGTCGGCGCGTTCCACCAGGAGGTCGGCCGCATGCAGGCAGCCGAGGAGATGAGCGAGACCAACCGGCGCAAACGCGCCGAACAGCTGCGCGCCAGCCTCGACCGCTGGATGGGCCACCTCGCCCAGATCAGCCGCGAGAGCCGGAGCGAGGACCGGAACTTCCAGGCCTTCAGCCGTCACATCGAATCGATCAATACGCTCGCTTTCGACCTCCAGACCGGCACGGCACAGGCCAGCGACAAGCTGCAGACCGCACTGGAACAGTTGCGGGACAAGTGCCTCGCGCTTTTGCCCGCACTGGCCGCCGACCTGGAAGACGCGCGCCGGAAACTGGCCGCGCGCATCGAGACCCAGGAGCGCGTGCTCCTGAGTCCGGAGGGACTGCACGCAACGGACGAGGCGTCCCGGCGACAGCGGCTCTACCGCTGGATCTTCCTCGCCTTTGACCGGGATCCGGCTGTGGCGCCCGCGGAGAAGATCCGCCTCTTCCTCGCGCGCACCGCCCTGCACACGGAGCAGAACCGCGCGGCCGCCTTTGGGGCCTGCCAGGCCCTCGCTCCGTACGATCTCGAATCGGTCCGGGCCGCAGCCACTCTCTATCGCGAGACCGCGCTGGCCGTGCGCCTGGCCGAGCTGGAAGCCGACCGCGCCATGGGCGCCTGGAACAAGGCCTACGACGCAAAGCACTTCCGCGCCGAACACAGACGCCGACTGCAGACGCTCGGCGTAGAGACGGACAATCCGGACAAGCTCCTCGCGCGATACCAGGCCGGGCGCAAGGCCCTTGATGCGGCCGTCTCCAAGTGCGGCCTGGATCCGAAACGCGCGCTTCCCGCCGCAGCCGCCACCCTCGGCCGCGACCAAGCGACCTTCCGCCAGCAGCTCGACGCGCTGGCCGAGAT
>CAZBZG010000198.1:0-8985 GCA_964496245.1 uncultured Planctomycetaceae bacterium | reverse complement strand
CCGTGGCACCCCAACCCCCCTCCCGCCATTGTGACGTTCGCGGCCATGGGTCTTGACCCACCGAGGCCCGCAATCGCAGCGTCTTCATCAAAATCGGGTGGGTCGCTTCCAAAATCGCCGAATTCTCACAGGCCGCTGACAGAGACCCAATGGCCAGCCAGTATTGTGGACACTGTTGGCTGTTGGTTCTGCGAATCCTCGATGGCAAGCAAGAAGGAGGCACGACGTGACACATCATCTGGCGGCATGGATCTGTGTTGGCGCTCTGGCGGCCGGCGGTCTGCTCATCGGCTGCAACAGCCAGTCGCAGGCCCAGAAGGAGACCGAGCAGCCGAGCTACACCGAGGTCTGGCACAACGGCGACACGTACGTACTCGGCTACAAGGAATCGGTCTCCCAGTTCCTCCAGACCGGCCAACTCTCGCCCGCGCGGACGTACATCGGACAGAGCGAGAGCGGGCGCAACGTGGTCGTCCAGATCGACCCGGACAACCCGGCCCTGGTCGACTCCCTGGCCGATCAGTACGGCGATAAGCACGGAGTCGATCTCTAACCGAGCGTAGGCCACCGCTGCAGCGTCTGCAGGGCGAATCGGCAGGCAGCCTCTACTCCGCCGCACCAGGGGTGGATGTCATCCCCAGCGCAGCAATCAGAGCGCTGGGCTCGAGCCGGAACGTCGAGCCCCTGCCCCCGTAGAAGCCGTGCGCGCGGATGAGATGCACGCCGAGCGGGGTCCAGCGGAAGGACTGCCCTGTGATCGGATCGGTGAGGCGCGTCTCGCCCTTGCGGAAGAGGCCGTCGCCCCAGGGGCTTGGCAGGCGCCCGCGCTCCTCCCGTACCTGCACCCGGAAGCGGTCTTCCACCACGCGTTCCCGTTCGGCTTGATCCTTGCCGGCCCGGGTCAGCGCCTCCAAGCGGTCCGCGATCCGTTCGTGCGAGAGCCCGTGCTGGCGCACGACCCGGTCGTCGGCCGCCAGGATGTCCACGAGCTTGCGCGTGTCCGGGGCCAGGAATCCGTGGAGCGTGAGCGCCCCGGGCTGCATGCGCGCCTGCACGCGGTCGAGGTCGGGCGTCTGTCTCATGGCGGTTCCTCAGCGGCTTGCGGCTCGGCTGATGCCGATCCGGGCTACGCGAACTTGTCGTAGAAGATCCGCTCCTCAGGCACCCCCTTGCGCAGGAGCACTTCGATGCACGCGTCGATCATGCCGGGCGACCCGCAGAGATACGCCTCGTGATCCTCGAGCCGGTCCGCGTGCCGCTCCACCACCTCCGTGATCAGTCCGCGTTCGTAATCGTGCCCCCCCTCGTCACCGGAGAGCGCGGGCACGAACCGGAACCAGTCATGCTCGCGTGCCAGTTCCTGGAACGCGTCCACGTAGTAGAGGTCGCGCTCCTGCACGGCGCCAAAGTAGAAGGTGGCCGACCGGTGCGTGATCTTCCGTTCGATCATGTCCAGCACGACGCTGCGGATGGGCGCCAGACCGGACCCGCCCGCGATGAACAGGATCTCGCGGTCGGATTCCCGCAGATGAAAGTCCCCAAAGGGCCCGACCAGGCGAATCGCGTCCCCTTCGCTCAGGTGCTCGAAGACGAATGTGGTCACGATCCCGTCGGGCACGAGCCGGATGATGAGGTCGATCCACGCCGTTTCGTGCGGGGGCGAGGCGATCGAGTACGCGCGGAAGGTCTCCTCGTGCACCTCGCCGTAGGGCGGAGCCACGAGCTGCACGTACTGCCCCGCCTTGAACGGCATGCGCTCGCCCTCGGGCAACCGGAAGCGAAGGCCCTTGATGTCATGCGTGAGGTCGGTGACAGATTCGACCGTGGTGGACAGCTCCCGCACGGCGAGAAGCCCTTCGGGCACCTCGATCGAGATGTCCTCCTTGACCTTGACCTGGCAGGAGAGGCGCACGCCCTGGTCTAACTCCTCGTCGGTCAGGTACGGCCGCTCGGTGGGCAGCACCGGTCCGGCGCCGCTCTTCACCCGGCACTTGCAGACCCCGCAGCTGCCCCGGCCGCCGCAGGCCGATGGCAGAAAGACCTTCTGGTCGGCCAGGCTCGCGAGCAGGCTCTGGCCCCCTTGGACGGTCAGGGCTTTGTCGCCCCCGTTCACGTCGATGCGGCATTCGCCGTAGTTGGCGAAGACCGCTTCGGCGGCCAGGAGCAGCACGGCCAGCAGCGCGGCGAGCGCGCAGAGGAGCAGGGTGGCGATGAAGACGGCAAGGAGGCATGTCATCACTGGATCCGCAGAATGCCGCTGAAGCCCACGAACGCGAGCGCCATGATGCCCGCCACCACCAGAGCGATGCCCGCGCCTTCCAGGGGCGCGATCACCTTGCCCTTGCGGTCGAGTTTCTCCCGAATGCCGGCCATGGCTGCGATGGCGAGCGCCCAGCCGACGCCGGAACCGAAGCCGAAGGCCACACTCTGGAGCAGCCCGTAGTCGCGCGTGACCATGAAGAGCGACCCGCCCAGGATCGCGCAGTTCACGGTGATGAGCGGCAGGAAGATGCCCAGGGTCATGTACAACAGCTGGCTCACGCGCTCGATCGCCATCTCCACGATCTGCACGAACGCGGCGATCACGATGATGAACGCGATGTAGCGCAGGTACCGCAGATCGTAGCCGAGCAACCCGTCGGGATGGAGCAGCCCGTGATAGACGAACCAGTTGAGGGTGGTCGTGCAGGTCAACACGAAGACGACCGCCGCGCCCAGCCCCAGAGAGCTCTTCAGCTGCCGGCTGACCGAGAGGAACGGACACATCCCCAGGAAACGCGCGAGCAGGATGTTGTCCGTGGTGATCGCGGCAAAGAGGATCACCAGGGGATGCAAGTCGGCGATGTCCACAAGCGCGCTCCTCAGTCCCCGTTCCCGTCGGCCCCGCCCGCCTGCGTGCCGGACGGCGCCTGGATGACCCGCGCCACCCAGATGAAGATGGCGAGCATGAAGAATCCGCCCGGCGCGATCACCATGACGTTCCAGCGCGTCCAGTCCGCGAGCGCGGCCAGCGGCACGCCGAAGAACGTCCCGAGCCCCAGCGGCTCCCGCACGGCTGCGATCACGAGCAGCACGAACGCGTACCCCAGCCCGGCGCCCAGCCCGTCCAGGAAGCTCGCGGCCGGGCGGTTCTGAGCGGCAAACGCTTCACACCGGCCCATGATGATGCAGTTGGTGATGATCAAGCCCACGTACGCGCCGAGTTCCTGGCTGATCGCGGGCAGGAACGCGTCCAGCACGATCTTGACGAGGATGACGTAGGCGGCCACGGCCAGGATCTGGATGACCATGCGCACGCGCCGCGGCGTGTAGGCGCGCAGGAGCGAGACCGTCAGGTTGCTCATGGCGGCCGTGAAGATCAGGCCGAGCCCCATGACGAACGTGTTCTTGACGAGGTTGGTGACCGCCAGGGCCGAGCAGATGCCGAGGATCTGCACGGAAACCGGGTTCTCCTCCCAGAGCATGCGCACAAGCGCCGCCCAGCCGGTCGGTTGCTTTCCCGCTGTGCCCGGACTCATGGCCTCTCTCCTCGGCCGCCGGCTGCCGCGTCAGCGCCGGCCGCCGGCCCGAGCCGCAGGAAGTGCTCGATGGCCCGGTTGATCATGCGCTCGACCGCGTCGCTCGTGCCCGTGGCCCCGGTGATGGCGTCGACCTCCCGGGGGCCGTCCGCCCCGCCCCGCACCACGCGGATCCGCAGGCCGTCCGCACCAGGACGCGTGTAGGACTTGCCCGCGAACTGGCTGCGGAAATCCGGCTCCGTGATCCGCCCGCCCAAGCCCGGCGTCTCCTCGTGGCGCGTGAACGCCACGCCCGCGATGGTTCCGGACCCCGGCTCCAGGGCGAGGAATCCGCGGACCGGCCCCCAGAACCCCCGGCCGGCGAGCGGGATCACCACGCGTCCGGCCTCGGCCGCCTTCTGCCGGTAACAGGTATAGGTCCCGCCTTCGGGCGCCTCCGTTTCAAGCACCTCGATGTCCTGCTCGAAACGCCGGTCGATCTCTTGCGCACCGAGCGCGGCGTCCGCAGCAGCGAGCCCGAAAAGCTCGAGGATCACGCGCTGCCGCGCCGCGCGCTGGTTGCGTTCCTTGATGGGCGTGAGCACGGTGTGCACGCTGCTCACGAGCAGGCCGAAGAACGCGGTCACCACGACCGTGAAAGCCACGGTGTAGAGGCGGACGTGCTTGGCTTCCCCCTGGCCGGCGGCCAGCGCCCGGAAGGTCGCCCACAGGGAGGACGTGGATTCGGTCACGAAGGCGCCTCCCCCTTCCGCCAGGCGTCGAACGACCGGCCGGCCACGTCCAGCAGGGGCGCGAACATGTTGGCGATCAGAATCGCGAACATGAGCCCCGCGTTGAACACGCCGAGCGCGCGGATGATGGTGCCCAGCGCCCCGATCAGCACGCCGTAGCCCCAGATCGCGCCCTTGTGCGTGGGCGCGCTGACCGGCTCGGTGGTCATGAAGACGATGGCGAAGAGCGTTCCGCCGGCGAACAGGTTGATCTTGAGCGCGGAGGCGAGCGGGAGCGCGATCGCGCCCGTGGCGTGCAGCAGCGCCGTCATGCCAATCAGCCCCAGCGCCGGTCCGGCCGCGAGCTGCCACTTGAGGCTCTTGCGGTAGAGGAGCAATCCGAATCCGAGCAGGATGAAGAACGCGCTCCCCTCCCCCTGCGAGCCCGAGATCCGGCCGAAGAAGAGGTCCCAGAACGAAATACTCCGGACCGCCCGCGCTGCAGCATCGCGCGCCGCGCCGGGCGCGTCCGCGCCGCTCCCAGCCGCCTTGGCCGCGCGGTTCAGCTTCTTGGCCGCGATCAGCACGGTGGCGCTCGTCACCCCGTCCACGCTCAGCCTCTCCGGCACGCGCAACCCAACTTCCCGCGCGAGGTCGGGCGGCGCGACATCCGGCCCCGGCCCCACGGTCCACCGGGTCAGGCCGCCGCCCGGGCCGGGCGCCGGACCGAACCACGTACCGCTCAGTGCGAGCGGAAAGGCCACGTACAGCAGGCACCGGCCCACCATGGCCGGATTGAAAACGTTCTTGCCGAATCCGCCGAAGACCATCTTGCCAAACACGATGGCGAACCCCGCGCCAAGCACCACCATCCAGAACGGCACGTTGGGCGGGAGCACGAGCGCGAAGAGCGTGGCCGTGACCATCGCGGCCAGGGTTACGGGCTTGCCCTGCTTGCGCACGAACAGAAACTCGCCGATCAAGCAGGTGAGGTTGGCGACGAGCACGGTCGCGAGCACGCGCCAGCCGAAATTGTAGACGCCCATGACGGTGGGCAGAACCAGGGCGGCCAGCATGATCGCCATGGGCTTCTGGTACTGGAGGACGCGCGCGCGGCTCATGGCATCGCTCTGGGGGACAGATCCCGACCCGGCGGGGATCTACAGGGTCTCGTGGTGCGCGAGATAGTGCTCCACGGCGATGGCGGCGGTGGCGCCCTCGCCCACGCCCGTGGCCACCTGTCGGTAGCTGTGCTCGCGCACGTCGCCCACGGCAAAGAGGCCCGGGATCTCGGTCATCATGTCGAGATCGGTCTTCACGTGCCCGCCCGCCGCCTCCGGCAGAAGCGTGCTGAGCAGCCCCGTGTTCGGGATCGTCCCCACGAAGATGAAGACCCCGTCCACGGCGAGTTCGCTGCGCTCGCCGGTCTGGTTCTGCTCGAGCGTGACCGAGGCGACCTTGTTGTCGCCGCGGATCTCGCGCAGTTCCGTGAACCAGCGCACATCAATGTGTTCGTGGCTCACCACCTGCTTCTGGTAGATCTTCTCCGCTCGAAATGCGTCCCGGCGGTGGATGAGCACCACGTCCGAGGCGAACTTGGCGAGGTGAAGGCTCTCCTTGAGCGCGGCGTCGCCCCCGCCCACGGCCAGCACCTTCTTGTCGCGAAAGAACGGGGCGTCGCACGTCCCGCAATAGCTCACGCCGCTGCCGCGAAACGCGTCCTCGCCGGGCACGCCAAGTTTGCGCGGATCCGAACCGGCCGCCAGAACCACGGTTTTGGCGCAGAAGGTCTCCTCCTGCGTGTGCACCGTGAACGCCTCGTTGTCCCGGGTGAGATCGGTCGCCTCGGCGTTCAGAAACTCCACGCCGAAACGCTCGGCCTGGGCGCGCATCTTGGCGGCCAGGTCGGGCCCGGTCACGCTCTCGGGGAAGCCCGGATAGTTGGCGATGTCCGTGGTCAGGGCGACCTGCCCGCCGACCATGAGGCGCTCGAGCACCGTGGTTTTGAGATCCCCGCGGCCGGCGTAGATCGCGGCCGCCAGCCCCGCCGGGCCGCCGCCGATGATGACAAGATCGCGTTCGCAAGGCATTGAGAATCCTCGTGGGCTGTGGCATCTGCCGGTGAAAGAGGCGCAAACGCCGTCCCGCTCCAGCCTACCGGCCCTCGCGCAGCCGCAAGCCGCACCGGTCGTCCAGGCAGGGACTGGCCTCCACCTTCCGAATCGTGGTTTCCACGTCGTACTCCACGCGTTCCCAGGTCAGTCCGTCCTCGGTGAGCACGGCGTAGCATGCCCGCGGATCGCGGTCCCGGGGCTGCCCGACGCTCGAGACGTTGAAGATGACCTTCTCGCCGGCGGTGAACGCGTACGCGCCCTGTACCTCCCCCAAAGAGAGGAACCCGCGCTCCTGCAGGAACACGCCCGGGATGTGGGTGTGCCCCACGAAACACCGGTGTTCCACGTGCTCGAAGATCTCGGTCATCTTGTCCGGATTGTACTCGGGGTCGTTGGGCAGGATGTACTCGTAGATCTTGTCGCGCGGGGAGGCGTGGACGAAGTGGTTCTCGCCGAAGATCTTCTCTTCAGGCAGCTGGTGGAGGAACTCCCAGCGGGCCTTCTTGTCCGGCAGGGAGAGGATCCCCGGCTCGACTTCCTGGCGCTGGCAGGCGATGGCCCCGGCCGCGATGGCATTGAACCCGATGGGGCTGGTGACGAGCGCGTGGTCGTGGTTGCCGAGCAGACAGAACTCGCACCGCTCGCGCACCCGGTCGACCACGCCGATGGGGTCCGGCCCGTACCCCACGACGTCGCCCAGGCAATAGATGGTCTCGATGTCGGACTGGGCGTCGATGTGCGCCAGGACCGCGTCCAGGGCCTCGAGATTGGCGTGGATATCCGAGATCAGCGCGATCTTCGTCATCGGGATCCTCTCATGTGTCCAGCCGCAGTACGGACACGCGTCACTCCTCCGGTCCGCGCGCCTCGTACCCGACCGCGGACACGGCATCTTTCAAACGATCCGCGTCCAACCCGCGGCCGTACACGTCAGCCCGCCGGTCCTCCAGACGCACGTCGGCCCGCGCCACGCCGTCGCACTCGCGCAACGTCCGCGCGACCGTCTGGACGCAGTGACTGCAGGTCATGCCGTCGATCTGGAGGGGGAGGAGCTCCATGTCGTTCGCCTTCTCCAAGGCCGCCGGATCCTTGCGCCCGGATCGCGGCCAATGGGCGAGCATGAGGACGCCCAGCAGTACGACGGCGCTGGCCTGCTGGAACCACCAGCCGGCCGCGGTCGCGGCGTGCTCGTGCATGGCCGGCTGCGCCCCGGGGCCGATCAGCCCGTTCATGGCCACCCCCGCGAGCAGCGCGCAGCCCGCAACCGTAGCAAGATAAAGAAATGCCGACCTTTTGCCAAGCGTTTTCCACAGCGTGGTGATCGTGGCCGCATTCGTGGCCGGCCCTGCGATCAGGAAGACCAGGGCCGCCCCCGGGCAGAATCCCTTGGCCAGGAACGCTGCCGCGATGGGCACCGATCCGGTGGCGCACACGTACAGGGGAATGCCGATCAGCATCATCACGAGCATGGCCGCGAAGCCGCACCCCAGGGTCAGGGCGAAGTAGTCCGGCGGTACAAAGGCCCCGATCACGCCGGCGATGAGAATGCCCACGAACAGCGCCTTGCCGATGTCCCGGGGCAGGGTCAGGAATGCGTACTGCAGGGCGCGTTGCCACGCGGGCCCCGCAGCCGCCGGCGTACAAGCGCCTTTGGCCGTGCAGGCGCCGGCGGCAGCAGTCGATGAGGCTTGAACGGGATCGTCGCAATCGAGCCAGCCCACGAGTCCGCCCCCGATCAGACCGGTGACGAGCGCGGCCACGGGCCGGAACACGGCAAAGACCGGGCCGAGCAGCGCGTAGGTCACCGCCATGGAGTCCACCCCCGTCTGCGGGGTGGACAGGAGGAAGGCCGCGGTGGCGCTCTTGCTCGCCCCGTGCTGGCGGAGCGATGCAGCCACGGGGATCACGCCGCATGAACATAGCGGGAGCGGCACACCGAACAGGGACGCCTTGAACGCGGCGCCGAGCCCGCGTCCGCCCAGGTGCCGTTCGATGAACCGGGGCGAGATGGCGACGGATAGAATGCCGGCGACCAGGAAACCGAGCAGCAGATAGGGCGCCATCTGGCCCAGCACCATCCAGCTTTCGAGGAAAATCGTCCAGATCCACTGCATGTCCGGGGCTCCTTGTGCAGAGATCGAACGAGCAGAGCCCCCGGGGGTTCCGTCCACGGCCGGCCCGATCAGGGAGGCTTGCCGCCTCCCTCAGCCAACACCCCTTCCCATCGGCCCTGCGCCACATGCTTGTCGCGTTCGATCTCAGCCTGCTTGCGCACCTTGTACCCGCAGTCGCGAATCACTGCGTAGAGAAGGTGGCACGTGTCGTCATCCGCGTCGAGCTGGCCGCTGTCGGCCAATGACAGCAACGAGCGGGAGAGTTCCAATGCCGTGAGAATGTGCTGGTTGCACTTCTCCACTTCGAGCCGCTCCCGTGGAAGGATTCCGGTTGCGTTCTCTTTCACCCGGGCAAAAAACGGCTCCCGCCCCAGTCACTCGACTGGAACCAGGCGGGAGCCTGGGTGAGGGGGCTTGTTTGCTCTTGCTGTTCGTTCCTTTCGTTCAGCAACCGCTCGTCTTGCTGCAAGCCGGATGCCAGGATGCCAATCCGCGCTCCAGGAAGAAGCCTAGGCGGCATCCTCGCCAC
>CAZBZG010000197.1:0-9058 GCA_964496245.1 uncultured Planctomycetaceae bacterium | reverse complement strand
ATGGTCTCGGCCGGGGAGGCCAGCGGGCAGCTGGAGATCATGTACGAGCGGCTCGCGGTGATGCGGGAGAGCTCCGAGGAACTCCGCAGCGAAATCAAAGGCGCGCTGACCTATCCCGCGTTTATGATGCTCGCCATGGGCGGATCGCTCGCCATTCTCATGGCCTTCGTGGTGCCCAAGTTCGCCGCCATGTTCGAAGACATGGGCACGGCCCTGCCCACGCCCACGCTGCTGCTCATGAGCGTGTCGGACGTGATCCACGATTCCTGGTGGCTCATCCTGGGCGCTCTGGCCGGCGGTGGGGTGGCGCTCAAGCAGTACGCCAAGACCGAGGCCGGCGCCCTGGAGCTCGACCGGTTGCTGCTGCGCGTGCCCATCCTGGGCGCGCTGGCGCTCAAGGCGGCGACCGCGCGCTTCAGCCAGACCCTGGCCACGCTGCTCGAGAGCGGGGTGGACCTGGTGACGAGCCTGCAGTGCGTGCGAAACGTCACCGGCAACGAGGTCATGGGCAACGCCATCGGCGAGAGCCTCGACGCGGTCAAGGAAGGCAAGAAGCTGAGCGACACCATGGAGGCGACCGGGGCCTTCCCCGAAGAGCTGGTGGAGATGATCCGCGTGGGCGAGGAGTCGGGCCAGGTGGGTCCCATGCTCTCCCGCGCGGCCGTGAACTACAACCGCGACGTGCGTAACGTGGTCACGTCCTTCACCAAGATCCTGGAGCCCCTGATGATCCTGGTCATGGGCGTTGTGATCGGCCTGATCGTCATGGCCATGCTGCTGCCGGTCTTTGAGATGAGCACAGGAGGATGAGGATGCGCAGGAACCTGGCGATGGGAACGCTTGCTGTAGCCTGTATCGTGCTGGGCGTGTGGGCCACGCGGGGCGGGGAGGGCGGCAAGACGAAGCCGCTGGGGCCGCAGGAGCTGCTCGTCCAGGAAGTCCGTCAGCTGCGCGCAGAGGTGAAGAATCTTCAGACGCAGCTCAAGGCCATCCAGGCTGAGCAGGTTGCGCTCAATCGGTCCGTGGCGCTGCTCGTGCAGTCGCCCTGGGAGTATCGCCTGGAGTCCTTCCACGGCGGCAACAAGCGGGAGAAGCTCGCCGAGCTGCTGGACAAGATGGGCAAGAAGGGATTCGAGTACCAGAACCAGACGGCTTCGGGGCTGTACGTGTTCCGCCGCCGGCTGGTCGAAGGCGAGGCGGCATCGGAGTGATCGACGCGCGGCGCGCGACCTGCGGCGGGTTTACCCTGATCGAGCTCGTGATCGTGGTCATGCTGATCACGGTGATCACGGCCGTGGCTGCACCGCGGCTGGCCGACCAGATCGGCGGGGCGCGGGTGCGCAAGGCGGCGCGGGATTTCTGCAGCCTGGCGCGCCTGGCCCGGTCCAAGGCTGCGGCCGAGGTCCGGGACTACGGCCTGATCCTGGAGCCCGCGGCGGGACGCATGGTCGTACGCCCCGTAAAGGCCCGGGAGGCGCTGGGGTCCTCGTTGCTCCGGCGTAGGCTGCCGGACGGCGTGCGCGTCCAGGCCGTGGGCGCGTCCGGCAGCGCTGGCGCGGGCGGGGCGGATCTGGTCTTCCGGCCCGACGGCACGGCTTCGAAGGCGCGGGTCGTGTTCCGCGACGGCACGGGCCGGCGGCTGGAGGTGCAGGTGGACGAGATCACGGGACGAACGACGGTGACGAGATGAGCCGGCACAAGAGACGAGACCGTAGCAGGGAAACCGGCGGATGTCGGGTGCCAGGCCCACCCTTGGGTGGGCATGGCACCCCACATGTCCAGCCAACACTGCATCAGTTGGTTGCGGGAGATTTGCCCGCTGGACGTGCTACAGTCTCAGAGAGACGCACATGCAGGGGATTCACGCTTCTGGAGGTCATGGTGGCCACGGCCATCGTGGGCGTGTCCTTTGGCGCGGTCTGCTGCCTGCTCGCGCAGAGCGCGCGGGTCGCGGACATCACGGGCAAGTACGCGCGCGCGGCCCTGCTCGCGGAGAGCAAGCTGGAGGAGCTGACGCTCGGGGACGAACGGCTCCAACAGCCGGAGCGCGGCACGTTCGAGCACGCCCCCGGCTTCACCTGGCAGCTCGAGACGCGTCCGGCGGAGGACGGCGGCAAGGGCCTGGTCCGGCTCAACCTGACTGTGGTCTTCACGGCGCCCGGCGGCGAGCGCCGGGTGGTGCTGGAGACGCTCCAGGCGGATCGCACGCTGCCCAGGAAGCAGGCGCAACAGAAAGAATAGGGGAGATTCATGGATAGACGCGTCTCAGCCACGGTCATGCCGTGGCTCGGCCTGTGCCTGCTCGCGGCAGGCTGCCAGTACGGCAAGCATACCCGCCCGGTCGCGCCCATGGGGGACAGTACGCTCGGCTTCTACGTGCGCATGCTCCAGGGCGATCACTTCTTCAGCGATCTCGGTGCGCGCGGCGTGCCGCGCATGTTGGTCACGCGCGTGGCCCCCGGCGGGCCTGCCGATCGAGCCGGCATCAAGCCGGGCGCCATCCTTCTGCGCGTGGACGGGCATACGGCGCACAATCCCGAATCCATGATACGTCTCGTCCGGAACCTGACGCCTGGCCGGGATGTGGAGGTCAAGCTCATCCAGGACGACCGCAGGGTCACGGTCGAGGTGCATGTGGAACGCAGCCAAGGGGTCTGGGGCTGGCGGCGGCCGGATGCGCTGCCGCCGTCTGTGGAACCGGCCGAGGTCGAGTCCTCGCTCGCGCCAAAGGGACTGACACCGGACGAACTCATGCCCGAGAAGCTCATGCCAGAGGAAAGGGAGGCCGATGCAGGCAAGACGCGTTGAGGAGAACGGTTTTACGCTGATCGAGCTGCTGGTGGTGATCATCATCATCGGCGTGCTGGCCGGGGTGGTGGGCCCGCGGTTTCTGGGGCGTACGGACCAGGCCAGGATCTCGGCCGCGCAGCAGCAGATCGACAACTTCTCGCTGGCCCTGGACAGCTACCAGCTCGACAACGGCCACTTCCCCAGCTCCCAGCAGGGCATGGCTGCGCTCGTCAAGAAGCCAAGCGGAAGTCCCGAACCCAAGGGCTGGCGCGGTCCCTACCTCAAGAAGAAGGAGATTCCCCTGGATCCGTGGGGCAACCCGTACGTCTACGTCTGTCCGGGCAAGAACAATCCCCAGGAGTACGATCTCATCTGCTACGGCAAGGACGGCAAGGAAGGCGGCGAAGGCGATGACGCGGACATCACGAACTGGTAGGGCCTGCGGTGCAAATGGAGCCAGCGGCCTCGCTGGATTCACGCTGCTGGAGCTGCTCGTGGCGATGAGCATCAGCGGCATCATCCTGGCTGCTAGCTACGGAACCTTTGCCACGGCCAACCGCACGACACGGACGATCGAGGCGCATGAGGCGCGCGTGCAGAACCTGCGCCACGCCTGCGCGGCCCTGCAGCAGGACCTGCGCTGCGCAATCCCGCCCGCGCCGGACGGCACGCGCCGCACGCGCTGGAGCAGGAGCGGTTGCCGTTTCGTGACCTGTCGCGGCGACCGCGGGCGCGTAGTCGTCCGCTACGCCCTGGAGAAGGACCAGCTCGTGCGCACGGCCGAGCCCCTGGACGCGGACCCGGAGGGCGGGCGCAGGGCGTCCACGACCGCTGCCGTGGCCCGCGGCGTCCGCGGCGTGCGGTTTGCGTACTGCTGTGAGGATTCCTGGCAGGAGCGGCTCCGGCCCAAGCAATGGCCACAGGCCGTGCGCCTGCAGCTCAACCTGGAGGAAGAATCCGGCAAACAAGGCCGGTCGTATACGCAGGTCATCCGTGTGGAGGCGCAGTAGGTGGGAAATGACAGCGAGGGGGGTCCCATTGCAGGTGACACCCGGCGGGAGCGGTATGTAGCACAGGCACTCCTGCCTGTGTAGCGCCTCAGGGAATCCGCCCCAGGAGTGCCTGGGCTACAACCTGTTTGCTGGGCTGTGTGTCGCCCTGGACCGTGCGTTTGTGAACCATGCCCGCCGGAGGTGCTGCGTGCAACGAGAGCGAGGGGTGATTCTGATCGTGGTGCTCTGGCTGGTGACAGTGCTTGCCATCACGGCGGCCGGCATCGCTTACAGCCAGCGGACCGAGACGTATATCACGCGCAACGGGATCGACCGTACGCAGACCTATGCGCTGGCGCGGGCCGGCGTGGAGTCGGCCATGGCTGCGCTGCACGAACACGGCAGAGACGAGAAGCACGCGCCCGGCATGGACTGGTGGTCGGCGGAAGAGCGGTACGCGGCTGTGCCGCTGGGGCGGGGGTGCTTCACGGTCGTGCCCGCGCTCGGTCCCGACAAGGAGACATTGCGCCCGCAGGGCGGGACGGGAACGGTTGTCTACGGACTGGCGGACGAGGAGTCCAAGATCAACGTCAACAATGCATCGTTTAAGGTGCTGGCCGGTCTCAAGGGGATCAGTGAAGGACTCGCCAAGGCGATCGTACACAAACGCACCGAGCTGGCGGGTGCAGCGCCGCGCGACACGTCCCTCGTCACCACCCTGGCCGAAGCCCGGCAGGAGAAGGCGGCGGAGAAGACGTCCGTCCTCGATACGCCCTTCCGCAGGCTCGAGGATCTCCTGTCCGTGCCGGGCATGACGCGGGAGAAGCTCTTCGGCTCCGGTCCGGAGACGTCGGGGCTCTCCGCCTGGCTCACCACAGGCTCGAGCGGCCGGATCAACGTGAACAGCGCCCCCAAGGAGGTGCTCCAAGCCGTGGGCGTGAAGGAAGACGCGCTGGATGCTGTCGAGCAGAAGCGCAGAGGCAGCGGCCATGGGTTCAAGACCGTGGAGGACTTCCTGACCGTGTCGGGTCTCCTCAAGCCGAACAAGGCGGCGGACGAAACGCGCGGCGGGGGGGAAGGCGCGTCCCGCAAAAAGCGGCGGGAGGAGCTCAAGAAGCTCCTGGCTGTGCGGTCGGGCAATTTCCATTTCGCGAGCGTGGCCCAGGTGGGCCGCGGGCCGCGGGTGGCGATCCAGGCGGCCCTGAGCCTGGCGGAGAAGGCGATTCGCGTCACTGCGTGGCGCGTGGCGCATCTACCGCCGGAGAAGGATTTCGGGAAGCGCCAGCACAAGAGGCCGGCCCCATGAAGCGGACGATCGGCGTAGCAGAGATCGAGGGCGACAGCCTGCACCTGGCCGTGTTCGAGATTCGCGGCCAGCGGGTCTCGCTCGTGACCGAGGAGTCCCTGGGGCCTGGCGAGTCTTCGCGGTTCCCGGGGCTCGACGTGTGGCTGATCGTGCGCACGCGCGACCGGTCCATCCGCTACGTCACCCTGCCCAAGGTCGCCAGGCGGCAGGCAGCCTCCATGGCCATGCTGCAGGCGAGCCCCTATCTGCTGCACGACGCCGACGCTTACGCGCACGATGCGCTCGTCAAGCCCGTGGGCGACGGGCTCGGCGCGCTCGTGGTGGCGATTCCGCTCGACAAGGCGCGTGCCTGGGAAGAGCGTCTCGAGGCAGCGGGGCTCGTGCTCGTGAGCTTTGCGGTCGAGCCGCTCTTCTACCCGCTCGTGCGCGCGCCCGAGCCGGGGCGCGTCATGTTCTGCATGCCCACCCCCCAGGGCAGCCTCGCCATCGTGGGCTGCCGGGACGGCCCCCCGGTCTGCTGGGAGACGATCAGCGACGAGAGCCAGATTCCCGCCGGCGGTCTGAAGAACATGCTCGTGCAGGAGTACTTCTGCGAGGCGCCCGAGCCCTTCACGCCGGACAAGGTCCTGGGCGGCGAGCCGTCCATCGAGCCGCGGCTCGTGGGCTATCTGGCGGCCGCGCACCTGGCGGCCATGCGGCCGCGGCCCTGGGAGGGGCGGAGCCTGCTCACGTTTCGGGAGTTCCTGCAGCGGGAGCAGTATGCGCCGGCCACCTGGCGCGCCATCGCCAGGTGCGCCGCGGTCTGGGCGGTCGTGGCTGCGCTGCTGCTGATCGCCGGCACAGCCCACGTGATCCGGACCGAACGCAGGGCCGAGGAGATGATGGCCGCGGGCGAGCAGCTCCGCGTCTTCGCCCGCCAGTCCACGCAGGCGGCCCAGGAGGTGGGCGATCTCATGGCGCTACGCTACCGCCTGCAGGCCCTCACCGTGGACAAGGTCATGGTTCTGGACGTGCTGCGCCGGTTCCAGGAAGCCCTGCCGTATCGCGTGCGGCTCACCGCACTCCGCTACGATGTTGCAAGCGGCGTGCAGGCCGAGTGCCTGGCCGAACAGGAGCCGGACATTCTGATTCTGCTGGGCCGGATCCGACGGCTGCCGAGCGTGCGCGAGCTGCGCCTTCTCTTTGCCGAGAAGCGGGACGACGGCCTCTTCCATTTCCGCCTCCGGTTCCATCTCGGCGAGGAGTCCGGAGGCGCGTCCGAAGCCGGATCACCCGCGATCACGTCGGCGCGAACGAGGGAGTCTGCATGGCGATGAGCAGGAAAGACAAGCGCGCGCTCGCGGTCTGCGGGATCTTCCTGGGGGCGGTGGGCGCCTACATGGGCCTGATCGACCCGTACGTGCTCCGCTACGAAGCGGCCCAGGAGAAGATCCAGGCGCAGGAGAAGAAGCTCCGGGCGCTGCGGCGCAAGAAGCGGCTCCTGCGTCCCCGGCAGCGCAAACTGCGCACCACGCGCGCCGAGGTCGAGAGCATGCTCAAGGTCTTCGGCGGGGTTTCCGACCAGGAGGACCAGCTCAGCGCCTGCATCCGCGGCTTCCAAAACGCGGCCGCCGAGACCGGCGCGTCGCTGCACAGCATCCGTCCACTGCCGGTGCCGGACGAGCCGGATCCCAACTTCGCGGAATACCGGTTCGAACTTAACTTCAGCGGCAGCTACCCGACCGTGCAGCGCATGCTCTATTGTCTCGAGGCCAGCGGCTGCCTCCAGCGCACGCGGCAGATCGATCTCAAGCTGGACAAGGGCGACGTCCACTGCCGGATGCTGGCCGAGCGGTTCTTCTACCGCGGCGACACGCTGCCGGACGCAGGGGCCTCCGCGGCGGACACGGCCGCGGCGCCGGAGGGGTGAGATGAGGCGGACGGAGGGACGCGCTTCTGCGCGTCCGGCAGAGGTGGTTTGCGGTCCTGCAGAAACAGGACCCTCCGTCCTCAAGTAGACCGGAGTCCGCATGCCGGACGCTGAGAACAAGCGGGTCTTCTTCATGCGCGCGCGCACGCGATCGCTGACGCGGTGGGGCGGGATCAGTGTCCTGGCCGCGGTCTGCGTGCTCGGCATGACCGTCACGGACGATCCTGTTGCGGCCACGCCTTCTCTGGCCGAAGCGGTGTGGCGCGCGGACGCGGCCGGCGAGGTGGACGCATTTGCGGACGTCTCGTTCTACCAGGGAGAGGGACGCGACATCTTCGTGTTTGCAGAACCGCCCAAGCCGAAGCTGCCCGCGCCCGTGATCGTGCCCGAGCCCGCGCCCGAACCCGCGCCCGAACCGGAGCCGAAACCCGAGCCCGCAGCGACGCTGAACACCGCCGGCCTCGCGCTGCGCGGCGTGGTGGCCGATACTGCGGGCGGAGGCTGGGCCATCGTGAGCGGAGCCGACAAGTACGACGTGGTGGTCCGGCGCAAGGACCGGGTCCGCGGAGCGACCGTGGAACGCATCCTGCCAGACCGCATCGTCCTGCGCAAGGAGAAGCTCACGGCCGAGCTGGTCCTGCAGTCGACGTTCAAGCGCTTCGCGGGCGAGACCACGCAGCCGGCCCCCGTGCCGTCGACACAGGAGGAGGAACCCGCGCCGGAGCCAACCGAACCGCGCCGCCGGCGCAGCCTGGGCATTTCGGTGCGCAGCCGCGGCGGCGACAAGGGTAGCGGGTTGCTCGTGACCCGGGTCAAGCGCACGGACATCGACGTGCGGCGGGGCGACGTTCTGCACGCGATCGACGGCCAGGCCGTGGACACCATGACCCGGGCTGGCGCGCTCGTACAGGAGGCCAAAAGCAAGGAACGGATCACCCTGCGGCTCTCGCGCGGGGGCAGGGCTCTCACGGTCGAAGTGCCCATGGTGGAATGAGGGGCCGTGATCGATGCGGATCCGCCCAAGCGAAGGCGGGAGGCTTCTGTGTTGGAGGATTCTGCTCCTGCAGGACCGCAGTTACGGTGTGACGTAGCGGACGCGCAGGAGCGCGTCCCTCCGAGGTCCTTGCGCCCCGATCGTCAACAGGCCGCGGCCGAGGGAACCGGTTCCATTGTGGATTGGAGGACGCCATGCAACGCATCTCTCTAGCTCTTCTGCTGACCCTCGGCGCGGCCATGACAGGCCGGGCCGGTGAGGCGCCCGCACCGCCGCCTGAGATGGAGCCGGCTGAAACGCAGCCGGCCGCGCCGGACGCAACCGATCGCGTGAGCGTGAACTTCCGGGACACGGACATCAAGTCGGTGATCGACTACTACGCCAAGATGCTCGGCAAGCCCTTCATCGTGGACGACAAGCTCAAGGGCAAGGTGACCGTAATCTCGCCCGGGCCCGTGCCCAAGCGCCAGGCCCTGGCCATGTTCGATACGATCCTGGCCATGCACGGGTACGGACTGGTCGGGGGCGACGGCTTCCTCAAGGTCGTGAAGAAGGCGGAAGTGCCCCGGGACTCGACCTACGCCTTCACCGAGACTACGCCCACCGACCGCATCGCGTCCGAAGTCATCACCCTCCAGCATGTGCCGGCGCGGAGCCTGATCGAACAGGTCCGGCCGCTGTTGAGCCAGGAGGGCAACGTGGTCGTGAGCCAGCACCTCAACACCATCGTGCTGACGGACACCGCCGGGAACATCGCCAAGGTCAAGAAGATCATCGCCGCGCTCGATCGCGAGTCGAACGCCATGCAGACGCACGTGTACCGGCTCAAGTTCGCGGCTGCGGACCGGCTGGCCGCCAGCCTGCCCAGCCTGCTCACCGGCGGCCAGGAGGAGGGCAGCCTGCGCCCGAACGTGGCCCTGGACAAGGACAACAACGCGGTGATCGTTACGGGCACGCCCCTCATGCAGCGTCGCATGGCCCGGCTTCTGCCCGAACTCGACAAGCGCAGGGGCCAGGTGCTGATTGAGGCCAAGGTTCTCGAAGTCTCGCTGACGGATGAGTATAAC
>CAZBZG010000196.1:0-9202 GCA_964496245.1 uncultured Planctomycetaceae bacterium | reverse complement strand
GACCACGTCGCCCACGTCGTGCTCGGACATGATCCGCTCCCAGCCGCGGATGCGGTCGGCCTTGCGCTTGGAGAGCAGGATCTCCCCGCGATCGTCATCGATCTCTTCGAGCAGGACCTCGATCTCGTCGCCGGGCTGCGGCTGGCGATCCGGGGGAAACTCGAAGATGGGCACGAACCCTTCGGCCTTGTAGTTGATGTCCACCACCACGTCTTCGCCCGTGATGCGCCGGACGCGGCCCTTGACGATGGACCCCATCTCCAAAAGTTCCACACTCTCGGTCTGCATGCGTTCGGCGTCCTCAGGGGAAGTCTCCCCCATGGCTGCCGACACCTCGCGTTCCAGCTCCTCATCGGAGATCACGTTGTTGACAAGTGCGTATCGACCTGGTCTGACCATGTTTCCGACTCCACCCCCCTGCCGCACCATCTCCTGCCGCAGGAGTTCCACTCATCTGGCTGCCCTCGTTCCAGGCAGCGTCCCTGCCGGTACCGCCCCGTCCAGAAGGCGGCTTCGTGAAACGAAGCACCCACTATAGCGCCAACTCCCCTTCGTGCAAGGAACTTTTGGGCGCAAAACCGAAGAGAGTGGCGGGCGGCCTCAGCGGCCGTGGGAAGGAAAAAAAAGGCGGGCCCAAAGGACGGCACAGGTGTCGGGCAGTTAGGGAAGGATGCCGCCCCCGGGCCCACCAAATTGGAGGCCTGCTTCATGGGCGGTCATACAAGCAGGCCTCTCTGATGAATCGGGTGACGGACACAGGTGTCGGGCAGTTGGGGAAGGTATTTGGTGCCCGCCAGGGACCCCGGCTCATCTTAACTGTATGACCGCAAACTCAGTTTTTGGCTTCCAGCAACTCCTCCACTTTGCCGCGCAGTTCCTCGATGCGGAACGGCTTGGCGATGTAATGATCGATCCCGGCCTCGTAGATCGCTTGTACGTCCTGCGGTTCCTTCAAGGCGGTCACGGCCAGGATGCTGCAATCCTTTCCAAACTTTTCTTCCCGGATGTGCCGACACACGTCGCGTCCATCCACGTCCGGGAGCAGAATGTCCAGCAGAATCACGTCCGGACGTTCGCGCTCGGCCAGCTTTCCGGCCTCGTATCCGTTCGCTGCGTAAAAGATCTTGTAGCCGTTGTCTCCGAACATCTCTTCGACGATATCGTACACAAAGGCCTCGTCATCCACAACCAGGATTTTGCTCGCCTTCGCGGTTGGCATGAAATTGTGGCGTTGCATGAATGCAACCGCGTCTCCCCGGCGGATTCGGTTGTGCCCTCCTGGCGTCCTGCTGGCTTCGAGTTCACCGCGCTCGATGGCTGAAATGATCGTGTGCTTTGTCACGTGGCAGAACTCAGCCAGGTCACCTGTGGACAACACCGGTTTGTCTGGGAAAGAGACCGTATGCTCCGGCGTATCCTGCACGTTCTGCACGATCTTTACCTTTCGCCCTTTATACTACTTCTTCTCGTATTAATGTCAAGTAAGATTCTCGGAATTTTTCGGTTTTTGTTGCCCGGCGAGCCCCGTACACCTGCAACGTGTTGCTCGGCACGGATTTGCCCTCACGATCCACCGGGCTATAAGCGCGGCAGACGTTTGCTCGCTTGCGCTGTCCAACGAACACAGGAGCAGTGGAACTGCAATCACGTCTGGTCGACCCGACGCATCACGGCTCTTCAGCCAGCCGCTCGTAGTAGGCCTTGACGAGATCCTCGTAGCCCTTGGGAAGACCCGCCTCGAGCGCATCCATGATCTCCCGCTGCACCTCGCGCGGCAGCCGGGCCGCCCGGTCGGCCCGCACCTGGGCTTCGCCCAGCACCGTGTCCTTGGCGGTCTTGAGACTGTCCACTGCATGATGCGCGCGCCGTGCTGCCGACCGGTACCGCCCGCTCTTGAGCTCTTGTTCGACCGACCGGAACTCGGCGAGTGTGTTCTCAAGCACAGCCGTGTTGTAGCCCATGAGCTTGAGATTCATGTTGAGACGCTCAGCCTTGTTGCGCAGCTGCGCCTGCTTGCCGAGAAGCCGGGGCAACGGTCCCTTTTCGGGCGGTGGCGCGGGCCCCTCCAGGCCCTCGGCGCCCGCCGCCCCGCCCTTGCCGCCGCCCGTGGACCCGCCCGACGCTTCGGACGACTCGTCCTTGATCTCGCCCTTCTCGAAGGCGTCGGGCGTGAGCCGACTCGGCGTGCGCCGACCGCCCTTGCCCACGGCCGCGTCGCCCACCATCTCGCCGTGGCTCTTGCCCTGCCGGCCCTCGCCGCTCCGGCCGCCGATCTCGGAGGTGTTGGGGAGCTGATTCCCGGTCACGCCCTGGGCCGAGTAGTTGCTGATCGGCCCGTCGAGCGTGTCCCACCCCGCGCCCTTGTCGAGCGAGTCGGCCCACGAGGAGCTCGCGTCATCGATCTCCTCCATGAGCGCCTCTTCCTGCTCGACGAGTTCGCCCACGATGTCTTCCAGCTTCTCCGGGAGCTCCGCCATGGGCACCTCGTAATCGGCGAGCGGTTCCTCCATCTTCCACGCCGTGCGGTCGGGCTCGTCGGGCAGCCACTTCTCCAGGTGGGTCGTGAGGCTCTCGGCCAGCTCCATGCCCGTAGACGCGGCCTCGGTGGCGATCTCCAGCTCTTTCTTGCTCATGGCGCCTTCGGCGAGCTCGACCTCCTCCAGCACAGCCAGAACCTCGCCCAGCAGCGAGGGATTGCTGAAGTCCTGCTTGGGCACCTTGGAGAGGTCGGTGTGCTGGTCGCGCAGGAAGTTGGCCCAGTTCTCCTCGGCCGCGCGCAGCTCCTCGCGCTTCTTCTCGTCCTCCTCCGTGAATTCGTCCACATTCTTCTTCGCCAGGTCTTCGGTCGCCTCCACCACCTTGCGCTGGCCCTCCTGGAACGCCTCGAGCCCTGCGTTCAGCTTCTCGAGCGCGTCCGTGGCCTCCGTGGGCAGATCCTCCCCGGTCTCCTCTTCGGGCGGTCCCTCGATCTTCTCTTCAAGTTCCGGGAGGATCCCCAGGATCTGCCCGAGACGCTTGATGACCTCCGCCTGGGCCGGCAGCGCGCGCACGATCCCGGACCGCCGCGCCTCTGTCTCCTGCGCCGCCACCAGACTTTCGAGCGCCTCCCCTGCTGTTGCAAGCTCATTCGCTCCGAGGCCGAGGAGCACGGTGCACATCCGGCGGGCCACTGGATCGTCCACGCGCCCCACCTGTTCGGCCGCATCGAGCACGCCCGTGCGGATGCGGAGCTGCCGAGACAGCACCGGGCGCACGGCTGCGGTGAAGGCCGTCTGCTCGGCCTTCACCGGCAGCTCTGCCGTGACCTTGTGCGCCTGGCGCTGACTGGCGAGCAGCTTGGCCACGGCGCGGCGGACGGCTTCCAAGGTCTGCACCTCGCGCCGCGCCGTCTTCTCCTTGTTGACGAGCGTCACGTGCAGCACTGTGGATCGGCCCGTGCGCGCTTCGCCCGGCCCGAAATCCGTGCCCTCGGCATACCAGGAGACAACGTCCCCGACATCGAACGTGGGGGCCGCCAGCCTCCAGGCCAGGGGCAGGTCCACCTCTCTGGCATTGCCCTCCGCCATGGACCATCGCTTGAGGAGCTGGGGCTCGCCCCGCCGATTGCGCCGGAAGTACAGCGCCACCTCCTTGAGCCCGTAGTCGTCTTCCGCGCGCACGCGCACGGAAAGCGTCTCGCCCAGGCCCAATTTGACGTTCCGTCCGGGTTCGGCCAGCCGGAGCCGCGGCAGGGCATCCGGAACGCATGCGAGCGGCCGGGCCACGGGATTTTCGTTGGTGTGGCCGCGCGCGTCCAGGAGCGAGACCGTGTAGGTGCCGCTCGTCTTCAGATCGATGCTCGCCGCGAGAGCGCCCGCGCGCGCGAGCAGCGGCACTTCCGTACCCGCGCTGAGGCGCAGGCGCCCCTGCACCACCGGGTGATTGGTGGTGACCCGGAGGACCACGCGGCTGCCGGCGGGCGCGCGCACCGCGCCGCTCGTGCCCTCCAGCTCGTAGGGCGCCAGCCCCGTGTAGGCGGGCGGGGTGACGCGCCCCGTCACGGTCTCGACGGCCGGGCGCGGCACCACGCGGATCCGAAACGTCTCGGACACGCTCCCGCCTACGCGCACGCGGTAGATGTGATCCTTGCGCAGACGCCGGAGCGTGTACGCGAACGTGCCTTGGTCCACTTGGCTGAGGCGCCGCGTCCGGGAAACCGCCCCCGTCCGAGGCATCCCCCCCGCACCGTCGTCGAACGCGATGACCGCCTCGCCCACCTGCTCCGGCCGGTCGACCAGGACCCGCACGGTGAGATCGCTCCCCTCGACCTGCTCCACGTCCCGGCCCGGTTCCACGGATAGGATCCGCACCGCACCCACCACAATCTCGGTCGCCTGCGGCAGGAAGAGCCGCCCCAGGGCATTGGCCACGCGCGCCGGAGCGAGGAGCGCGCCGCCCGTTGCCAGCAGGAGAAGCGCGAACGCGGGAAGCAGCCGGGCCCGGAGACGGCGCGCCCGCACGGCGCGGCCGAAATGCCACGCGCGGGCGGCTTCGGCCACCTGTTGGAGCGCAGCCGTTTCGAGCGGCGTGGGCTGGGGCGAACCGGCCAGGTCGAGCGCGCCTTCCAGCCGGTGGCCGATCTGGGGGAACTGCGCCTCCACCCGCCGGGCGGTCTGCCGCAGGCCCGCGCCCCGAATCGCCCGCCAGAGTCCGTATCCCAAGGTTACGCCCAGGCCCGGCGCCCAGAGGCCCCAGACCAGCACGGTACGGACCAGCACCGGCGGCCGTACGAGCAACTCGATCGCGACCAGCCCGGCCAGTGTACCGACCGCCCAGCCCGCAACCCGCCACAGCCAGAACCCCACAGACCAGAGCGCCCACTCCAGCCGCGCCATTTGCAGACGCCGGCAGAGCTGGACGAATCCCTCGGGGGCAGCTGCAACGGTCATGGGCACGCGTCCTCGCTGCGCCGGTTCGCGGAAGGATCGCAGGACCGCGGAAGTCGGTCTGCATGTCCCTACGCTCAGTGTACGCCACAAGCCTGCAGTGGGCAAGCGTCTTGGCAGCCTGGCGCGGCGACAAGGGAACGCCTCTGGCCCCGCGGTTGGTGAGCTTACCGCTTGCGCACATGCGCGCGCGTCCGCGCCTGAATCGGGAGCCCTCGGGGCACGTAGAGATAGGCCCCGCAGTTCGGGCAGAAGGGCGCCAGCGCATCCCGCCGTTCCGTGCGGCAGTAGGGGCAGACGCCGGGCCACGGACCCGGCTGGCTGTCGTTTGCGTCGGTCAAACGGCCGGCAATGACGCTTCCCCCTCCAACGGAACAAGGGGCCCCAAGCGCTCGATCGGCGGCGGAACGGATTCCGTGACCGCGCTCCAGACCCCGCGCGCGTTTCCCTGCCCTGGCGGGGCGTCGCTCGGCAGGTACGGTACCACACAACCGGCGGGCAGGCGATAGGGGTCCGGGGGGGGCTCCCGCTCCAGCCGTCTCGCATCCCGTTCAGATCGCGCGGCCCGTATGGGCGGTCTTCGCCCCCGCACGCCGTCCACGTCCCCCGGTCCCAGGCTGCGGGCAACGTTTCCCTTTCGCAAAATCGCGCCACGCATACAATGGACGCCCCTGGAGATCAGCGCGTCCCAAGCCGCTTCACCACAAGGAGCCCCCCATGCGCGTCATCTGCATCCTCTGCGACAGCCTGAACCGGCACTTCCTGCCCGCCTACGGCGGACCCGACCTGGCCGAGACCCCGAACATCGACTGGCTGGCCGAGCGATCGTTCGTCTTCGAAAACCACTTCTCCGGATCGCTCCCGACCATGCCAACACGCCGCGAAGTGTGGACGGGCTTCCACGAGTTCCTCTGGCGGCCCTGGGGCGCGCTCGAACCGTGGGATCGGGATCTGCCCGAGCTGCTGGGGAAACAGGACATCCTCACCATGCTCATCAATGACTCGTACCATCTGTACGAACGCGGCAGCGGCAACTACCACATCAATTTCGACGGGTGGGAATTCATCCGCGGCCACGAACACGACCCCTGGATCACCCGCCCCACGGAGATGCCAGACTACAAGGGCAATCTCTCCCCGCGGTACGTCCGGAACATGACCACCATGGTGCACGAAGAAGACTATTGCGCGCCCAAGACCTTCCACGCGGTCGAGAACTGGCTGGAGGCGAACCACACGCACGAGCAGTTCTTCCTGATGGTCGACGAGTTCTCCCCTCACGAGCCGTTCCACACGCCCGACTATTACCTTGAGAAGTACGATCCCGACTACGACGGGCCCCTCCTCTTCTGGCCGTCCTACGGCAAGGACCTGTTCGACGAACGCGAGACGCGGCACCTGCGCGCGCGCTATGCAGCGGCCGTGACCATGGTGGACCGGCACCTGGGCCGCGTCTTCGACAAGATGACCGCCCTCGACATGTGGAAAGACACGGCCCTCATCCTCATGACCGACCACGGCCACTACCTCGGCGAGCACGGCTTCTTCGGCAAGCCCAGCTGCCCGCAGTACGACACACTGGTGCACATCCCGTTCCTCCTGCACGTGCCCGGCCTTGACGGCGGGGGCAAACGGATCCAGAGCGTGTCCGCCAACGTGGATGTCTTCGCCACCGTGCTCGACCTCTTCGGTATCGAGCCGGCCCCGAACGTCCACAGCCGGTCCCTCCTCCCGGTGGTGCGGGGCGAGGCCGACCAGGCCCGTGCACACGCGCTCTACGGCTACTTCGGCAAATGGACCAACATCACCGACGGCCGCATGACCTACTTCCGCGCGCCCCAGCAGCCGGACGCGGGCCTCAACATCTACTCCCTGCGCTGGGACTTCGGGCTATTCAAGAAGGATCGCGCGTTCCTGTCCGATGCGCTCGAAGTCGGCCGCTTCATGCCGGACGTGCCCATGCCGGTCGGCCGGCACCCGGTCGACCGTCCCGCGTTCCAGAATCTCGAACCGCAGAACTTCCTCTTCGATCTGACGGCCGACCCCGGCCAGGAAACCAACCTCGCGGGCACGGAAACGGAGGCGAAGTACAAGGACTTGCTCCGGCAGGCCATGCAGGATGTGCACGCGCCTGAGGAGCAATTCGCGCGCATGGGACTGTGAAGTCTCTGGTTCCGCGGCGCTTCGATGCCGCCCCTGATATCGACCTGCGGACGCGATTTCGGTTGCATTCCCCGAAACGCGTGGCAGAATCGGACCTGTCATGAACACGCCACCGCCCGCTGAAGTCCGCCCCAACGTCTTCTGGTTCGATCCGCCCAGCGGCGGCGCCATGTACGTCGTACGCACCAAGGACGGGCTCGTCGTCCTCGACACCGGGCTCCTGCGCCATCGGGAGCACTTCGAAACCGAGATGACTGTACGCGACCTGGATCCCGCGGATCTCTGCCTGGGATTCGTCAGCCATTTCCACTGCGACCACGTCGGCGGCATGGGCTGGTGGGCCGAGACCTTCCACTTCCCGGTGGTGGCCCACGAACGCGCAGCCAGCCCCATGGAGACGGCCGACCACGTGATCACGGGTAGCCACCTGCCCTACTGCGGATTCGACGAGCCCTTCGTGCCCTGCCCTGTCCCGCACCGCGTGCAGGGCGGCGAACGCTTCGAGATCGGCGAACGCACGTTCACCGCCGTCTACGCCCCCGGCCACACCGCGGGAAGCATCCACGTGCAGGTCGATGACCTTCTCTTCGTGGGCGACACGCTCTTCGGCAACAGCGGCATCGGCTGGATGGACGCCCACTGGGGCTCCAACCCCGAGGACTACGTGGAGACGCTCGAACGCATGCGGCCGAGCTGCGGTTGCCTGGTGCTGCCCGGCCACGGCGAACCCTTCGCACTCACGGTGGAGATCCTCGACCGCGCACAGGAGATCGCCTCCTTCTACATCCCCACGGCGCACGGCCTGGGAGCGCCCCGCGCGCCGAGCGGATACGGACACGACTGACAAGGAGCCTCGCATGTCTCAGCCCAACGTCGTCTTCATCCTCATAGACGACCTCGGCTGCCGGGACCTCACCTGTTACGGCAGCACGTTCTACGAGACCCCGCACCTCGACCGCCTGGCCCGCGAAGGCATGCGCTTCACCCGCGCCTATGCCAGCTGCCCGGTCTGCAGCCCTACGCGGGCGAGCATCCTGACCGGCAAGGCCCCGGCGCGCGTGGGCGTGACCCAGTACATCGGCGGACAGGCCTCCGGGCGCCTTCAGGACGTGCCCTACCTCCACTACCTGCCCTTGGAGGAGAGGAATCTGGCCCGCACCCTCAACGAGAACGGCTACCAGACCTGGCACGTGGGCAAATGGCACCTCGGGGATGACGACTTCCACCCCGACAAGCAGGGCTTCGACGTCAACGTGGGCGGGTGCCACATGGGGTGCCCCCGCCATGGCTACTTCAGTCCCTGGAAGATCCCGACCCTGGAGGACGGCCCCGAAGGCGAGTATTTGACCCACCGTCTGACCGACGAGGCGGTGCGGCTGATCCGCGAACGCGACAAGGAACGGCCGTTTTACATGAACTTCTGGCCCTACACGGTCCACACCCCCATCCAGGCGCCGGAATTGCTGGTCCAGAAATACCGGGACAAGGCCAAGCGGCTCAAGCTCGACCAGAAGGACCCGTTCCTGGCCGGCGAGTTCTTCCCCTGCCTCCACAAGCAGGACAAGCGCGTCAGGCGGCGCATGTTCCAGAGCGATCCCGTATACGCGGCCATGGTCGAGACCATGGACACGAGCATCGGCACGGTGCTGGAGACCCTGAAGAGCGAGGGACTCGAAGAGGACACCATCGTCGTCTTCACCTCGGACAACGGCGGCCTCTCCACGGCCGAGGGTGCGCCCACCTGCAACTTCCCGTGCGCCGAGGGCAAGGGCTGGAACTACGAAGGGGGCACGCGCGTCTGCCAGCTCATGCGCTGGCCGGGCCGCATCCAGCCGGGGAGCATCGCCGAGGAGAACGTCACGTCCTGCGACTTCTTCCCCACGATCCTCGAGGCCTGCGGTCTCGACGCCATGCCCGAGCAGCACGCGGACGGCATCAGCCTCGTACCGCTCTTCGCCGGCAACGCGTCACTCGACCGCGCGGCCGTGTTCTGGCACTACCCGCACTACTCCAACCAGGGCGGCGCGCCGGCCGCCTCAGTCGTCGCGGGCGACTGGAAGCTGATCGAGTTCTTCGAGGACGGCCACGTGGAGCTCTACAACCTGCGCGAGGAT
>CAZBZG010000195.1:0-9209 GCA_964496245.1 uncultured Planctomycetaceae bacterium | reverse complement strand
CCCTCTGGGAAGCGGGTCCTTTGTTGAGCGTTTGGAGAAGGCTCTGGGGCGCTCCCTGGCCCGTCGCAAGCCTGGTCCCAAGCCGAAGTAACCACGCGGAAAGCGGTTGGCCGGTTGATTATGGTATCTGTCCCTCTATCTCCACGGCCTGGTCGAGCTCGGCCTGCGAGAACGGCTTCTGCAGAAAACCGTGCACGCCTTCGGCCAAAAGCTCGTTGGCCGTGCCGTTGATGCTATAGCCCGAGGCGAGCAGCACGCGAACGGCGGGGTCGATCTCCTTCATGCGGCGGAAGGCTTCCTTGCCGTCCATCTGCGGCATGACCATGTCCAGGATGACCAGGTCTGTCTCGCGCCAGCGCCGTCGGTAGTGCTCCACGGCCGCCGTGCCGTCAGCGGCAGTATCCACCCGGTGCCCGGCGTCCCGGAGCATCTCGCAGGCCATGTTCCGGAAGATCTCCTCGTCGTCCACCACCAGGATGCGGAGCGGCTTCGCGGACAACGGGGCCGCGGCCGGAGGGGGACCGAGCTCGCGCGCCGCGTCCTCCTCCAGGGGCAGATAGACGCGGAAGCTCGTGCCGCGGCCCGGTTCGGAGTAGACGTTGACCGAACCGCCGTGGTTCTTGACCGTACCGTAGACGGCGGCCAGCCCCATGCCCGTGCCCTTGCCCACGTCCTTGGTGGTGAAGAAGGGTTCGAAGACATGTGCCTGCGTCTCGGCATCCATGCCCACACCGGAGTCGGTCACGCAGAGCCGCACATAATGGCCCGGCGCGATGTCGTAGGGAACGGCGTCGCAGTAGTCCCGCTCCAATCGGGTGTTGGCGGTCTCGAAGATGAGCTCGCCTCCCTCGGGCATGGCGTCGCGGGCGTTGATCGCCAGATTGAGGACAACATTCTGCAGTTGGGACGGGTCGCCGGTGGTAACTGCGGGGCTGGCACAAAGCAGTTGGCGGGTAGTGATGCGCGGGTCGATCGTGTGTTCCAGGATCGTCACCACGTCGTGCACGGTCTTGTGGAGGTCCAAGGGCTCTTTCTTGTACTGCCCCTTGCGGGCGAACGCCAGGAGCTGCTGGGTGAGATCGGAACTGCGTTTGGAGGCTGCGACGATGTTCTCGGCGTACTTCCTGAGCCGGGGGTCCTCGAGCCGGTGGGCCAGCATGTCCGCGAAGCCCATGATGCCGGCGAGCTGGTTGTTGAAGTCGTGCGCCACGCCGCCGGCGAGCTGGCCGATCGCATCCATCTTCTCCATCTGGCTCAGGCGGTCCTGCATCTCCTTCTGCGCGGTGATGTCCTGGAAGGTGCCGCGCAGTTTGACGACCTCGCCATCTTCAACGATGGGCGTGCACCGGGTCCGGGTGATCAGTTCCCGTCCCTTGGCGGTGATGAAGCGCAGCTCCATGTCGTAGCCTTCGCCCTCTTCCAGGGCGCGGCCGACGGCCTCCGTCAGCTTTGGGCGGTCGTCGGGATGGAAGAATTCGATCGCCTCCTCGAAGGGCGGCTTCCGGTCCAAGGGCACCTCGTGGATGCGGTAGGTCTCCGTGGTCCAGGTCAACTCCCGGGTGCGGGCGTCCACCTCCCAGCCGCCGACGCGGGCCATGCGGCCGGTCTCTTCCAAGAGCGTCTCGCTCTCGCGGAGGGCCTTTTCGGCCTGCCTGCGTTCGGTGATGTCGAATGCCACGGGCAGGATCACCGGCTCTCCGTCCAGCACGATCCCGTTCAAGTGCAGCTCCGCGGGATAGCGGGATCCGTCCTTGCGCACGTGCGTGGATTCGAAGGTCGCGGATTCGCCGGTTCTGAGGCGTTTCCAGAGCCCCTTCCGGTCGTCCCGGCTGAAGCTCTCCGGGTCGATGTGGGCGACCGACATCCCGAGGAGCTCGTCGCGGCTGTAGCCGGTGTTCTTGCAGGCTGCGGCATTGACCATCCGAAAGGTGCCGTCAAGGTCGTGGAGGAAGGTGCCGGCCGGCAGATTCTCGATCAGGGTCCGGAAGCGTTCCTCGCTCTCCCGCAGGTCCGCTTCGGCCCGTTTCTTCTCGGTGACGTCGATCGCGACCGCGTAGGCGAGTCCCTCTTCCAATCGCGGATGGGAGACCCAGGAGATCCAGCGAAAGGAGCCGTCCTTGTGGCGGTACCGATTCTCGAAATGGATCACCTTCTCCCCGCGCTGAAGGCGGTCCTCCAGAATGCGCCGGGTCGGTTCCACGTCGTCCGGGTGGACGAAGTCGACGAACGGGCGGCTGAGGAGTTCTTCCGCTTCGTAGCCGAGAATGTCCGTAAAGGCCGGGTTGACCCGCGTGAAAGTGGCGGTCTGGATGTCGGCGATGCAGATCATGGCCAGCGACAGGCTGAACAGACTCTCCATTTCCTTCTGCGCCCGCTTGCGCTCGGTGATGTCCTGGAACGAGCCCACCAGGCGGTACACCCGGCCCCTGACATCCGTCTCCGGCTGTCCGCGCGCTATGCAGTGCCGGATCTCGCCGTCCGCGCGCTTGGCGCGCAGTTCGAGTTCGTAGGGGGTCCCAGCCTTCACGCACCGGGTGACCGCTCCGCGCAGACGTTCCATGTCTTCGGCCACATAGAGATCGGGGTGCTCGGCAAAGGAGGGTGCCCGCCCGCCCGGCTCGCGGCCGAAGATGCGAAAGAGCTCGTTTGACCAGGTGACCGTGTCGCTCTCGACGTCCCATTCCCAGCTGCCCATGTGGGCGATGCGCTCGGTGCGGGAGCGCATGGCCTCGGCGCGTTCGCACCGTGCCAGGAGTTCCTCGTAGGTCGGCTTCTCTGCGGCCATGGTCTGGCCTCGTGCGGGCCCTACAGGGAGAGGGTCCGGGCCCGCAAACGTCCCTGCCTGCAAGAGGCACTCTAGCACGGCATTGCGGAGCAGTCAAGCGAAGTCTTGCTTGGGAATTGCGCTGGCGCAGGCCGGTTCCGTCGGTTCGAGATCGGCGCGCGTCCGGCAGGGGAGCGCGATGGGAGTTGCATCCCGCCGGAACCGTCGATGGGCTGCGCCGCTCACGCGTGCGCGAGGTAGGCCTGCTTGATGGTTTCGAGGTAGGCGGTCTGGTCCGAGGCCCAGCGGGTTTCGCTGAAGATCTCGACCTCGTGCCAGCCCGTGAAGCCCGCGTCTTCCACCCAGCCCCGGAGGGTGGGCAGGTCGATGCAGCCTTCGCCCATGAGGCCGCGGTCGGTGAGAAGATGTCGCGTGTCGACCCGCCAGTCGCAGACGTGAAACGCGAGGAGCGTTCCCTGCTCGCCCGCGCGGCGGATTTCGCGTTCGAGATCGGGGTCCCACCAGACGTGGTAGACGTCGCACGCGATGCCGACCCACGGGCTTTCGAGCGCCTCGCAGATGGCCCGGGCCTGGGCCATGGTGTTCACAGCCGACCGGTCGGCCGCGTACATGGGGTGGAGCGGCTCGATCGCGAGTTTGACTCCGCAGCTTTCTGCGTGGTCGACGCAGGCGGCGATGCCGTCGGCGATCTGCTTGCGCGCCTCAGCCAGCGGCATGCCCGGCACGGCCCCGCAGACGAGTACCACCATGGGCGCGCCGATGGCCGCGGCCTCGTCCAGGCAGCGCCGGTTGTCGTCGAGCGCCTTCTGCCGGTCGGCTTCCGCGAACGCGGGGAAGAACCCGCCGCGGACGTGCGCGACCACCTGCAGCCCGGAGGCGGCGAGCATGCGCGCGGCTTCGTCCAGCCCCACCTCTTCGATCTTGTTCCGCCAGACCGTGATGCCCGGCACCCCGGCGGCCGTGAAGTGGTCGATGCACGCGGCCAGCGACCACGGCTTGTGGGTCATGGTGTGGATGGCCAGGCGCGAGAGATCGGTGAGCGTGGAGGCGGGCATGGGATCGGGCTCCTTGACAGAGGGGGCGCAGGACGGCGGCCTTGTCTCTCGCCAAGCCGCAAAGGACGCCAAGAAGGGCGGGCCTGCAGGCCCCCGAAGCGGATGCCTGGTCAAGCGGCAGTCGATTGCTCGGCACGAGAGGGCTGGGACGCCCCTCCCGTCGGTCTTCTTGGCGCCCTTGGCGTCTTTGCGAGAGATCGCTGTACGGACGGCCTACAACCCGGGCACATCCAGCCAGGTCCGCTCTTTCCAGCTCTGCATGCCGAGCTCGGCGAGCTGCACGCCCTTGGCGCCTTCGCGCAGGGACCAGGGGAACGGCTCGTCGAGCGCCACGTGGCGGAGGAAGAGCTCCCACTGGATCTTGAAGGCGTTGTCGTAGTCGACGTTGTCCGGCACCTTCTGCCAGGTCTCGTAGAAGTCGATGGGCTGCTCGATGTCCGGGTTCCAGACCGGCTTGGGCGTTTCGCCCGCGGCCTGGGTCCAGGCGTCGCGCAGGCCTACCACAGCCGAGCCGAGCGTGCCGTCGATGTGCAGCGTCAAAAGGTCGTCCCGCCGCACGCGCGTGCACCACGAGGAGTTGAATTGGCAGACCACGTTGTTGTCGAGTTCGAAGATGGCGTAGGCCGCGTCCTCGGCCGTGGCCTTGTAGGGCTTGCCGGCTTCGTCCACGCGTTCGGGGATGTGCGTGGCGCCGTGGGCCAGCACGCGGCTGACGTTGCCGAAGAGGTTGTCGATCAGATACCGCCAGTGGCAGAACATGTCGAGCAGAATGCCGCCCCCGTCTTCGGCGCGGTAGTTCCAGCTCGGGCGCTGGGGCGGCTGATCGGGGATGTGCCCCGCGAAGACCCAGTAGCCGAACTCGGCCCGCACGGCGAAGAGGTCGCCGAAGAAGCCCTGGCTCTGGAGCATGCGGACCTTGCGCATGCCCGGCAGCCACAGCTTGTCCTGGACCACGCCGTTCTTGAGCCCTGCCGCTTCGGCCCGTTCGGCCAGACCCAGGGCCTCGGCCGTGTCCACGCCCGTGGGCTTCTCGCAGTAGATGGACTTCTTGGCTTCGATCGCCATGTTTACGAACGTGGCGCGCAGGGGCGTGCTCGACGCATCGAAGAAGACTTCGTTCTGCGGGTCGCTTAAGGCCTGCTGGAGATCCGTGGTGTAGCGATCCAAACCGTAGCGGTTGGCCAGGGCCTGGAGTTTGTTGGGGTTGCGGCCGGTGAGGATGGGGTCGGGCATGAGCGTCAGGTCGTCGGACACGCGGATCCCGCCCTGATCGCGGATGGCCAGGATGGACCGCTCGAGGTGCTGGTTGGTGCCCATGCGCCCGGTGACGCCGTTCAGGATGATGCCGATGGTGCGCGTTTCCACGGGGGGTCCTCCGAAATCGGGTCAATGCGTTCGTTTGCAGAGCGGACACTATACCGGAATCCCGCGGAGGTGGAAACCCCAAATCCGGGAGCGCGGCGCCGAGACCACGCCGCTTGATCGCTTTCCCTTGACAGGGTTCCGCCGGGGCGCAAGAATGCAAAGGATGGTGCCCGACCGGTGGCCCTGGAGTCCGCAGGGCCCCTGCAGCTTTTGTCTGCAACAAGCCCGACGACATCAATGCCGTCAACGGCGCAAATCGGACTTCGACCTGTGAGGGAGAGCGACATGAGCGGCAAACGAGTAGCGCTGGTGACCGGCGCAGGACGCGGCATCGGCCTCGGCATCGCCCGCAGCCTGGCCGGCGAGGGCTATGACATCGCGGTCTGCGACGTGCACGAGGAGGACGTGGTGGCCGAGGCGCTCGACAGCCTGCGCACGCAAGGGGCGGAAACGCTCTACTGCAAGGCCGACGTCTCGGACGCGGACGCGCGCGCGTGGATGCTGGAGGCCATTCGCGAGACCTTCGGCCGGCTGGACGTGCTCGTCAACAACGCGGGCGTGGCGCCCAAGGTGCGCGCCGACATCCTGGAGGCGACCGAGGAGAGCTTCGAGCGGCTCATCCGCATCAACCTCCAGGGGCCGTACTTCCTGACCCAGGCGGCGGCCAACTGGATGATCGAGCAGAAGGAAGCGGACCAGGCCTTTGCCGGCTGCATCGTCAACATCAGCTCCATCTCGGCCACGGTGGCGAGCCCGAGCCGCGGCGAGTACTGCATCTCCAAGGCGGGCGTGAGCATGGCCACCCAGCTCTTTGCCGCGCGCCTCGGGGAGTACGACATCCCGGTCTACGAGATCCGGCCCGGCATCATCCAGACGGACATGACCGCCGGGGTCAAGGACAAGTACGACAAGCTGATCGCCGACGGCCTCTGCATCCAGAAGCGCTGGGGCCAGCCCGGCGACGTGGGCCGCGCGGCCGCCATGCTCGCCCGCGGCGACGTGGCCTACTCCACCGGGCAGGTCATCCACGTGGACGGCGGACTGACTACGCAGCGGTTGTGAGGGGTCCCAGTCGCGCCAAACGCGCAGAAGCCCTTCGACTTCGCTCAGGGCCATGAGCCTGTCGAATGGCGCGTCCCTTTGAAAACGGAGGGTCCGGCTTCCGCCGGACCACCAACTGTCACGGGTCGCAACGCAGGAGGCCACCCATGCCGAACGAAACGCTCACGTTCTGTGCCCCCGACGGCCAGGAGCGGTCGATTCCGCTGACGCGCGTGCACACGCTCGTGATCGGATCGGGTGCAGCCGGGCTCAACGCGGCCGTGCAGCTCGCGGTGCAGGGCGTGGAGGACGTGCTCGTCGTCTCCGAAGGCTTGGAGATGGGCACTTCCATCAACACGGGCTCGGACAAGCAGACCTACTACAAGCTGAACCTCTGCGACGACGACCCGGACGCGCCCCGCATCCTGGCGGACAACTTCTTCGCGGGCGGCGGCATGCACGGCGACCTCGCGCTGGTGGAGGCGAGCCTGTCCGCGCGCGCCTTTCTCCATCTCGTGCAGCTCGGCGTGCCTTTTCCGCAGGATGCGTTCGGCCAGTTCGTGGGCTACAAGACCGACCACGACCCGCGCCAGCGGGCCACCTCGATCGGCCCCTATACCTCGCGCGAGATGTGCCGCGCCCTGATCCGCGAGGCCGAGCGGCGGGACATCGCCGTGCGCGAGCGCGTAAACGTGGCGTCGCTGCTCACGGTCGAAGAACAGGGGCGGCCCCGCGCGGCGGGCGCGCTCGTGCTCGACGACGAAGCCCGGGTCGAGGCCATCCAGGCGGAGAACGTGGTCTTTGCCGTGGGCGGGCCGGGCGGACTCTACAAGACCTCGGTCTATCCGGAGGTGCACACGGGCGCGATCGGCCTCGCCCTGCTCGCCGGCGCCACAGCCCAGGGCCTGCCCGAGAGCCAGTACGGCTTGGCGTCTACCAAGTTCCGGTGGAACGTCTCGGGCACCTACATGCAGGTGGTGCCGCGGTTCATCAGCACCGACGCCGACGGCACGAGCGATGCGCGCGAGTTTCTCGGCGAAGCGTTCGCCAGCCCCGGCGCCATGCACTCCATGGTCTTCCTCAAGGGCTACCAGTGGCCGTTCGACGCGGGCAAGGTGGTGGGCGGTTCGTCCATCGTGGACATCCTCGTCTACATCGAGACCGTGCTCAAGGGCAGGCGCGTCTTCCTGGACTCCCGGGAGAACCCCGACGGGTTCGCGTTCGACGCGTTGAGCGACGAGGCCCGGACGTACCTGGAGAACTCGGACGCGCTGCTGGATACGCCCATCGCGCGCCTCGCCAAGATGAACCCCGGCGCCATCGAGCTCTACCTGGATCACGGCATCGACATCCGTACCGAGCCGCTCGAAGTCGCGGTCTGCGCCCAGCACAACAACGGCGGTCTGGCCGCCGACCACTGGTGGGAGTCGCTCTCCATCGCGCACCTGTTTCCCGTGGGCGAGGTGAACGGCAGTCACGGCGTGCGCCGGCCAGGGGGCTCGGCCCTGAACAGCGGCCAGGTCGCGGGCTTCCGCGCAGCCGACCGCATCGCGCACGTCTACGCAGAGCCGTCGCTTTCCCCTGAAGCGTTCCAGGCGGCCGCCCAGGCGGCAGCCGCCCACCTCTTCGGCTTCCTCGACCGATGCGCGACGGCCAACACGCCGTGGGAGGCCGAGCGCGAAGCGTTCCAGGCGCGCATGAGCAAAGCGGGCGCGCACATCCGGTCGGACGAAGCGCTGGAGGAGGCGGTGGAGAAAGCGCGTGCGCAGTGGGCGCGGCTCAAGACCGAAGCGTGCCGGGCGGACACGGCCGCCGGTCGCATCGAGGCGGTGCGCAACCGCCAGCTCTGCTACGCGCACCTCGCGTACCTGGAGGCCGTGCGCTTCGCAATCCAGAGCGGCGTGGGCAGCCGCGGGTCGGCGCTGGTCCTCACGCCCGACGGCACCCCTGCGCACGAGCGGCTGGGCGAGGACTGGCGCTTCGCGCCCGAGGACGAGGCTTTCCGCGCAAAGGTCCAGGAGACCCGGCCCGCGGGCGACGCGTTCGAACACGCCTGGGTCGACTGCCGGCCCATGCCTGAGAGCGATACCTGGTTCGAGACCGCCTGGGCCAAGTACCGCGAGGGAGAGATCTACCGGACGTGAAGGCCAGGCGCCGTGCACGGCAGGGTGCCATGCCCACCCTTGGGTGGGCATGCCTCTTCCCTGTCAGGCGGCAATGATCCGCGCGTCATTTTGCGAAGAAGAGCAGTCGCATGCCCACCCAGGGGTGGGCATGGCACCTGACATGCGGCGGTTTCGCTGCCAGAGTTCCGGGTCGTCGGCTGTGAGGTTTGCCTCGCTGGGCGGCCGCTTCGATCCCGATCCCGCCTCCCGCGTTCTCCGCAGCCGTCAGAACACCTCGGCCTTCTCGGCCGGGTCAGCCGGGTCGTGGACGCGCACGCGCACGTTGCGCAGATACCCCTTGTGTCGGCCGGAGCTGTAGAAGTAGAGCCCGCCGGCTTGTTCGGGTACGGACGAGACGTCGACCTCGCCCACGGATTCGCCGTTGCGTTGGATCCGGAGGTGATCGCGGGTGAGGGTGACGCCCAGGCGGAACCAGCTGTCGAGCGGGAAGGTGCGGCTGCCCGACCGCCAGAGGCGCTTGCCGCCCGCGCGTACGTGCAGATCGCCGTCGCCGTGGAAGAGGAGCGTCAGTCGGTGCGGACTGCCGCGGCCCATGCCCGCGTGCGCGAGCTTGAGACCTAGGCCGTGGGTGCCTTCGAGCCCTTGGGTCTTGAGTTCGCAGCGCAGGTCAAAGGCCTTCCAGTCGGCCGGCAGGTATGCATCGCCGTTGTTCTCGCTCACCAGGGTGCCGTCCTCCACAAAGACCCGGCCGGCGTGGTGCCAGCCCGTGAGGTCCTTGGCGTTGAAGACCGTCTGCCACTGCGGCGGTTGCGGGCGCGGTTCGGGGGCCGGCTGTTC
>CAZBZG010000194.1:0-9241 GCA_964496245.1 uncultured Planctomycetaceae bacterium | reverse complement strand
GGGCCGGGTCCTCCAGCTTGACGGCGAGATCGGCAGGGTCTATCTGCCTAACAGCCGACGGTTGAACTTCGCCCCGGCGTCAGACACACGCAGACTGCAGCTGTCCTTCCGCCCCGCGTCCACAACCGGACGACAGGTTCTCTATGCCGAGGGGGACCTGAAGAACGGCATCAGCATCTACCTGGACGGGAGCACGCTCTATGCGGGCGCCTGGTCGACGAGGTGGGGCTGGGACGGCGGCTGGTCTCGCACAGACGGGATCCAGGCGGACACCTGGCACACCCTGGACTTCACCATGGCGCCCGTCTCCAAGGAAGAGGCCCGGACCATGCTGGAAGCGCGCCGGGCGAAGCGACTGCTGGAAGGCGACCCCACGGAACAGGAGGCGGCGCTTCCCGCCATTCTCAAGCTCGAAGGCGCCGGCCAGAAGGGCACCGCCGGCAGCGCCGAAACCGAAACGAAAAAGAGCAAAGACACGAAGGGCCCGACGCCGGTGAAGATCCGCTTCGTTCTCGACGAAAAGGAATCGCCGGCGGTCATCGGCGCGTCCCTGCCCAAGCACAAGGGGAACATGATCCTCGGCGGGCATGCGGACATCCGCTGCCACGACGGCCCGCTGGAGCTGGTGCACAGGGACCACTACTTCGCCATGGAGAACAACCAGTTCTTCTGCGGCCGGTTGAGCGATGTCCGGCTGTGGGGGGCCCCGAGCGGCGAAAAGTAGATCTCCCGTCCCCCGCAACGGACGATCCGCAAATGGATATCCAGCGAACGAGCAAACGCGATCTGGCCAAACAACGGTTTCTCGCCTGGGCGCGGGAGAACAACGTCTCCGCGGGCGACAAGGTGATGTCCCAGAACGAACTCGCCCAAGCGACGGGCGTTTCTTCGTTGACCGCGTTCAAGGCGCTGGCGGAACTGGAACGAGCGAAGGTGATCCATCGCATCCAGGGCAAAGGCACTTTCTGGGGCCCCCGAAAGACCGAGAAGCGGCCCAAGTCCGCCTGCCTGGTCCTCCCGGGGGTCGGCGCGGACAGCTCGACCCACAATCCCGACTACTGCCAGGCGGTCCAGAACCTGGTGATGAACTTCTTCCAGGCTACGGGCGACCGGTGGGAAGGGTCGATCAAGACCGTGCCGCTGACCGACAAGGCGCCGGAGGACATCGCCGCGTATGAAGCGTACAACGGAATCTTCTTCCACCATACCCAGGAGCCGCGGGCCTTGCTGGACGCCTTGATCCAACGCAAGCGGGTGCCGGTGGCGATTGTGGGCATCCCGCGCAAGCCCATGGACTGCCTGGCCGTAGGCCATGACCGGGAAGCGGCCGTCACGATCGCCGTGCAATACCTGTTCGAACGCGGCCACCGCAACATCGCCTACGTGGGCTCGGACGAACCGTGGGGCGAGATTTCCCTGGCCGGCTATCGCCGGGCCCTGGAGGAACAGGGCGTCTCGTTTGCTCCGGAATCCGTCCTTCGCGTTCCCTCCTCACCGTCCTGCGCGGCCGTAGCGACTCGGGACATCGCCCAGCGCGGCCTACCGTGCGACGCCATCTTCGTCGACTCGGATCTCCGCGCCGTCTGGGTGCTCGACGAGTTGCGCCGGCAGGGTGTCCGGGTGCCCGAAGATGTCGGGATCATGGGATACGAGGGCATCTCGTCCCTGGTGGATCACGCACCGCGCCTGACCTCGCTGCGCGTCCCGTACGCACAGATGTTCCAGGCGGCGCTGTCCATCTTCGAACGCCTGACGGATCTCGCGTCCCTCATCCGCAGCATGACCTTTGTCGGATCGGTGCACGAAGGGCGTACCACCTGGTAGGCGCGAGCTGAGACGCGTCCGCGTGAGCCGCGATGCGAAACCGGACGGTGCACCGTACGCAGCAGCGTGAAACGATCGTCGGGCGATGGGCGCACTCGTCACGAGGGCGGTTTCGCGCTTGACGGACCGATCGGGCTGCAGTAGGGTTCTCTCCCTGGGGCGGATGCAGCCGGTCTTCCATCCCGCGTTCTCATCCGCGTTTCTCGCTTCTCCCGGCTCGCGGAGAGGGGATGTCGTCCAAGGAGGCTCGATGGAACTGCCCCAGATCTTCGAAGCCATCATGCTCATATGTTTCGGTTGTTCGTGGCCGATCATGAACCGCAACACGCTCCGGGTCAAGCGCGTCGAGGGCCAGTCCATCCATTTCATGTGGCTGGTCTTCACGGGATATGTGTCCGGTGCGCTCTTCAACGTGACCCGGCCGGACGGCTGGACCTGGGTGCTCTTTCTCTACCTCTTCAACCTCGCCATGGTCGCCACGGGGATCACCCTCTACTACATGTACCGCCGAACCGTGCCGCCGGCTCCGGAAACCGAGTAGCTGGTCGCAGCCGGCGACGGGTCGGACAACCGCCACACGCGGCCCAGGCAGATCCGCCGTCGCCCGCGTTCGCGGATCGACCACGTCCGGTATTGACGAACACGCCGTGGGGGACTAGCCTGCGCGCAAGGCTCGACCGCGCCCGCGCAGGGTTCCGGCGTTCGTGGATCCGTTGGCACAGATCCGCGGGCGCAAGCGCGGGCGGTCCCGACAAAGGCGCAGCCCAAAGAAGCGAGAGACATGAGCGATCCGTCCCTGACGCACCTGCTCGAGGAGCAGCGGCTCGCCGAGACATGGCTGCTCGCGCCCACGCGGCGCATCGGCATGCAGTGGCTGGACGCAGAGGCCCGCGCGGGCAGCCCCGTGCTCAACGTGCGGGTGAAGACCCTGCAAAACCTGGCCATGGACCTGGCCGCCCCCGCCCTGCAGGCGCAGGGACGGTCGATCCTGCGGGGCTACGGCCAGGAATTCCTGGTGGAACAGCTCCTCGCCGGCCTGCGGGACAGTCCCCACAGCTACCTCTCCCAGGTCGTGCCCAGCTACGGATTGATCCAGACCCTCACCCGCGCGCTCGGCGACCTGCGCCTCGCCGGCATCCGGGCCGAAGACCTGGAGCCCCGGGACTTCGAGGTCCGCGCCAAGGGCGAGGAGATCCGCGCGTTGCTCGCCGGCTACGAAGAGGAGCTGAAGGCGCGGCAGCTGGCGGACGCAGCCGCGGTCCTGCGCCTGGCGGACGACCGCGTGCGCCAGGACGAGAGCGCCCTCCCCTCCGGCCTGCTCCTGCTCGTCCCCGGGGATCTCGAGGTGCGTCCCCTCGAACGCGATCTCCTCCAGGCCTTTCCCGAAGCGTGTCGCATCAACTTCGACAGGCCCGCCCCCCCGCCGTCCGAGGACCACACGGATCGCGCACGCCTCGCCTCAGCGCAGACCCCGTCCGCCGCCCCGTTGTACGACGGCACAGCCGCACTGTTGTGCGCAGTGGGCGCAGTCAACGAGATCCGCGAGGTCCTGCGCCGGTGCGCGCAAGGCGGAATCCCTTTCGATCAGGTCGAAATCCTGCACACCGACCATGCGACCTATGTGCCGCTCCTGTACGAACTCACGCAATCCCTTGTCGCAGAAGACCGCATCCCGGTCACCTTTGAGGAAGGCATCCCGGTCGGCTACTCCCGGCCCGGCCGCGCGCTGGCCGCGTGGCTGGACTGGCAGGCGGAAGACCTGCCCCAGGCCACCCTCGCAAGCATGCTCCAGGACCGGCTTCTCGCGCTGCCGCCGGGAGCAGACGACGCATACGTCTGCGACCAGCTCGCCAGCCAGCTCCGCACCGTGGCCATCGGCAACAGCCGTGCGGCCTACGTCGAGAAGCTCGCGCAAGCGCTCAAGGCCTGCGAGCGCCGCCTGGCCCACGTACGAAAAGTCCCCGCCCCGGACGCGCCGGACGAGCAGGAGCAGGAGGTGCACGCCCTGGAGAGGCGGATGCAGGCGCTGGGCCTGCTGCGCGACCTGGTGCGCGAATTGCTCGCGACCACACCCGGCCCGGACGCTGCGGCCGCAACGCTGCTCGACTGCACGTTGACGTTCCTGTCCGCGCACACGCGCAAGGCGAACGAGCTGGACGCCTATGCAGCCGAGCGGCTGGCCAAGGAGGTCCGCGCCCTGGCCGAGGCGCTCCAGCAGGCAGACACCTCGCTCGACATGCGCCAACGGTTGCAGGAACTCCTGGCGCGGTTGAGCGTGGGCGGCCGTGGCCCGCGGCCGGGCTGCCTCTACGTGGCGCCCCTGCTGCTGGGCGGCCACTCCGGACGGCCCCACACGTATGTCGTGGGCCTGGACGACAGCCGCTTCCCCGGCGCCGGCCTGCAGGATCCGGTGCTGCTCGACAGCGAGCGTACGCCCGTGGGCAGGCGCCTCCAGAAGGACCTGCCCACAGCCCAGACGCGGCTGGCGGACAAGGTGCGCGGTTTTCGCGACCTGCTCGCGCGGTTGCGCGGCACGGTCACCCTCAGCCATTCGTGCTACGATCTGGCTGACGACCGGGAGCTGTTTCCGAGTGCGGTCTTCCTGGACGCGTATCGCATTCTCCATGGCCGGCCCGACGGCACGCAGGAAGACTTGATCCGCGACCTCGCGCCGCCGGCCTCGTTTGCGCCGTCCGCAGAGAGCAAGTGTCCGAGCGGCACGGACTGGTGGCTCTGGCGTCTCTCCACCGGCCAGACGGTCCGGGATCTGCCGGATCTCGTGGGACGCTGCTTCCCGCATCTCGGCCGCGGCTACAAAGCATCACGGGAACGGGCGAGCGACCGGTTCACCGCCTACGACGGGTACGTGCCGGACGCGGGCGCAGCCCTGGATCCCGCGAGCCCCGGCGGGCGGATCCTGTCGGCCAGCCAGCTCGAGCTCTTCGGCCGATGCCCGCAGGCGTTCTTCTTCCAACACGTCCTGGGCCTCGCACCGCCCGAAGCGTACGAGCCGGATCCCCACGCGTGGCTGGACGCCCTGGAGCGGGGACGTCTCCTGCACAGCGTATTCCGGGCGTTCTACCTGCACCTGACCCGGGCCGGCGAATCGCCCGACGTCGACCGGCACGCCGCGCTCCTCGACCGCATCGTGGACGAGCACGTGGCCGCGGCCGAACAGGAGATGTTCCCGCCCGCCCCCCGGGTGCTCGAACGCGAGGTGCGCGAGCTTCGCGACTCCGCGCGCGTGTTCCTGCGGTCCGAAGCGCAACACGCGGCCGAGGCCCGGCCCGTGTACCTCGAAGCGTCCATCGGCCTGGAGCCGCTGGGCGAGGGCACGGAGCTCGACATTCGCGACGCCGTGCCCCTGACGCTTCCGGGCGGCCGTACGATCCACGTGCGCGGCCGCGTCGACCGGGTCGACCAGCGCGCGGACGCGCGCACGGACCACGTGATCTGGGACTACAAGACCGGCTCCGGCGCCAGCTACCGCGCGTCCGACCCCTTTGACGGCGGCCGGCGCGTGCAGAACATCCTGTACGCCCGGCTGGTCGAAGCGCGCTTCCGGGCCATCGACCGGACGAATGCGCGCGTGGTCGCCTGCGGCTATTACTTCCCGAGCACGCGCGGGTATGCAGAACGCATCGCCTGGCCGGTCGAAGAACTGGCCGGCGGCATGGCTGTGGTGGAGAACCTGTGCCGGCTCATGGCAACCGGCTGCTTCCCTGCCTCGCCGGCTGCCGAGGACTATCGCCACAGCGAGGACTGGCGCCCGGCGTTCGTACACGTGGACACGACACGGATCCAGGCCGAGCGCAAGCTTGCGAATCCGGAAAACGAGATGCTCCAGCCCCTGCGCACTGTGCGGGGCTATGAACCGTCGGAAGCGGACGACGCATGACCGAGGTGTTGACGTGAGCACGAGCCGACTGCCGGACCAACATGCGCGGGACCAGATCCGCACGGCCCTGGACACGACCATGCTTGTGGAAGCTGCGGCGGGCACGGGCAAGACCACCTGCCTCGTGGGCCGCATGGTGGCGCTCGTGCGCACGGGCACGTGCCCGGTCTCCAAGCTCGCAGCCATCACCTTCACCAAGAAGGCGGCAGCCGAGCTGCGCGCGCGCTTCCAGGTGGCGCTCGAGCGCGCCTTCCGGGACGCAGAACAGGACGGCGAACGGGCCCGCCTCCGGGAGGCCCTGGATCACGTGGAGCAGTGCCTCATCGGCACGATCCACAGCTTTTGCGCGAGGCTCCTGCGCGAACGACCCGTGGAAGCCGGGGTGGACGTGGCCTTTCGCGAGCTGGGCGAAGAGGAGGAGCGCCTGCTCCGGGAAGAGGCCTGGAACGACTGGAGCGCCGGGCTCCTGGCCGGGGACGGCGAAGGGATTCTCCGCCGCCTGGATGACCTGGGGCTGCGCATGGAAGACCTCGCGGACGCCTTCCACGCCTATACCGCCTATCCGGACGTGGACGCGTGGCCGACGCCGGCCGTGGATTTGCCCGACTGGAACGCCTTGCAAAACGCCGCCAGGCAGTACTACGAACACATCGCCGGCGTGGCGCCCGATTGTCCCGCGGACGAAGGGCGGGACCGGCTGACAACGGTCTACCGCCACCTGGCCACGGTGGGCCGGCACGTGGACTTCGCGGTCCCCGCCGAACTCATGCGCTTTCTCGAGCGTTTCGACAAGCGCCCCCCCTCCATGAGCCGTGCCGTGCGCAGCGACCATGCCGCTCTCGCCAAAGAGGAGCAGACCCGGTGGAAGACCTTTCGCAAGGAGTGGGTCCAGCCGACTCTCGAAGCGTGGTACGCGCAGCGCTACGCGCTCGTCCTGGAGATCCTTGCCTGCGCGGCAGACCGCTACGAGACGATGCGCGCGTCGCGCGGAGCCCTCACGTTCGCCGAACTTCTCGTCCGGGCCGCGCAGCTCCTGCGCGAACACCCGCACATCCGGCGGCACTTCCAGGCACGGTTCCAGTGCCTGCTGGTGGACGAGTTCCAGGATACGGATCCCATCCAGGCGGAGGTGATGCTGCTGCTCACGGCCACGGACGCGGAGGAGACCGACTGGCGCAGGTGCACGCCCCGGCCGGGGTCGCTCTTCGTGGTGGGCGATCCCAAGCAGAGCATCTACCGCTTCCGGCGTGCGGACATCGTCACCTACAACGAGGTCAAGGCCAGTATCGACCGCGCCGGCGGACGCGTGCTCTCCCTGCAGGCCAACTTCCGCACCACAGGCCCGCTCATCGACTGGAACAACGAGGTCTTTGGCGCGCGCTTCCCCGCAGACGCCACGGCCGAATCGCCCGCGTTCGTGCCGCTGGCTCCCGGCCGCGTGGACGGTCCGGCCGCAACCCTCCACGGCGTCTATCGCCTGCCCGTGCCCGCGGAGCGTTCCGACAAGGACGCCATCCGGGCCTACGACACCGAAAGCGTGGCCCGCGTCATTCGGCATGCCAAGGCGAGCGGCATGACCGTGACGCGGAGCGAGGAAGAGCTGGCCGCAGGGGTCCCGGCGCGCGCGGACTACGACGACTTCCTCATCGTCACCCGCAACAAGCAGGCGCTCAGCAAATACGCCCGCGCCCTGCAGCGGTACGGCATCCCCTTCGAAGTGTCCGGGGGGGCCCTGCTGCAGGAGATGGGGGAGATCCGCCTGCTCCACGCGTGCCTGCAGACCGTGCTCCACCCGGACAATCCCGTGCTCCTGGTGGGCGCGCTGCGCAGCGCGCTCTTTGGCGTGAGCGACGCATCGCTCTACGCCTTTCGCCGGGCCGGCGGTGTCTTCCGCACCCGTGCGCAGGTGCCCGACGGCCTGGACGCGGCGCACGCCGCGCCTCTCCGCGACGCGTTCGAGCGTCTCGCGCGGTATGGCGACTGGCTGATGACGCAGCCGCCTGTGGCCGCCATCGAGCGGATCGTGGCCGACCTGGGGCTGGGGGTGCGCGCCTGCGCCTCGGCGGGCGGCTCCGTGCAGGCGGGCGCGCTGTGCAAGGCCGTGGAACTGCTCCGCCTGGCCCAGGCGGAGTGCTGGAGCGCCGCGCAGCTCGCGGACCGGCTGGGGCAGATGGTGCACGAATCCCTGGATCACGACGCACCGCCGCTCCGCCCCACGGGCGCGCCTGCGGTGCGGCTCATGAACCTCCACAAGGTCAAGGGCCTGGAGGCGCCGGTCGTGTTCCTGGCCGATCCCGCGGGCGCGTACGATCCGCCGCCCGGCCTGCACGTGGACCGCGCAGCCAACGAGGCCCGGGGCTATCTCGCAGCGCAGGTGCGCTGGGGCGATCACGGCGTGCGCACGCTCGCCCGGCCCGCGGGCTGGGAAGACCTGGCCAAAAAGGAAAAGGCCTTCCAGGACCAGGAACGGATCCGCCTGCTGTACGTGGCTGCCACCCGCGCGGGAAGCGCCCTGATCGTGAGCGAGCGCCACAAGCATCCGCACTTCAGCCCGTGGGCCGCCCTGCAGAAGGCGCTGGCCGGCGCGCCCGCACTGCCCGTGCCCGCAGACCCGCCCCCGCCCGAAGCGACCGAGACCATGGACCTGTCGGTGGAAGACGTGGAGCGCGCAACCGCGGCAGCTGCTGCGCGCGTGCGCACGTGCATCGCACCCACCTATGATGCGCAAGCCGCCAAAGACTACGCCCTGTCCTCCGCGGGCCAGCCACAGCCGGGAGCCTTTGTCCAGGCGCCCGGTCCCACGGATCCGGCCGCTCCGGCGCTGTTGGGCGAGAGCGCCTGGGGGGAGCACGGCACGGAACGGGGCGAGGTCATCCACGCGCTGATCGAGACCGCCACGCGCGCGCCCGACGCAAACCTGCTGCCGCGCGCCCGCGAACTCCTGGCCGACCGCGGCCTGGACGCGTCCCTGGCCGAGACAGCGGTCCGCACCGTAGCGTCGGTGCTCGCCTCTCCCCTCATGCAGCGCGCACGCGCGGCCGAGGCCTGCCTGGTGGAGGTACCCTTCACCTTTGTGGACACGTCAACGGACGCGCGCATGCCCGTGCTCGTGCGCGGCGTGGTGGACCTGGCGTTTCGGGAGCCCGCGGGCTGGGTCATCGTGGACCACAAGACCGATGCGCCGCCGGGCGGGGACGTCCTGCCGCTCGCAGAGCGTTACGCAGGCCAGCTCGCGCTCTATGCCACCGCGTGGACCGCGCTCACCCGGGAACCGGTCGCGGAGACGGGCCTCTACTTCGTGCAGACCGGCCAATACATGCGCAGCACGGACGCCCCCCGACAGCCCGCGGGGTGAACCCGCGACCTGGTTCAGATGCGGGCAACACCCGGAGGACGCCCCCCGGCACGCGGGATGAGTCGCGTGCCGGGGGGGGCTGTGGGGGCTATGTCTTTTCAGGAGAGGATGTCGTCGATCGTGACATAGGAACCTGGTGCCCGCAGCCGCCTGCAAGGCATCCA
>CAZBZG010000193.1:0-9277 GCA_964496245.1 uncultured Planctomycetaceae bacterium | reverse complement strand
ATGGCCATCGGCGTGGCCATCGGCCGGATCGGCTGCTTTCTGAACGGATGCTGCTGGGGGCGGGTTGCGCCCGAGGGCTTTCCGCTGGCCGTGGTGTTTCCCGAGGGGAGCCTCGTACACGGGCACCACCTGGGGCTGCTCGAGACCGGAAAGCTGCTCCCGATCCTCGAGCGGACCGGGCACCAGGACCTCATCAGCCGCCTGCCCGAGGCGCTGCCGGCGCCTGTGCACCCCACCCAGCTCTACGCCACGGCGGCCATGCTGGGCGTGTTTGTCGCGCTCCTGGTGATCGAGCGCTGGTCCGAGCGCTGGTCGTGGTGGTGCGACGGCATGCTCGTGCTGGTGTTTCTGATGTTCTACTCGGTCTTCCGATTCCTGATCGAGTTCGTTCGGGACGACACCCCCTTGCTGCTCGACTGGGGCGCGTTTCCCGGCCTGCGCTGTGGACAGATTCTGGCGGTGTTGACCTTGCCGGTGGCGGCCGGGTTGTTCGTCTGGCTGGCAAGGCGGGCGCGCACGCGTGGCGGCCGGGACAATGAGGAGGGTGCGTCGTGAAGCGACTGCTGGTCCTGTGCGGGTTGGGGCTGTGGAGCCTGTGTGCGGCGGCGCTGCCCGCCGGCGAATCCGTGCCCGATGCCTGGCAGCTCCTGCTCGACAACCAGGCCGAAGAGGCGGGCAAGCGCTTTGCCGAGCCCGGCGGCGACAAGCCGTCGGGCCTGCTGGCCACCCTGGAGGGACGCTTCGCGGCCGCCCGCATGCAGGCCGACTTCGAGGGGGCCTGGAAGGCGGCGCAAGAACAGGCGTGGCTGTCGGCGCCGCTGGAAGGCGGGGCGGGCCGGTTCTTCCTGCGCCGCCTCGTCCGCCTGGCCCGCGGGCTCGGCCGGGAGGGGGAACTCTTCGAGCTCGCCCAGGGCCTCCGGGCGGAGGACAAGACCCACCCCGCCGTGCACCGGCTCGCGGGCGACATCGTGCACGCCGAGTTGCTCCGGCGGCGCGCCTACGACAAGGCCGCCGCGATGGAAGCGGCCGATGGCTACGTGCGCCGGTTCGCGGCCGTGGTCGGGCCTTTCCGCGATCCCGCGGGATTCGCGCTGGATGCAGACGATGGACCCGAATCGCAGCCGGACAGGGACGCCTACGAAGACGCCACGGGCCGGGAGGTGGGCGTGTACAAGGATGTCTCCGCCAGCCGCAGGGGGCGCTTGCTCCTGCGGGAAGTGCTGCCGCCGACCCCCTACGGGGCTGCAGCGTATGCGTGGGCGCTCGTGCAAACGGAGGCGGCGCGCGAAGTGGTGCTCTCGGTCGCCGGACCGACCGCGCTCAAGATCTGGCTGAACGGTGTGCCCGTCTTCCGCGGCGACCATTACGCGTATGCGGTCCCCACGTCCGAACGCACCGTGCGCGTCCGCCTCGACGCTGGCGTGAACGCGCTGCTCGTGAAGTGCGCGGCTGCGTCGGGTTTCGCGCTGCGGTGGTTGGCGCTGGACGGGGGCGTAGCCAGTGGCATCGAGGCCGCGGCGTACCAGGCGGATGCGCTCGTGCCCTGCCGGGCCGTGCGGGGATTCGTGCTGAGCCGGCCCGTTCGCTTCGGCAGTTCCGCTGCCTTGGAAAAGATGGATGCGCCCATGCCGGCCAAGTACCTGTGGCTGGCGCGGGCCTACGAACACGAAGCCCGGATCCGCGAAGCGCGCGAGGTCTGGGACGCGTTCCTCAAGGGGCATCCCGAGAGCGTCTACGTGCTGACGCGCGTGGCCAAGGCGCGCTTGCGGGAGCGCCGACTGGGCATCGATGCGGCGAGCCGCCTGACCAAAGAGGCGCTCGATCTGCTCGGCCGGGCCCGGGAGGTCGATCCGAAAAGCCACGCCGTGCTGGTGCTCCTGGCGCATCACCAGCGGGAGAAGAAGCAGGAGAAGCAGGCCCTGGATCTCTTGAAACAGGCGATCGAGCTCTATCCGGGGTCGCCGTCGGTGGTCCGGGAACTCGGGCAGGTCTACCACGGCAAGGGATGGACGGCGCTGGCCGAGGATGCGTACAAGACGCTCGTCGAACTCTCTCCCGAATGGGACCTGGAACGCGCGCGCTTCGATCAGGCCACCGGCCGCACGGCCCAGGCCCGGGCGCTGCAGGATGCGGCTTGGGCGGCGGGCCGGCTGCCGGCGTGGACCCGGTTCCAGCAGCTCCAGGGTGCAGGGGCGTGGGACGAGGCGCGTGCCGCGTTGGACGCATGGCGACAGGGACATCCGGCGCAGCCCCGCCGCTACCGCCGCGCTGCCATCGATCTGGCCATGTCCGCGGGCGACTTCTCCCGCGCGGAGAAGCTCCTGCGCGAGGCGGTCGAAGACCGTGCCGAATCAGCCGACCTGGCCAAGCGGTTGGGCGAGCTCCTGCTGCAGCAGGGGCGCAGGACGGACGCGCTCGAATGGTTCGCCCGGGCGACCCGGCGCAATCGCGCCTGCGACCGGGTGGACGTGGATCTGATCCGCCGGGTGCGGAAGCTCGCGGGACGGCCGTGGGCGCTCAAGAAGTACGACCTTGCGCGCGAAGAGATCGATGCAAATGCGGTCCGCAAGGCGGATCACCCCCGCGCGAACTATGCCGTGCTCCTGCGGGTCCGCGTACGCCGTGTCTTTGCGGATCGGAGTTCCGAAGGCCTCGTGCACAACGCGGTCAAGGTCTTCGACAAGCAGGGCATCGGCAGTCTCTCCGAACTCTCCGTGCCGCAGGAGTCGGATGCGCTGCTCTATTGCCGCACCGTGCAGCCGGACGGAAGCGTCTTTCTCCCCACGTCGGCTGAGAACCTGGAGCTGCGCAAGGCCACCAGCATGTACAACGTCAAGGAGGGTTCGGTCCTGGAGTACGCCTATCGCGACACGACCGCGGGGGGTCCGACAGCCACCTTCACCGATCGGTTCCCGGTCGAAGAGTTCGACGTGCCCGTACTCCGGAGCCGGTACGTGCTGATCGTGCCAAAGTCCCTTGCCCCGGCCGTCTCCGTGGAGGCGCATCCCGAGACCTTGACGCCCATCCAGGAGGAGGTGGCTGACGATAGGGTCTACCGCTGGGACTTCTCGGAGCGGCCCGGACGCAAGCCCGAGCGCTTCCTCCCGTCGGAAGGCGACGGCCTGGCCGCGCTCCGCGTGGAGGTGCGGGGCCCCGACTACGACGGCCAACGATCCCGGCTCCGGCGCGAACCGCCGGTGCGCTCGTCCGCCGCCCTCCAGGAGAAGGCCCGGGCGCTCGCAGCCGGCCAGACCGATCCGGCGGAGAAGACCCGCCGGGTGCACGACTGGATCGCCACCGAGATCGAGGAAGCGCCGGGCGCGCAGACGGCGCGCGACGCCTTTGTGCTCCGGTCGGGGGACGCGGGCGCCAAGCAGCGCCTCTGCCGCGCCATGCTGGAGGCCCTGGGGGTGTCGGCGCACGAGGCCCGTCCGAACCGGATGCTGGCCCGGGCCGGCGCGCTCCCGCCGGGGCGCCGCGCCGAGCAGGTCGACCGTTTCCACGGAGCCCTGCTGCACGTGCGCCTGCCCGAAGACCGGGACCGGTGGCTCGCCTTCCACCGGCCGGCGCGCGATTATTGCTTCGCTGATCTGGGCGAACAGCTCGTCGGTGCGCCTGCGCTCGAGGTCAACCCGGGCGGACTCGAACTCGTGACCGTCCGCGGCGCGCTGGATGAGACCGAACGGCGGGCGGAGATCCAGGTCGATCTTTCCGAGAACGGAACGGCCGCCGTCCAGGCACGGCTCGTGTTTCGCGGCACCCTGGCCGGCCGACTGCGCACGCTGGCGCGCCAGCCGCAGCGCGGTCCCCAGCAGATGGAGCGTCTGGCCGCCCGCTTTTTCCCGAAGATCACGCTGGAGGAGACCGCGTTTCCGGATGGCAGCGAGGCGCCAGAGCCCCCGCGGCCCGTGCGCAGCCCCTTTGTGTTCCGGTTCCGCGGACGCGTGGAACGCTTCTGCCAGACCGAGGGCGGACGCCTCGCCTTCGATCCGTTCCTCAACCAGTCGCTCGACGCCAGGGCGTTCCTCACGTCTCTGCCGCGCGAACATCCCTTCGAGATCCCGCGCGATCACGTCCGGCGCCAGCGGGTCGTGTTCCGTGCGCCCCGGGGATGGTGCTTTGCGAGCGTGCCCCCCGACTGCTATTGGCCGACCGCGTTCGGGCTGTTGGTCGTGGATTTCACGGTGGAGGGCCGGCGGCTCACGGCCACGCGCTTCCTGATCCTGCCGACCCAGCGGCTCGAACCCAACGAGTACGAGGCGCTGCACGCGTGGCTCGGCACGATCGAGAAGACCGAACAGCGTACCGTCACGGTGGCCAAGCTGCCGGGAGCGGACGACGACCGCTTCACGCCCGTCTACGACCCCGGGCCCGTGGACGTGGTCGATCTCTCCCGATTCCGTCCGCGCGACTGGCCCGCGGAGGCCGGCGGAGCCGACGGGGAGTAGCCGATGACTGCGCCCCGCACGATCCTCGTCCGGGCCCCCAACTGGCTCGGCGACTGCGTGATGAGTCTGCCCGCCCTCGACGCCCTCCGGGCGGCGCTTCCGGACGCGGCCCTGGACGTCGCCTGCCGCGATCCCTTGCGCGCCTGCTTTGCGGCCCATCCAGCCGTGCGGGACGTGCTCGAGGCGCCCGCCCGAAGCGGTCCCTGGCGGCTCTGGGCGAGCGGCCGCGCCGTGCGCCGACGTATGCGCTACGACGCGGGACTGCTCTTCACGAACAGCTTCTCCACCGCCTTCTGGATGTGGAGCGCCGGACCGCTGCGCCGCGTCGGGACCCGGCGGGAAGGGCGCGGCGTCTTCCTGACCGAGGCCGTACCGCTGAGGCGCGAGCTGGATGCCGCTCACATGACCGACTTCTACCTGCACCTGGCTGCGCGGTTGGGTGCGGATCCCGGCCCCGGCATACCGCCGCCCGGTGCAGGGCCTGATCCCGTGGTGCCCGGTCTCCGGGTCCCGGTTGCGGGCCGCGAAGAGGCCGACCGTCTGCGCGAGGCGCTCGCGGTGGACCGGTCCTATGCCGTTTTCGCGCCCGCCAGCGCCTACGGGCCGGTCAAGGACTGGCCGTCCGAACGGTACGCGGACTTGGCCGCGCGGATGGTCGCCGCATGGCGCCTGGACGTGCTCGTCACGGGCACGCCCGACCAGCAAGAGGTCTGCGCCGCTGTAGCGGCTTCGGGCGGGGACGGCGTGAAGAACGCAGCCGGGGCAGGGGGGCTGGCCGGCTTCTTCGGCTTGCTCGATCAGGCGGAGCTTTTTGTCGGCGGCGATTCAGGGGGCGCGCACGCAGCCGCGGCCCTGGACGTTCCGACCCTCGTTCTTTTCGGCCTGACCGAGCCCGGGCGCACCCGCTCGCTCGGCAAGCGTGTGCGCATGCTCGGCACCGGTGGCGCCACGCGGCCTGACCTGGATGATCCGCGGTTCCGGGAACGGGCGCGGGAAGCCCTGGCCGCGCTCGATACGGACAGGGTATGGCAGGCCGTGACTGAGCTGCGCGCGACGAACGAGGCGGTCCGTCCCTGAAGGAGAGAGCCATGGCAGAGACCGGTCCGATCCTGCACCTCAGCACCGCGAGTACGTGGCGGGGCGGGGAACAGCAGGCCCTGTATCTGGTGGCGGGGTTGCAGGCGCGCGGAATCGACAATCTCGTGGTCACCCAGCCGGAGGCGCCGTTGGCCGAGCGCGTCCGGACGACGGGCGCGCGCGTGATCGAACTCCGCTGCCGGGGCGAGTGGGATCTGCTCGCGCGGTGGAAGCTCGCACGCTTGATGAAACGCGAGGCCGCGGTCCTGCTCCACGCGCACGATGCGCACGGCGCGACCGTTGGCGGTGCGGCCGCGCGTCGGGCGGGCCGGCCGGCCGTCTGCACCCGGCGCGTGGATTTCGAGGTACGCAGCGTCAAGAAGTACGCGCGCCTCGACCGCGTGATCTGCATCTCCGAGGCCATCCGGACCGTGTGTCGGGATGCGGGCGTGCCGGAGGATCGTCTGCGCCTGGTGCCCAGCGGCATTGATCTCGCCCGCATCCGGGAGGGGCCCGAAGAGACCGCTGCCGTGCGGCAGGAGTTCGCGCCCGACAAGAAGAAGCCACTGCTCCTGCTCAACGTGGCCAGTCTCACCGATCACAAGGGGCAGCGCTATCTCCTGGAAGCCATGCCGGCCGTGCTCGCCCGCCTCCCGCAGACCCAGCTCGTGATCGTGGGCACGGGCGAGCTCGAAGGGCCGCTGCGCCACCAGGCGAATCTGCTCGCCATCGACGAGGACGTGACGTTTGCGGGATTCCGGGAGGACGTGCCGACCCTGCTCAAGGCCTGCGATCTCTTCGTCATGGCGAGCCACCTCGAAGGCCTGTGCACCTCGGTCATGGACGCCATGGCCGCGGGCAAGGCGGTGGTGGCCACGGCTGCGGGCGGACTCCCCGAACTCGTGGAAGACGGGCGCACGGGCCTGGTGGTGCCGGTCCGCGATCCCGACGCATTGGCCGCGGGGCTGCTGGACCTTTTGACCGACCGGAAGAAGCGGGAGCGCTTCGCCAAGGCGGCCGGCGAAGTCGCGGCCAAGCGTTTCGACAAGGAGCGCATGATCGACGGCACGCTCGCGGTCTACCGGGAACTCGCAGCCGTGCCCGCCACCGGCGCGGGAGAATCGCGTGGCACATGAAGCGTCCTTTGCCGCGCCTGCAGAGCGGACGGGTCCGCGGATCCTGATCGTGCGCCTGAGCGCTTTGGGCGACGTGATCCACGGGCTGCCCGTGCCTAACGCCCTCCGGGTCGCGTTTCCCGACGCCTTTCTGGCGTGGGTCTGCGAGCCGCTCGGCGCGAGCCTTCTCCGGGGGCACGAAGCGCTGGACCGCCTCGTCGAGGTGCCGCGCGGCTGGCTCAAGCGGCCCGGCCGCGTCTGGCAGCTGGCCCGGGACCTGCGCGGGCTCCGGTTCGACACGGCCCTCGATCTCCAGGGACTCACCAAGAGCGCGCTCGCAGGGTGGTTGAGCGGCGCGCCCCAGCGTATCGGGTTCGCGGGCGCAGACGGCCGGGAGTTGAGCCCCTGGTGCAACAATCGGCTGGTCGCGCCCACGGCGGCGCACGTGGTGGATCGAAACCTCCAACTTCTCGGTCCCCTTGGTGTTCAGTCGCCGGACGCGCGGTTTTGCGTGCCCGAAGATCGCCAGGCCAGGGCGAGGGTCGCCCCCTTTCTTTGTGACAGGGATCTCCAAGGCGGCTTTGCCGTGCTCAATCCCGGTGCGGGCTGGCCGTCCAAGCGCTGGCCGCGGCCGCGTTATGCCGAGGTCGCGCGGGTGCTTGCGCGCGAGCATGGTCTTCCCGCGGTCGTGGTCTGGGCCGGGGACCAGGAGCGCGCGTGGGCGGAGGAGATCGTGCGGCTGGCCGAAGACAGCGCGCGGCTGGCGCCGGCCACGACCGTGCCCGAATTGGCTGTACTCTTGCATGCGGCATCGCTTTGCGTAGGATCGGACACGGGTCCCGTCCATCTGGCGGCCGCGCTGGAGGTTCCGTCGGTCGGCCTCTACGGCCCCATGGCGGCCGAGCGGAACGGACTCTACGGCGCGCATTGCATCTCCCTCCAGGAGATGCAGGTCAGCGGATCCAGCCGTCAGCGCCGCCAGGCGTCCTCGGAGGCCATGGAGGCGATCGCGGTCGAGCAGGTCTGTGCCGCCTGCGCAGAGCTCCTGGAACGGGAGCCGCCGGCGCGGCCGGCCGCAGATGGCGCTCCGGAGCGCTGAGGCGGTCGCGGCCGGGGGGATCCGGGATCTCGCGTCCGCGAGGGGAGAGACATGCTCGTCACCCTGCCGCTGCACGTGCTGCGCGAACTCGGCAAGGCCCTGGGCCTGGCCATCGCGATCTTCGGCTTCGTGCTTCTGGCCATTGCCGCCGGGCAGATGATGCGGGACGGGGCCAGCATCTTCACGGTCTTCTCGGTCTTGCCGTACCTCGTGCCCCTGGTGAGCCCCATGGTGCTGCCGCTCACGATCATCACGGGCACGCTGATCTGCTACGGCCGACTGTCGGCCACGAACGAGTTCTCGGCCGCCCAGGCCGGCGGGGTCCATCCCCTGTGGATCGCGACGCCGGGACTGGCCGTGGCCACGCTGGCCACGTGCGTCACGGTCTTCCTCAACGCCGACGTGCTGGACATGGCCACGGTCCGCATTGAGAAGGCCATCCTGAGCGACATGGCCGGCATCCTGCAGCGGAAGCTCTCCAAGCCCGGCAGCATCCTGTTCTACGATCGCGTGATCTGCCGCATGCGCGGGAAAGGCGGGCACGCCGGCATCGACGTCACCCGGTTTTCCCGGAAGGGCAAGGACGACAAGCAGACCGAAAGCAAGAAGTGGGACCCCGCATACCCCTATCCGGTCGAGCGGATCATCGCCCGGGATCACGAGATCAAGCTCGACCGCGAGGCGGACGGGGATCTCTACGTACGCGTGCATCTCAAGCATTTTCACGCCTACGATCTCTCGGATGAGAAGATCCAGCCCTTCATCGCCGACACCGGCAATCCACGGTGGCCGGCAGCCCGGGACGTGGACATCAACATCAGTCCCCAGCGGCTCACGTACATGGGCTTTTTGACGCTCTCGCGCATGCGGGCCGAGCTGCTGGCGCGCATCCGCATGCTCTGCGCTTCGTTCCTGATTCGACCGGACATCGCAAACTGGCAAGACTTCTGCCGGCAGCTCCGGCACGAAGAGGGCGTGCAGGGCCGGGGACCGGCCTGGAACCTCTGGGTCGGTCTGGACAACCAGGACTGCGAGGCCGTGGAGCGGGCGGCCCGCGGCGCGGCGCTCTCGCCCGACAACCAGGTGCGCCTGCTCGCCGGTCTGAACGAGAAGCTGCGCAAAAGCGCGCTGTTTCAGGCCGGCGACTTCGACGAGACCAGGCTTCCCGAGGAGGCGCGGGCGCTTCTGCGCGAGCGCGAGGAGACGGGGCTCGCATCGAGCGCTCACCAAGTCCGACTGAATCGCCTGCTGTTGGAGGCCGCGTTCGGGGAGGCCCTGCGCGGCAGTGCCGACCGGGAGAGAGCCGGGGCGGACGACCTCGAGCAACTGCGCACGCGGCCCGAGATCCCCAAGGGCACGCAGGAGTTCCTGGGGGGGCAGCTCAAGAGCCTGCACAAGCGGACGGCCGAGATCCATCTCAAGCTGGCGCTGAGTTTCGCCTGTCTGTGTTTCGCCCTGGTGGCCGTGCCGCTGGGATTGCTGACGCGCCGGCAGAACGCCTCGACCGCGTTCATCTTCGGCATTGCGATCTAGGTCGG
>CAZBZG010000192.1:0-9327 GCA_964496245.1 uncultured Planctomycetaceae bacterium | reverse complement strand
CAGACGCATGATACGGCTCGCAGCCTTCGGGCCCGCTGTCATGCCGCCGATCACCACGATGCGCAGGGGCGGATGCTCCTCGCCGCCTGCGGGCGCGGCTTCGGCCTCGGTCCGCGGCAGGTCGACGATGAAGGCTGCTCCGCCGAGCGGACTCGCTTCGGCACGGATGGATCCGCCGAACCGTTCGGTCAACGCACGCGTGAAGGTGAGCCCCAGTCCGATCCCGCTCTGGCTGGACGACCGGGCCCCCGGCGTCCGGTAGAACGGCTGGAAGATGCGGTCCCGCTGGGCAGGGTCGATCCCCGCCCCCGAGTCGTGCACCGCCAGCCGGACCCGTCCGGACGCCGGCGCATCCTCCACAGCGATCTCGATGCGTCCGCCCTTGGGCGTGTACTTCACGGCGTTGGCGAACAGACTGTCCACGATCTCGCCCAGGGCTTCCGCGTCGATGGCGGCAACCGGCGAATCGCAGTCCAGCCGCACGCGCACGGCCAGGCCGTTCGGTTCGGCCTGCTGCCGGAAGAGGACTTCGTGCTGGCTGAGCCACGCGGCGAGATCGGTCGGGTGGACCTTTTCCTCGCGCGCGGCGGGACGCACGATCTCGAGCATGCGCCGCGCCGTGGTCTGCGCTTCCTGGAGCCGTTCCCGCATCCGGCGCAGGGTGGTGCGCTGCTCGTCGGTCAGAGGCCCGCAGTACTCCCCGAGCACTGTCTCGAGCAGACTGCCGGCGGCCGTGACCGGACTCTTGATCTGATGGGCCACCACCGCAGCGATCTCGAGCGTGGAATCGAATCCCGATGCGGCGGGTTCTTCGGTCGACTCCGAATCCATGGGCGATTCCTTCCCTCGCGGGCGCACAGCGATGCTGCCTGCAGCGAACAGACCGGATCGGGAAACAACAGACCGACGCGATCGATGCCGAAAGCATACGGCTGGCAGCGGAGGCTGTCAAGCGACGGCGGCGTCGGTCCTTGCGCGGACGTTCCGCGCAGAGGGTCCGGCGCGCGCGTCCGGACGTCCACCGCCTGCCTTGCTTTTGCCGCAGCGAGCCGTATAATCCGCTCGAACGATCGCGGCCGTGCGCCACCGGCTACACGATCCTTCACCGAAAGGGTCCGAGTGAGCAGCGTGCCCCGTCTGCGGCGCGGCGTCATCGAACGGCTGCCGCGCTATTACCACTACATCCGCAACCGCCTCGAGGCCGAGGGCCAGGAGGTGGTCTCCAGTTCGCAACTGGCCGAGCTGCTGGAGGTGGACGACACGCTCGTGCGCCACGACCTCGCCGCCATCGGGGTCAAGGGGCAGCCGAAGGTCGGCTTCCGCTGCAACGTGATCGTCCAGACCATTCGTGAGGTGATGGGGTTCGGCGATCCCAAGCCCGCCGTGATCGTGGGCGTCGGACGCCTGGGCGGCGCGATCGCAGCCTACCGGGGCTTCGAAGAGTACGGCCTGCGCATCGTGGCCGGGTTCGATGCCAAGCCCGAGACCGCCCGCACCCTCGTTTCGCAGACGCCCGTGGAGCCGATGGAGCGGTTGCCCGAGATCGTCCGCGCCGAGGGCGTGACCGTGGCCATCATCACCGTGCCGGCCGAAGCGGCGCAGGCTGCGACCGACCTGCTCCTCGCCCAAGGCGTGCGGACGTTCTGGAATTTCGCCCCTCTCCACCTAAAGGTTCCCCCGGGCGTGCACGTGCGCAACGAGCTGCTCTCTGTGGGGTTGACCCAGCTCTCCTACCTCGAGAGGCTGCGCAAGCAGGGCGACCGGGGCTGACGCCCGATCCCCCCCCTCGGCTGCCATGCGCAAGGCCCCCTCCCTGGCCGGCCGCTGAGGCACACGACAGGAATTGTGCTTTTTTTCACGATTTCCGGTTGCCATTGCCTGCGTCTCGACTACACTAATGCATGCTTGGTGAACCGGCGCAGCGCATGGCACCACGCAACGCGCCCGAATCCGTTCTTCGAAGATCGACCGACCGACGCTGACGAGGAATCCCATGAACAACCAACTCGCATCCGACATCCAGGAAATCTGCGCGGCGAACGACAACGACCGCACGCGCATGATGGACATCGTCCGCGAAGTGCAGAAGCGGTTCGGCTGCGTCTCCGGCGAGGCCATGACCGCCATCGCCGAGCGCGTGGGCGCCCATCGCGTGGAGGTCCAGAGCATGGCCTCCTTCTACGCGTTCCTGTCGAGCCGGCCGCAGGGCAAGGTGGTCATCCGCGTCTGCGAGGACATCATCGATCGGTTCAAGGGGGAATCGGCCGTGTCCAAGGCCTTCCGCCACGCCCTGCGCATCGATTTCGGCGAGACCACCCCCGACGGCGTCTTCACCTTGGAACATACGCCCTGCATCGGCATGTGCGACCAGGCGCCGGCCGTGCTCGTCAACGACACGGTCTTCACCGAGATGAACGCCTGCCGCGCCAAGGAACTGGTGGACAAGCTCAAGAAGAACCCGGACCCGGCCGCACACGTGGAGAACTACGGCGACGGCAACAACGCCCACGAACGCGTCCGCGCCATGGTCCGGAACAACCTCCGCAAGCGGGGCCAGGTCCTGTTCGAGGGCTACAAGCCTGACGAAGGCCTCAAAAAGGCCCTGGCGCTGACCCCGCAGGAGGTGATCCGCGACGTCAAGACCGCCCGCCTGCGCGGCCGCGGCGGCGCGGGCTTCCCCACGGGGATGAAGTGGGAGTTCACCCGCGGGGCTACGGCCAAGAAACGCTTCGTCATCTGCAACGCGGACGAAGGCGAGCCCGGAACGTTCAAGGACCGGGTCCTGCTCACCGAGACGGCCGACATGCTCTTCGAAGGCATGACCATCGCGGGCTACGCCATCGGGGCCGATACGGGCATCGTCTACCTCCGCGCCGAATACGCCTACCTGCGGGCGTTCCTCGAGGACGTGCTCAAGCGGCGCCGCGACCAGGGTTTGCTCGGCAAGTCCGTCTGCGGCAGCGAGGGCTTCGACTTCGACATCCGCATCCAGATGGGCGCTGGCGCCTACATCTGCGGGGAGGAGACGAGCCTCATCAGCTCCTGCGAAGGGCTCCGGGGCGATCCCAAGACGCGGCCGCCCTTCCCCGCGCAGAAGGGCTTTCTGGGGCTTCCCACGACGGTCAACAACGTGGAGACCTTCTGTTGCGTCAGCCGGATTCTCGACGAGGGCGCCGGCTGGTTTGCGCAGATCGGCTCCGAAGGAAGCCCGGGCACCAAGCTCCTCAGCGTCTCCGGGGACTGCGCGAGTCCGGGCGTCTACGAGGTCCCCTTCGGCACGCGCCTCAAGGACTTCCTCGAGCTGTGCGGCGCCAAGGATGCCCAGGCCGTGCAGATCGGGGGCCCCAGCGGGCAGCTCGTGGGCGCCGACCAATTCCAGCGCACCATCTGCTACGACGACCTGGCCACCGGCGGGTCGGTCATGGTGTTCGGCGCCGAGCGGGACCTGCTCGACGTCGTCCGGTACTGGATGGAGTTCTTCATCGAGGAGAGCTGCGGCTTCTGCACGCCCTGCCGCGTGGGCAACGTCCTGCTCAAGGAGCGCCTCGAGCGCATCATGAACGGCAAGGGCGAGCCCAGCGACATGGACTACATGAAACGCCTGGCGCACACGGTCAAGACGACCAGCCGCTGCGGTCTGGGCCAGACCAGCCCGAATCCGATTCTCACCTCGCTCGAACACTTCCCCGATCTGTACAAGCAGCGCGTCCACGAATCGGAAGAGGGCTTCCAGGCGGCGTTCGACTTGAAGGCGGCCCTCGGCGATGCCGAGGCGCTGGCGGGACGGCAATCGATTCACGCGGAGTAGGAGCCGGAGGGTCCCGCGCTCCCTTTTGCGCAACAAAGAAAAGGACAACCCATGAGCGACACAGCCACCTTCACGATCGACGGCATCGAAGTCCAGGCCGAGCCCGGTCAGACCATCATGCAGGCCGCAGACGCCGCCGGCATCTACATCCCGCGTCTCTGCAATGCCGAAGGGCTGGCCGCCCACGGCAGCTGCCGGGTCTGTACGGTCATGGTGAACGGCCGGCCCCAGGCCGCTTGCACCCAGCCCGTGGCGGACGGCGCCGTGGTGGAGAACGACACCGAGGACCTCAAACACATGCGCCAGGATCTGGTGGACATGCTCTTCGTGGAAGGCAATCACTTCTGCCCCTCCTGCGAGAAGAGCGGCAACTGCGAACTCCAGGCCCTGGCCTACCGCCTCGGCATCGCCGCGCCCAAGTACCCCTACCTCTGGCAGAAGCGCGAAGTCGACGCCAGCCACCCGGAGATCTTCATCGACCGCAACCGCTGCATCCTCTGCGGGCGCTGCGTCAACGCCTCGCGAGACGTGGACGGCAAAAACGTCTTCGAGTTCGTGGGCCGCGGGTCCGAGAAGCGGGTCGCCGTCAACGCCGAGGCCGACCTGGCCGACACGAACATCACCGCCGAGGACAAGGCCGCCGACGTCTGCCCCGTGGGCGCCATCATCATCAAGCGGCAAGGGTTCAAGACGCCCGTGGGACAACGCAAGTACGACAAGCAGCTCATCGGCTCCGAGATCGAACAGAAGCGGGGTTGACCCGGGACATTACGCATACGCAACACACAAAGGATCCGCATCATGGCCAAGCCCAAAGTCGCGACCGCCTTCCTCACCGGCTGCTTCGGGTGTCACATGTCGCTCCTGGACATCGACGACCGCATCCTGAAGCTGATCGACCTGGTGGAGTTCAACCGGTCGCCCATCACGGACATCAAGCGCTTCACCGACCGCTGCGCCATCGGCCTCATCGAGGGCGGCTGCTGCAACGAGGAGAACGTGGAGGTGCTGCGGGACTTCCGCAAGCACTGCGACATTCTCATCTCGGTCGGCGAATGCGCGATCATGGGCGGCATCCCCGCCATGCGCAACGGGATCCCGCTCGGCGAGTGCATGGACGAGGCCTACCGCAACGGCCCCACCGTTCACAACCCCTCGAACCAGCTGCCCAACGACCCGGAACTGCCGCTCATGCTCGACCGGGTCTACCCGGCCCACGAGGTGGTGAAGATCGACTACAAGCTCCCCGGCTGTCCACCCTCGGCCGACGTGATCTGGACGGCGCTCGAAGCCCTCCTGACCGACCGGCCGGTGGCCCTGCCCACGGAGGTCATCAAGTACGACTAGCCCTTCCCGCCGTTCTGGAGACGATATGACAGCCCCGACGACCGAACCCAAAAAGACCAAGCGCATCGCCATCGATCCCGTGACGCGGGTCGAGGGCCACGGCAAGGTCAGCCTGCTCTTGGACGAGAACAACGCGGTGACCCAGGCCCGCTTCCACATCGTGGAGTTCCGCGGCTTCGAACGCTTCGTGCTCGGCCGGCCCTACTGGGAGGTCCCGGTCATCGTCCAGCGACTCTGCGGCATCTGCCCCGTGAGCCATCACCTCGCGGCCGCCAAGACCATGGACCGGATCGTGGGCGGCGAAGACCTGACGCCCACGGCCGAGAAGGTCCGCCGGCTTATGCACTACGGGCAGACCTTCCAGAGCCACGCGCTGCACTTCTTCCACCTGGTGAGTCCCGACCTCCTCTTCGGCTTCGAGGCGGACGTGGCCATCCGCAACGTCATCGGCGTGGCCCAGAAGTATCCCGATCTCGCCGTCCAGGGCGTGATGATGCGCAAGTACGGCCAGGAGCTCATCAAGGCCACGGCCGGCAAGAAGATCCACGGCACCGGCGCCATCCCCGGCGGCGTCAACAAGAACCTCTCCATCGAGGAGCGCGACGGCTTCCTCAAGGACCTCGACCAGATGGTCGAATGGTCGCGCAGCGCCCTCAAGATCGCCAAGGACTACACCGTCGAGCATCTGGACACGCTCAAGGACTTCGGCTCCTTCGACTCGAACCATCTCTCCCTGGTGCGCTCCGACGGGTCCATGGACCTCTACGACGGCGTGATCCGCGCCATCGACGCCACCGGCAAACGCCTCGTCGACGACGTGGACTACCAGAACTACCTCGACGTGGTGGCTGAAGAGGTCCGATCCTGGTCTTACATGAAGTTCCCCTTCCTCAAGGCGCTCGGACCGGAACGCGGCTGGTACCGCGTCGGGCCGCTCGCGCGCATCAACACCTGCGACTTCATCGACACGCCCGAGGCCGAGGCCGCCCGCAAGGAATTGATGGAGCTCACGAACGGCCAGCCCAACAACATCACCATGGCCTACCACTGGGCCCGCATGATCGAGCTGCTGCATTCGATCGAGAAGATCAAGGATCTTCTGAACGACCCCGACCTGCAGGGCACGGACCTGCTGACCTCGGGCGACCGGCGGGGGGAGGCCGTCGGCCTGATCGAGGCGCCGCGCGGCACGCTCTTCCACCACTACCGCGTCAACGAAGACGATCAGGTCACCATGGCCAATCTCATCGTCTCGACCACCAGCAACAACGAACCCATGAACCGGGCCGTGCAGAAGGTGGCGGCCGACCACCTCTCCGGCAAGGCCGAGATCACCGAGGGCCTCCTCAACCACATCGAGGTGGCCATCCGCGCCTACGACCCGTGTCTCTCCTGCGCGACGCACGCCATGGGCCAGATGCCCCTGGCCGTGGAACTCTACGACGCCGAGGGCCAGCTGGTAGATCGGAAGGTGACGTGAGCGTATCGCCCCGGGTACTGATTCTGGCGTGCGGGAATCCCGGTCGCATGGACGACGGGTTGGGACCCGCGTTGGCCGCCCGGCTGGAGGCGGACGTTCCTGCCGGCGTCACGGTCGAAGCCGACTACCAGCTCATGATCGAGGACGCCGCAGCCGTCGCCCAGCACGACGTGGTGATCTTCGTGGACGCCGACAAGACCGGGCCGGCGCCCTACGCCTTCCGACCGGTCGCACCGGACACGACCGCGAGTTTTTCGACCCACAGCGTGAGCGCCGGCGCCGTGCTGGCACTTGCCGTTTCGTGCTTCCAGTCGCGGGCGCGGGCGTTCGCACTCGGGATCCGCGGCTACGCGTGGGACGCCTTCGGCGAGCGACTCTCCCCGGGGGCCACAGACAACCTGAACGCCGCGACCCGTTTTCTGCGGGCGCTTCTTCGGACCGGACATTTCGACGAAGCCGTGACGGACCTGCCGCCGTCCGCCGGCGGAACCGCAGCCAGCGAGGGGAAACCATGCAGGATGGAACGCACGTGATTCTCTGCGTCGACGACGATGCCGACGTGCTCCAGAGCCTCAAGACGATTCTCGAAAGCAATGGCTACGCCTTTGTGGGCGCGGCCACGGCCGAGGAAGGACTGGCCAAGTACCGCGAGAACCAACCCGATCTGCTGCTGGTCGACCTCATGATGGAGGAGGTGGACGCGGGCACCAATCTCGTCAAAACCCTCAAGGCCGAAGGCAACACGCGTCTCGTCTACATGCTCTCGTCCGTGGGGGACGAACTCAACCGCGAAGCCGACTACAGCGCCATGGGGCTCGCCGGCGTCTTCCAGAAGCCGATCGAGCCCGCAACGCTTCTCGATACCCTCAAGAAGAAGCTGCCGTAAACGCCCTACCCTTTTCGAGACCGTAACCGGCTTGGGATGCGAAGCGAGCCACGGCAGACGCAGTCCGCCGTGGCTCGCTGAATTCCGGGGACGGCGAACCCGCCCGGGCCGTCGCTCAGGGCCGGATGCCGGCCGACCAGGGGTTCTCCCCGGGATAGAGCATGTCCTTGGGAAGCGGCACGCCGATGTCGTCCACGCCGAGCAGCTTGAGCGCGTCAAAGAGCGTCTCGCCCACCTTGGCGAACCCGAAGGCCGCGTGGTGCGGGAACCGCCGGGCGATGAGCACGTGGCGGTAGAAGCGCGCGAATCCGGGGATCGCCACCACGCCCGTGCCGCCGAACGTGCACGGATCCACGTCCAGCACCTCGCCCTCGGCCGCGTAGCTCTGGAGGTCGCCGTCGGACGTGCTCTGGAGCCGGAACATGGTGATGGGCCCGGGCCGGATGCGCCCTTCCAGCGTGCCCCGCGTGATATCGGGCTCCTTGCCGTCCTCCATCAGGCGGTTCATGATGAGCTGGTACTTCATGCCGCAGTCCTTCATGCAGTCCGCAGCCGTGTTGCCACAGTGGAACCCCATGAAGAGATCGGCTGCAGCCGCGCCTTTCAAGCGCGCCCGCTTGGGCACCACACCGGACGGCACCGAATTGTTGACGTCGAGCAAGGTGGCGGGCTTCAGGCTCACGAGCTGGACGATGTATTCGCTCAGCGCGCCGTAGAGGTCCACCTCGCACGCAGCCGGAATCCCGCGGCCCGCCAGGCGGCTGTTCACGTAGCAGGGCACGAACCCAAACGCGCGCTCGAAGGCGGGCCAGCACTTGTTGGCGAACACGCCGTATTCACAGGCGCCCAGGTTCTGTTCGAAGAAGTCGACGAGCGCCACCTCGAACTGGGCGAGCCTGGGCAAAAGATCCGGATAGGCTGCGCCCCGGCCGAGCTCCTTCTTCATGTCCCGCTCCACGGCCTGGATCCTGCGCTTCTTGCCGGCAGCCTCTTGGTAGAGCTGGAGGAGATCCAACTCGCTGTTCTCCATGACCTCGATGCCCAGGTCGAAGAGCGGCTGGATGGGCGCGTTGCAGGCCAGGAAGTCGTGCGGCCGCGGACCGAAACTGAAGATCTTGAGGTTGCGCACGCCCGTCACCGCGCGGGCCATGGGCACGAACGCCTCTACGGCGGCCGCGAGTTCCGTGGGCGTGCCCACGGGATGCTGCGGGATGTGGACGCGACGGCGGCGCAGGCCCAGGTTGTACGAACAGCTGAGCAGACCGCAGAGTGCGTCCCCGCGGTCCTTGGCCAGCCCCCGCTTGCTCTCCTCAGCGGCCGCGCAGACCATGACGGGCCCCGGAAAGCTCTCGGCGAAGAGGCTGGTGGGGCCCTCGGGACCGAAATTTCCCAGATACACCACGGCCGCGTCGCAGTCCTTGTCTACGACTTCGGCCACAGCCTTCATGGCATCTTCGTCGTTCTCGATGACGACCGTGCATTTCACAGACGTGACATCCGTCTTCTGCAACTCGCGCATGAGCACATCGAGCCGCTTCTTGGTGAGCGAGATCGGAAAGCAGTCGCGCGATACCCCCACGACCCCGACTTTGATTGCGGGCGTGTTCTTGAGCTGGATCTTCGACTTGGCCATGATCTCTCTCCTGAACTGCCTTTCGTCCGAATGGAAGTTCATCCGCACCGAGGCGCACTGCCCCACAGGCTATCCGATTTCTGCCCGGCACGCAAGCCAGCTATTTCCTTCCGAGTGCCCTAAGTACAGCCCATTGCAAATAGGTGAACACATGCCGGAGCGCCGGCGATGCG
>CAZBZG010000191.1:5011-9446 GCA_964496245.1 uncultured Planctomycetaceae bacterium | reverse complement strand
CGACGAGATCAACCGCGCGCCCGCCAAGGTCCAGTCGGCCTTGCTCGAAGCCATGCAGGAGCGGCAGGTCACCATCGGGGACACGACCTACCCGCTCGAGGAGCCCTTTCTCGTACTCGCCACCCAGAACCCCATCGAGCAGGAAGGCACCTATCCCCTGCCCGAGGCCCAGGTCGACCGGTTCATGCTCAAGCTCAAGGTCACCTACCCCTCGCGCGACGAGGAGCAGCAGGTCTTGAAGCGCATGGCCACGGTCGCGCCTTGCGTGGACGTGAACGCCGTGGTCCAGCCCGCGGACATCCTGGCCCTGCGCACGCTCGCGGACGAGATCTACCTGGACGAGAAGATCGAGGAGTACATCCTGAGCCTGGTGGAGGCCACGCGCATGCCGCAAGCCTACAAGCTCGAGATCGGCGATATGATCCGCTACGGCGCAAGCCCCCGGGCCACCATCTACCTGGCCATGGCCGCCAAGGCGCACGCCCTGCTCCAGGGCCGGGGGTACGTGACCCCGCAGGACATCAAGGACATCGGCATGGACGTGCTCCGCCACCGCGTGATCATCAGCTACGAAGCCGAGGCCGAGGAAAAGACGCCCGAAGACCTGATCCAGCAGATCTTCGATACAGTGGAGGTTCCCTGACGCGGCGCAGGAGGACTGCGCGTACGAGCACGAGAACGACCGCGAAGAGCCCTGCGTGAGACCGCTCCATGATCCCCAAAGAACTCGCCCGCAAGATCCGGCATTTGGAAATCACCACCAGCCGCGCGGTGAACGACGTGCTGGCCGGCGAGTACGAGAGCGTCTTCAAGGGCCGGGGCATGGAGTTCGACGAGGTGCGCGAGTACGTGCCGGGCGACGAGATCCGCACGATCGACTGGAACGTGACCGCGCGCATGGGCCACCCGTTTGTCAAGCGCTTCGTGGAGGAGCGGGAGCTCACCCTCCTGCTTCTGGTGGACCTGTCGGCCTCGGGCGCGTTCGGCACGGTCGACAAGACCAAGAACGAGGTGGCGGCCGAGCTCTCGGCGCTGCTCGCGTTCTCGGCCATCAAGAACAACGACAAGGTGGGCCTGGTCGCGTTCACCGACGCGATCGAGCTCTTTGTCCCGCCCAAGAAGGGCACGTCGCACGTGCTGCGCCTGATCCGCGACCTGCTCAACTTCCGGCCCAAGCAGGCGCAGACCGACCTGGTGGCTGCGCTCGACTACATCGGCAAGATCACCCACCGCCGGTGCGTGGTCTTCCTGATCTCCGACTTCCAGGCCGAGGGCTTTGCCAAGCCGTTGCGCATCCTCGGCAAGCGCCACGACCTGATCGCTCTTTCGATCACCGACCCGCGCGAACGCGCGCTGCCCGACGTCGGCCTCGTGGAGCTCCAGGACGCGGAGACGGGCGAGCGAGTCGTGGTCGACACGGGCAGCCTGGCCGTCCGCCGCCAGTACGAAGGCCTGGGCCGCGCGCGCTCCGACCGCCTGGCCGAGACCTTCCGGTCCATGGACGTGGACCACCTCGAAGTCGTGACCGGCGAGGATTACGTGCGCGACCTCGTGGCGTTCTTTCGGATGCGGGAGCGACGGATGTGAAGAGCGGTTTGCGCAAGATCGTAGGACCACGAAGGTCACGAAGGACACGAAGGGAGCGCTTTCGTGGTCCAGAGTGAATACCAACAAGGCGCTTCTTCGTGCTCTTCGTGTCCTTCGTGGTGTACGCCGGCGCCAAAACGTCTTCATCGTGCCAGGAGCCATGTATCATGCCCAACGACCTCGACCTGAGCCTGCCCGAACGCAAGGCGCCCCAGTCGCGCATGCCGCGGGGCCTGGCGGCGCTGATGGTCCTCGTGCTGCTCGTGAGCGCGGCCAACCTGGTGGTGGTGCTGCGCGGCGCGCCTGGGGACGCGCGGGGAGCGCGCGCAGCTGCGGACCTGCCGCTGGCGGAAGCCAAACAGATCGCGCTCAAGCTCGAGAAACGCGGGCTCACAGACCCGGCCGTGCGCGCGTGGGAGGAGGTCCTCGGCCGGCCTCGGCTCGATCCGGCCGCGCGCGCCAAGATCTGGTACCGCGTGGGCAAGCTGCATCAAGAGGCTGACGCGCCGGCGCAGGCCCTGGCCGCGTTCTACCGCGCTGAAACGCTCGGCCTCGATGCGGACCTGGCTGACGAACTGGGCAGGCGCATCCAGGACTGCCTCGAGCGCGCGGGCAAGTTCGCGGCGCTCCGCTACGAGCTGGCCGAGCGCGTGGGCATGGAGGACGACGAAGCGGGCGAGACCGTGGTCGCCGAGATCGGGTCCCGCCGCATCACCCTGGCCGAGCTCGACCAGCGGATCGAAGCCGAGATCGAGCGCCAGCTCGACCGGTTGGCTGCGGTGCTGCCGGAAGACCAGCGCCAGGAGCGCAAGCAGGCCCTGCTCAGCCGGCTCGCCAGCGGCCCCGGCCGGCAGCGCATGCTCGAGCAGTTCGTGCTCGAGGAGATCCTGGTCCGCAAGGCGCGCGACCAGAAGCTCCACGAAGACCCGGCCGTGCGCGAGCGATTGCGCGCGGCCGAGCGCCAGGTGCTCGCAGGCGCGCTCATGGACGCAACCGTGCGCGAACGCATCCACATCACAGCCGGCGACCTCGAGACGTACTACCAGGCGCACAAGGCCGACTACAGAGAGCCGGCCAAGGCCAAGATCAGCCACATCCTGGTCGCAGACCAAGACGCCGCCCGCGCACTCATCCAGAAGCTCCAGGAGGGCGCCGACTTTGCCGCGCTCGCGCGCGAACACTCCCAGGACGCGGCCACCAAGGCCGAAGGCGGCGCTGTCGCGGGCTGGGTGCACAAGGGCGCGCCCCTCCCGGGGCTGGGCGAGTCCGAGACGGCACAGGAGGCGATCTTCCGCACCAACGCCGGCTCCGTGGTCTCCGAGCCCGTGACCACCGACCAGGGCGTTCACGTACTCCGCGTGCGCGAACGCCAGCCCGGCCGTCAGCAACCCATGGAGGAGGTCCAGCCCCGGATCTATCAGGAGCTGCGCCGCCAGAAGGAAGCCGAGGTGCGCCAGCAGCTCTTCAGCCGGCTCAAGGACGAGTACGACGTGGTGGTTCACCACAGCGCGCTCGGCGCGGACTCCCAAGGCGAGGCTTCGGCAGACGCACCGCCGCCGCCGCCGCCCGGCCGCGGCAAGGTCAACCTGGTGGCGCCCAAGGACAAGACCCCATGAACCGAGGCCGCTGGTTCCCTCGCACGCCCGGCGCACCCCCCGTTCGCAGCAGCACCGTCTGCGCGCTGCTGCTCGCGCTCGTGGCGTGCGCAGGCTGCGAGAAGAAGGAGACGGCCGACCAGGAAAGCGATGCGGACGAGCCGGCCATCGAGCAGGAGCACGAACGCGGCCCGGTCGCGCTCCGGCTCACCGTGGACAAGGACCAGATCACCATTGCCCAGGGCATCCGCCTCACGCTCGAGGCGCGCGTGCGCGAGCCGTACAAGGCCGAGCTCCCGGCCTTCGGGGAGAAGCTCGAGCAGTTCCGCATCAAGGACTACCGCACGCCGGCGCCCGAGCTCGTGGACGAGGGCGTGGTGCGCCTCGCGCGCACCTACGAGCTCGAGCCGTTTCTGTCGGGCACCTACACCATCCCGCCCATGACCGTGACCTTCCGCAAGCCGGACGAAGACAAGCGCCACGAGATCCAGACCGACAAGGCCGAGATCGAGGTCACGAGCCTGCTGCCCGAGGACGCAGCCGCGCTGGCGATCCGCGACATCGCCCCGCCCGTGGACCTGCCCCGGCCCGCGCCGACCTGGTGGATCGCCGCAGCCGGCGGGGCCGCCGCGCTCCTGGCCGCGCTCGCGTGCGGGATTTGGTGGCGCCGGAACAAGCGGCCGGCCGCGGCCGCGCGCGCGCGGCCGGCGCACGACGTCGCGTACGACGCGCTCGAAGCGCTCGTGGCCGCCAAGCTGATCGAAGCGGGCGAGATCAAGGAGTTCCACGTGCGGCTCAGCCAGATCCTCCGCCGCTACATCGAGGACCGGTTCGGCCTGCACGCGCCCGAGCGCACGACCGAGGAATTCCTGCGCGAACGGCAGACCGCGGACGCGCTCGCAGCCGGGCACAAGGAATTGCTCAGCCAGTTCCTGCGCCACTGCGACCAGGTCAAGTTCGCGCAATTCCAACCCGCGACCGAGGAGATCCAGCACGCGTTCGACGCGTGCAAACGTTTCATCGCCGAGACCGCGCCCACGGAGGCCGGCGGCGAGACAGCACGCGCAGCCTGAGGTGCGGAGGGTCCGGCTTCCGCCGGACCGCGAGGAACCGGCGACCGTGCGGACGCGCAGGAGCGCGTCCCTCCGACACCGCTGCGCAGGCGATTTCGGAGGGTCCGGCTCCTGCCGGACCGCGAGGAACCGGCGACCGTGCGGACGCGCAGGAGCGCGTCCCTCCGACACCGCTGCGCA
>CAZBZG010000191.1:0-4911 GCA_964496245.1 uncultured Planctomycetaceae bacterium | reverse complement strand
GAACCGGCGACCGTGCGGACGCGCAGGAGCGCGTCCCTCCGACACCGCTGCGCAGGCGATTCGGAGGGTCCGGCTCCTGCCGGACCGCGAGGAACCTGACACCAGGAGACCGCCGCCATGCGGTTCGAAGCGCCCTGGGCCTTTCTGATCCTGCTCGCGATTCCCATCGCGCTGCTCGTGCGCATGGGCGTTCGCAGCTGGCCGAGCCTGCGCTTCTCCACCACCGACCACGCCCGCAAGCTCAAGCCCTCGCTTCGCCAGCGCCTGGCCTGGCTTCCCAACGGACTGCGGGTGCTGGTGCTCGTGCTGCTCGCCGTGGCCCTGGCCCGGCCGCAGCAGGGCAAGGAGCGGGTGCACGAATTCAGCAAGGGCGTGGCCATCGAGATGGTGCTCGACCGGTCGGGCAGCATGGGCGCGGAGATGGGCTACGCCGGCGACACGCTCTCGCGCATCGAGGCGGTCAAGCGCGTGTTCGAATCGTTCGTCACGGGCAAGGGCGGGAATCTCCCGGGCCGGCCGAACGACCTCATCGGCATGGTGGCGTTCGCGCGGTACGCGGAGACCGTGTGTCCGCTCACCCTGGCCCATGGCGCGCTCATCTCGTTTCTCGAGCATGTCAAGCGGGTGGAACCTCTGCGCAGCCGCGTCGACCGCATCATCGGCGCAGGCGAACTGCTGCGCCACGGCATCGACCGGGAGCACGGGCGGCTGCACTTTGAGTGGCGCGACGCCGACGGCCAGCGCCACGAGAGCACGTTGCCGCTCGAAGACGGGACCGCGATCGGCGACGGCCTGGCCCTGGCTGCGGCCCGGCTCAAGACCGCTGAAGAGACCCTGGCCCGCCAGACCGGCAAGGACCGGAAGGACATCGAGATCCAGAGCAAGGTGATCATCCTGCTCACCGACGGCCAGCACAACGCGGGCACGCGCATGCCCCTGGAAGCGGCCGAGCTCGCCAAGGAATGGGACATCAAGATCTACGCCATCGGCATCGGCGGCGACGAGAATGTGGTCACCATCCAGACCCGGTTCGGCCCCCAGAAGGTCCGCGGCCGGGGCGGCGGCGTGGACCGGCAGACCCTCCAGGCCGTTGCCGAGGAAACCGGCGGCCTCTTCCGCATGGCCGAGGACGCCGAAGCGCTGCGCGCCGTGTACGAGGAGATCGACCGGCTCGAACGCAGCGAAGTCGAGTCGGTCCGCTACCTCGACTACCGCGAGCTCTACGGCCCGTTCCTGTACGCAGCCGTCGGGCTGCTCGTGCTGGAGGTGCTCCTGGCCTGCACGGTCTTCCGGAGGGTGCCATGAGGACCCGCGCGATCAGAGAATGGCACAGGATCACAGGATGGACGGCAAGGATGGCGCAAGCCGAATCGGGTGCCATGCCCACCCTCGGGTGGGCATGCGCGCACTCCTCTTGCCCGACGCGCAATGCCGCACGCACCATTGCCGCATACAGCATGCCCACCTTTGGGTGGGCATGGCACCGTGCTCTTCGTGTCCTTCGTGGTAACATTCGGCTACGGACGCCGTACACGGAACGCATCTGAGAGAAGGCCGCAACGCATGCTCAAACACATCGACCTCCTCTGGCTGCTCTGGCTGCTGCCGCTGTTGATCGGGCTCTACGCGTACGCGGGGGTCCGCAGGCGGCAGGCGCTCGCGCGGTTCGCCGAGGCGCAGCTCCTGCCGATCCTCGACACCTCGGTGCACACGGCCCGGCGGCGGTGGAAGGCCGCGCTCGTGTTGCTCGCCTTTGTGGCGTGCGTAGTCGCAGCTTGCCGGCCAGCGTGGAATCCCGTGCCCAAGACGCTCACGCGGCGCGGCCGCGACGTGGTCTTCGTGCTCGACGTCTCGCGCAGCATGCTCGCCGAAGACCTGAAACCCAGCCGTCTCGAGCGGGCCAAGCTCGCCATCCGCGACTGCCTGGAGAGGCTCGAGGGCGACCGGGTCGGCCTGGTCGCGTTTGCGGGGAACGCCGTCGTCAAATGCCCGCTCACGCTCGACTACGGGTTCTTCCGGCTCATGCTCGAGCAGCTCTCGCCCCAGAGCGTGTCCCGCGGCGGCACCATGATCGGCGACGCCATCCGCACGGCCGTGGAGCAGGTCTTCGAAGACCCGGAGAAGCAGCACAAGGACATCATCCTGATCACGGACGGGGAGGACCACGACTCCTTTCCGCGCGAGGCCGCGGCCACGGCCGGCCGGCTCGGCATCCGCCTGATCGCCATCGGCATCGGCGACGAGAACCAGGGCAGGCGCATCCCCGTGACCGACGAGACCGGCCGGCAGACCTTCCTCACCTACCAGGGCGAGGAGGTCTGGTCGCGGCTGGACGCCGACACCCTGCGCGCCATGGTCAACGCCACGCCCGGCGGCCGCTACCTCAACGTGGCCACGGGCACCATCGACCTGGGCGCGGTCTACCAGAAGCTCGTGGCGAGCGCGCGCAAGAAGGAACTCGCCGCGCAGACGGTCAAACGATACGAAGAGAAGTTCCAGATCTTCGTGGCCCTGGCGTTCGCGATCCTCTGCCTCGAACTCGCCATGGGCGACCGGCGGCGTTAGGAGACGAAGCATGCATCAGCCGACACGCGCGAACCTCTTGCTTCTCGTCCTCGTCCTGTGCGCCGCGGGCCTGGGGGCGTCCCGCGCCCAGGCCGATTCAGCACGCGCACTCGTGGAGAGAGGCAACCGCGCCTATGCCCGCGGGGAATACGACGAAGCGCTGGACGCGTACGAGGAGGCGTCCGTGGAGCTCCCCGAATCCCCTTGCCTCCTCTTCAACAAGGGCGCAGCCCTGTACGCCAAGGGCGACTATGCCAAGGCACGCGACGCGTTCGAGCAAGCCGCGCTCAAGACCGAGGACCTCAGCCTGGAAGCGCGCAGCCAGTACAACCTCGGCAACTGCGCCTTCCGCGAGAGCGAGCGCCAGCGCGACAGCGATCTCCAGAAGAGCCTGGACGCGCTGCAGCGCGCCGTGCGCCATTATCAGCAGGCGCTCGAACGCGACCCCACGATCGAGGACGCAGCGCACAACATCGAGGTCGCGCGCCTCACCATGAAGCAGATCCTCGACGAACTCAAGAAGCGCGAAGAGGAGCGGAAGAAGCGCGAGCAGCAGCGCAAGCAGCAGGCCGAACAGATCAAGAAGCTGATCGAACAGCAGAAGCGACTCGGCCAGCAGAGCAAGGCCCTGGCCGACCGGCAGCAGAAGAGCGGCCAGACCCCGGAAACGCGGAAGCAGTCCCGGCAGGGCGCTGAGGAGCAGGAGTCCGTCCGCAAGGAGACCGAGAAGCTGGCGGGCGAGCTCCAGCCCAAGGAGCCGCCCAAGCCCCAGCCCGGCCAGCCCCAGCAGCCCCCGCCGGCCGACCAGGCCCGCAAGCATCTGGACAGCGCGACCCGCCAGCAGAAGCAGGCGGAGCAGGATCTGCAGAAAGCCCGGCCCGACCAGGCCCATCCCGCGCAGGAACAAGCCGCAAAGGCGCTCGAACAAGCGCTCAAGTCCCTCCAGGGCAAGGGCGGGAAGAACGGCAAGCGCCAGCAGCGCAAGCAGGACGGCCAGAAGAAGCAGCAAGACCAGAACGCACAACCGCAACAGCAGAAACAACCCCAGCCGGTTGCCCCCAAGAGCGAGGATGCCCATAATATCCTCGAGGAAGAGAAGAAGAACCGCCAGCGTCGCGCCGCCCGCGTACGCGGCGGCGTGCGGGGCGTGGAGAAGGACTGGTGAAGTTCAGGCCGATCGATTCGCAGCTGCGGAAAAGGTTCGGAGGGTCCGGCTCCTGCCGGACCGCGAAGCACCCGCGACCGCACGGACGCGCAGGAGCGCGTCCCTCCGAAACCGCCCCGGCAACGCAGCCAAGAGCCGCGGTCCTCCTCCTCCTCACCTTCCTCCTCGCCCGCCCCGCCTTTGCCGCCGAGCCGCTCACCGCGCGCGCAGCGGTGGAGACCCAGCGGGCGTACGTGGGCGAGTCCTTTCGCTTCGAAATCCAGGTGAACGGCCACGACACGCCCGCGCCGCCCGACCTCGCGGGTCTCGAGGATTTCGCGGTCACGCCGCAGGGCGGAGGCCCCAACAACCAGACTTCGATCAGCATTGTGAACGGCCGCATGAGCAAGGTGGTCAAGCGCGGGTACGTCTTCCGCTATCTGCTCACGCCCGAGAAGGCGGGCCTGCTCACCATTCCCGCCATCACCGTCAAGGCGGACAAACGCGCCGCGCGCACGCAGCCCGTGCAGATCCGCGCCCTCCAGCCCGCAGAAACCAACGATTTCAAGCTGCGCGTGGAGCTCTCGACCGAAAAGTGCTACGTGGGCCAGCCCGTGACCCTGACCGTGACCTGGTACATCGGAAAGCACGTGCAGGACTTCCGCTTCCGCTTGCCCTGGCTCGCGGACGAGCGCTTCGCGGTCGCGTCCCACGGACGCACGAATGCGCCCGACGATGCGGACGACTTCGTAGCGGTCGAAGTGGGGGAGGAGACCATCTACGCGCGCAAAGCGCGCGGCGCGCTCGAAGGCACCGACTACCTGACCGTGCGCTTCCAGCAGGTGCTCCTGCCCAGGGCGCCGGGCCGCTTTGCATTGCCCCAGGCCACGGTCGCGCTGCAGGCGGTGGTCGGGTACAAGCGCTCGCGCGACCCGTTCGACGACTTCTTCGGCCGGGACTTCCCGTTCGGATCGCACCGGCGCGCGGTGCTGCGCAAGGTGGTGGTGCCCGCCAACCAGCCCACGCTGTTCGTCCGCGCGCTCCCCCTCAAGGGCCGGCCGGATGCGTTCAGCGGACTCGTGGGCCAGTACAGCCTGGCCGCCCAGGCCAAGCCCACCGAGGTGCGCGTGGGCGACCCCATCACGCTGACCCTGCAGGTCACCGGCCCCGACTACCTCGACAACGTGCGCCTGCCGCCGCTC
>CAZBZG010000190.1:0-9500 GCA_964496245.1 uncultured Planctomycetaceae bacterium | reverse complement strand
TGATTTTCCCATCCAAGCTTATGACGTAAAGCCCGAACCATCTTTTTGTGTATTTCAGGAGGGTGAGGCGTTTCTCTCGTGTCCAAAAAATTCATCAGCAGCGGGGTGTCAGCCATTGCAAAGCTCCTGCATCTGAAGTTGTGCGGGCGTCCTGCGGCCGGGCCGCGGGAGAACGGCTCGCGGGCCGGTCGTCGTTTCGCATTCGTCATGCGACCGGAATGCCGCGGCCGCGGAGGTCGTCCTTGACCGCGCCGATCGTGATCGTGCCGAAATGGAAGACCGAGGCGGCGAGCAGGATGGTGGCGCCCGCTTCGACCGCCTCGTGGAAGTGTTCGACCTTGCCCGCGCCGCCCGAGGCCACCACCTCGGCCGCGACCGCGTCCTTGATCGCGCGGATGACCGGCAGGTCGTAGCCGGTCTGCGCGCCATCGCCCGCCTTGCTCGTGGGCAGGATCACGGGCACGCCAAAGCCGTCCACGCGCTTGGCCCACGCGACGGCGTCCTGGCCCGTGGCCGTGCGGCCGCCGTCGATGTAGACCTCGTATCCCGAGGGCATGGCCTGGCTCTGGTCCACGTCGATGGCCACGGTCACCTTGTTCGGGCCAAAGGCCTTGACGAGCTCGGGAATGAGCTCGGGCTTGCGAAAGGCGGCGCTGCTCGTGGAGATTTTGTCCGCGCCCGCTTCGAGCACGCGCTCGGCCGACGCTATGTCGGAGATGCCGCCGCCTACGGTGAAGGGAACGGTTGCAGCCTCGGCTACGCGCTTGACCACCTCGACCATGGTGTTGCGGCCCTCGACCGTGGCCGTGATGTCCAGGAGCGCCAGTTCGTCCGCGCCCGCTTCGCAGTAGGCGCGCGCGCATGCGACCGGATCGCCGGCATCGCGGATGTCCACGAAGTGGACGCCCTTGACCACGCGGCCGTTCTGCATGTCCAGGCACGGCATGATGCGGATGGGGTCGGCCATGCGTCTCCTCCTCGTATCGGGGTTCGGGTTGACCGCCAGAGTATGGGCTGGATCGCTTCCGCTGTCAACCGTGCGCATGCGATGGGAGGGGGGCGATCGGGAGCGGGGTGGCATGCCCACCCTCGGGTGGGCATGCCGCGCAACAAGCAACCAGGCATCGCATGCCCATCCGAGGATGGGCATGGCACCTTTCTTCAGGCGAACGCGCCGGCGCGGTCCTCGACCAGGCCGCGTACGAGGCGGGTCCATTTCTTGAGCCGAGTCGGGTCGTTTTCGGCCGTGTCCACGTCCTTGAGCGTGATGTCGATCGAGAGGCCGGCGAAACTGTCGAGCGCTTCGCAGATGATCTTGCGCACGCGATCCTCGTCATAGCCGCAGCTCAGCATGAGCGACGGGTTCGGGCGGTAGCTCATGACGTAGTCGTTGCCGATCTGCTCGGCGCAGGCCTTGGGGTCGGCCAGGGGCGCCACGGCGATGCGGCGCAGGTTCGGGATCTGCCGGAGCATGTCGATCTTCCGGGTCAGGTCTTCGCAGCAGCCGTACGCGGTGAGGGCGAAACGCTCGAGGATGGGGAGCTGATACTGGAGGAGGAACTCGTCGTGCATGGCCGGGCTGACGAGCGTGAACTCCTGCGCTGCCAGGAACCCCCAGAGCTCGGTCTGCCGGCGTCCGCGCTGGTTGGGCGCTGGGTCGTCCAGTTCCTTGGCATAGGGCATGGCCTGGTTCTGGTGGGAGGAGAGCCCCCAGTCGGTGGCTGCTTCGGCTTGCGCGTGCGCGGCGAGCACGCCGTCCCGAATGAACGCGAGCAGCCGATGCAACCCCTCGGGATCCTCGTACATGTCGATCATGAACTGTTCGATGCCGCGCAGCCGGCCCAGGTCGGTCGACAGGTCGCCCGACCAGACCGTGTAGCAGGGCGATCGGTCGAGGTCGAGGTCGATGCGGTCGCCTACGGCCTCCTGAACCACGGCGAGCCGCTCGGCGGTCGCAGCCTCGTCGATCGCGTGCTGCGGCTTGACGAGCTGCGAGAGGTCGTCGAGGTCCTTGAGCGGATGGTCCGCCTTCCACGCGCCTTTGGCCTCGTCCGGCCGCGTGATCGTTTCCGAGAGCCCCCAGCCGCTCTGGCGGAAGACCGGGCGAACGGTGAGCCACGGCTCGAATATGCTGTCGTCGCCCAGGCTCGCGCGAAAGAGCAGGTTCCGCAGGGACCCTTCCACGCCGCGGAGCACCGGATGCGCGCACTCGCGCACCTGGATCTCGGGCACCTCGCCCCAGACCCGGCCGCCGCGCAGGTACACCAGCGGCCGCGTGGGCTCGAGATTGTGCAGACGCCGCCAGAGCTCCCGCCGTTCATCCATGGCCGGGTCATGGGCCACCGCCAGGTACTGGTCCACCAGCGCGCCCAGGCAGGCGCGGTCGTCGGGCGGGATGGTCATGAAGGCTCCTTTGACAAGATTTGTACAAAACATTCGTTCGGGCGCTTGCTTATGCATAGTACCCCCTGATTCCTTGCAAATGAATTGAGAATGCCCTATACTTTTTGTGTGATTCGATAGGTTTAGGAGGCCCCGTGCACACCGGATCCAGTGCTCAGCTTTTCCGTGCCATCCTGGAGGGCCGGCAGCCTTTTGTCATGGCGACCGCCGGTCAGACGCGGTTGCCCCAGGGCTGGCGGGGCGGGCGGAGCTTCACCCGCCGGAAGCTCGAGGATCACATGCTCTGGGGGCTTCGGCGCGGGCGGATCCGTGCCCGCCTGCCGGAGGAAACGCGGATGCTGGAAGCGCCGCGGGCCATGTGGATCCACGGTGGTCTGCCCGGCACGTTTCATCTGCCTGACGACTGCGCGGAAGCGGATGTCCGGTTCCTCCGCTTCCGCTTGGGCCGGCACGGATGGCGCCTGCGGGAACCGTTTCTGAGCGGTCCTGCATCGAGCCATCTCCTGGGCTGCTTCGAAAGGCTGGTCGGTCAGCACAGGCGTCCGGCTGCCGGCAAGGAAGCACACGACTTGCATCTGCGCGCCACGTTGGTGGATCTCCTGGGGCAGATCCTTGAACAGGCCCGGCCGATGGACATTGCGCGGCAGGGGCTCCGCCCGGAGCAGCGCGAACGTTGTCTCGCGTTCCTCGAGGCGAACCAGGACCGCTTCTTTTCTCTCGCCGAACTCGCCGACCACTGCCGGCTCAATCCGGTCTACCTGAGCGCGCAGTTCAAGAAGACCTTCGGTCGCAGTCTGCAGAGTCACATCAAGGAAAGCCGCATCCAGACGGCCAAGGCGCTGCTCGCGGAACTCCCGCTGAGCGTCTCGGACGTAGCCGATCGTTTGGGCTATTGCGACATCTACTACTTCAGCCGTCAGTTCAAGGATGTCACCGGCGAGAGCCCTACGCAGTGGCGCGCGCGGCAGGGATCCATGTGAGCGGGCGATCCGGTCGAGGCGCGCATCGCGACGGGGCGGGGCCGGAACGCGCGTGTCGTACCTCTGCCCTCGCCGGGGTGCGCCCCGCGCAGCCGAGCGGTCCAGCTTGGGGGTGTGGATGAGTCGGTTGCCGGTGCAGCCCGGGCGGCGATCCCGCAACCGAGGAGGGCTTTCTTCGTCGCGCTCATGGCATGCGGCTGCCTGGCGGCAACCGCCTCACTCGGCGGATGCGTCGTCGGTAGGCGTGCCGGACGTTTCTGATGCTTCTGACGTTTCGGACGCGCTGGACGTGTCGGACGCGTCCGAGGACTTGGACGTCTGCTTGTCCTTGGGGATGGGGCGCGTGTTCCGGCACTTGGGGTAGCCGCTGCAGGCCAGAAAGGGTCCGCGCCGGCTCATGCGCACGACCATCTCGGAGCCGCACTTCTCGCAGACCTCGCCCTTGATGTCCGGCAGCACGATCACGTTGCCGTCCTTGTCGATGGGTTTGGTGTTCTTGCATTCCGGATAGCCGGGGCAGGCGAGAAACGGTCCGCGCCGGCTCATCTTGACCACCATGGTCTTGCCGCACTTCTCGCAGGGCACGTCCACGTCGGGGAGCTTGATCGGCTTTCCGTTCCGGTCGAGCGGATGGGTGTGCTTGCACTCCGGGTAGTTGGAGCAGGCGAGAAACACGCCATAGCGGGATCGTTTCTGGGCCATGCGTCCCCCGCAGAGCGGACAGGTCATGGCTTCGGCTTCTCCGTCTGCGTCCACCTCCGCCTCCTCGCCCGGCAGGGGGAGCGTGCCGCGGCAGTCCGGATACTGGCTGCAGCCGAGGAAGGCGCCGCGCTGCGAGTAGCGCATGACCATGTCCGCCCCGCACTCGGGGCACTTCTCGCCGTTGGGCGCGGGCTTGCCCTTGAGCGGCTCGGCCCCTTCGGTGGCTGTCGCCAGACGTTCGGCAAACGGCTTGTAGAACTGGTCCACGAGTTCCTGCCAGTTGCGCTCGCCCTCCTCCACCCGGTCGAGGTCCTCCTCCATGCCGGCGGTGAACTGCAGGTCCATGATGACGGGGAAGTGCTCCTGCAGCATCTCGGTGACCGCGATACCGAGTTCGGTCGCGTGGAAGCGCCGCCGTTCGAGCCGCACGTAGCCGCGGTCCTGGATGGTCTGCACGATGGGGGCGTACGTGGAGGGGCGACCGATGCCTTCCTTCTCCAGCGCGCGTACCAGGCTCGCCTCGCTGTACCGCGGCGGCGGCTTGGTGAAGTGCTGCGTGGGCGTGAGTTCGTGGAGCGCGAGCGCGTCGCCCTGTTCCAGCGGCGGGAGGATCTGGTCCTCCTCGGGTTCCTCGTCCGTGCCGTCGTCCTTGTCCTTGTCCTTCTTCTTTTTCTTGTTCTTCTTGGCCTGGCCCAAGCCGAGCACGGTGTGCCCGTCGAACAGCACCTGCCGGCCCTTGGCCTCGAACCGCCCGTCGCCGGCCGCGATCGAGGCGGTGGTCGTCTTGTAGATGGCCGGCATCATCTGACTCGCCAGGAACCGCCGCCAGATCAGGTCGTAGACCTTGAACTGATCGGCGGTCAGGCGGTCCTTGATCTTCTCCGGCGCGAGCGCCGGGGACGTGGGCCGGATGGCTTCGTGCGCGTCCTGCGCGCCTTTCTTCGACCGGTAGACCTGGGCCTTGTCCGGCAGGTACTCGGGCGCGAAGTGTTCTCCGATATAGGTCCGGGCTTCGTCCAGCGCTTCGGGTGCGATCCGCGTGGAGTCGGTGCGCATGTAGGTGATGAGGCCCGTGGGCCCGTCCTCCAGCTCCACGCCTTCGTAGAGCTGCTGGGCCACGCGCATGGTCTTGCGCGTGCCGAAGTAGAGCATGGAGCTTGCCGCCTGTTGAAGGCTCGAGGTGATGAAGGGTGGGCTCGGTCTGCCCTTGACCTCCCGCTCTGTGATGTCGGTGATCGTGTAGTCGGCTTTCTCGAGCGTTTCGGCAATTGCCTTGGCCTCGGTTTCCGAGGACGCGGCCTTCTCGCCGAGCGCGAACTTGCCGCCCTGCCACTCGGTCAGGGACGCGTGGAGCCGGCCGGCCTTGTCGTCGGCCGCGTCTTGAAGGGAGAGCAGGGCTGTGATGCGCCAGAATTCCTCCGGCGTGAACGCCCGGATCTCCTTCTCTCGCTCGACCACCATGCGCACGGCCACGGACTGCACGCGCCCCGCGGACAGGCCCTTGGCGACCTTCTTCCAGAGGAAGGGCGACAGGCTGAAGCCCACGAGCCGGTCGAGTACGCGACGGCCCTGCTGGGCGTGGACCAGGTCCATGTTGATGTCCGTGGGCTGCTCGATGGCCTCGCGCACCGCGCTCCGGGTGATGGCGTTGAAGGTCACGCGGTACGTCTTCTTCTTGGGCAGGTGCAGCGCTTCCTTGATGTGCCAGGCGATGGCCTCACCCTCGCGGTCCGGGTCAGGCGCGAGGTAGACGTGCTCGGCCTTTTCGGCTGCATTGCCGAGTTCGCGCAGCACGCCCTCCCGGCCCTGGATGGGCTCGTAGGTCGGCGTGTAGCCGTGCTCCAAATCGAGGCCGAGCGCCTGCTTGCCCCGCCCCTTCTTCGGGATGTCCCGCACGTGGCCCATGGAAGCCTTGACCGAGAAGCCCCGGCCGAGGAACTTCTTGATGGTCTTGGCCTTGGCCGGGCTTTCCACGACGAGCAGGTTCTTGGCGCCTCGGCCGGAGGTGCCGGACTTCTTCTTGGTCTTCTTCTTGGCTTTCTTTTTGGTTTGCTTGGCCGAGGTCTTCTGGGCCTTTTTCTTCGAGGCTTTCTTCCCGCCTTTCGTGCTCGCCTGCTTGCCGGACTTTTTGCCTGTCGCTTTCTTGGCCACGGGGCGTCTACCTGAGAGGTTGAAGGTCCAACACAAGGCCGTAGCGCCTGATCTTCTACATTACATATGTGGAACGCGTGCAAACCGTACAAATGCACCCGGCCATGTCAAGCGTTTTGTGATCGGAGTTCAGACAGCCAAGCGGCGCTGCGACAGGTGGGCCCCGGGCCGGGGAGAGCGGCAGGCAGAGACCGAAGGGGCAGCCGAACGGCCAGGGACGGATCTCGGAACCGTTTGATGAGCATGGGGTTGCGTTGCACGGTGGGGGCGGATGGCTGCCGCTGGCTCGCCCTGCGTTCGGATCTCACGGCCCCTCATGGGCCAGGCGGTAGGCGCGGGGTGTGGTCTGGGTGTGCCGGCGGAAGACCTTGGTGAAGTAGCTCTGATCGCTAAAGCCTACCTCCAGAGCGATTTGCAGCAAACTCATGTCTGTGCGGCGCAGGAGTTCGGTGGCCCGGTCGATGCGCACTCGGTTGACGTGCTCGGAAAAGCCGCGCCCGGTCGTCTGCTTGAGGATGTGACTCAGGAGCGACGTGGAAATGTGGACCTTCTGCGCTACATCTTCGCGCACGAGGGGATCGGCATAGCGCGTGTCGATGATGTCCAGGATCTCCCGGACCGTGGCCGCATGCGGCCGGCGGGACGTGCGGCGGATGGTGTCCATGATGCGGTTCAGCATGCCCACGAGCCAGCGGGAAAGGGCTTCTTCCGACTCGAGCCGGCCGAGCTCGGCCAGACTCTTGTAGTTGGCACCCAGGGCCTCCTGGGGCGGACCGCCGGCCTCGACCGCGGCCCGACTCATGGCGCCCACGAGTTCGAGCACGAAGCTCTTGAGCAGATCCAGCCTCCCGCGGCCCAGGTGATACACCAGGGTGAGGATGCGGTTCAGGATGCGGATGGCGTCCTGCCGTTTGCCCTGGCGGATGGCGGACAGGAGCTCAGGCTCCTCTTGCAGGTATAGCTCGAGGATTCCGCCGGTGTGACCGGCTTTGGTCTCGTGGATGGCTTCGGCGCGCTGGCGCTCCTGCTCGTACTCCTGGCGTCGCATCGCGAGCAGGGCGGCGTTCGTCAAGTTGCCTCGTTCCACCAGAAGCCGCAGATCGGTCGTGGCTTGCTGCAGATCGAGGCGGGGCGCTTCGTCGTCATCCGGAAGAGCAGCGCTCTCGGCCACGCAGGCCACAATACCGCCCAAGAGCTTCTCGTTGTTCATGAGCGGTACCCCCCAGCGTAGGCGTTCCGGCTGTCGGTCGTAGAGGGTACAGTCCCCCCAGCGCAGGCATTCCAGCACCACGTGGAGGTTGACCGCCTGGCAGTCGCCTGCATTGCACGCGCTGCACGCGCGACCGGTGTACACGGCCGAGCCATCGGCCCGAACAGCCAGCAGGCATGGTGCGGGCCAGCGCGCGCGATACTCGGCGCAGATCGCCTCGAATTGCGTTGACTGGAGGCCGATGGAGTTGCGCTTGGGCATGGCAACCTCCCGGCCATGGCACAGGCAGCCGGCAACCGCTTCCGGCTGCTGCCGCACGCCCATGGCTTGCGGGTTTCGTGCACGATATTACCAAAAAGAATGCTGATTGTCACAGATAAATCCGCCCGCATGCGGTAGGATGCAATAGACAGTGGCCATCAGGCTGGATCGTGTTGTAAAAGCGAGCAAAGGCGCGACCAGCAGCACAATCCTGAGCAGCTCCTGCTTGCGCCTGTGGGTACCAAATCCAGGCGGCAATGCGTCGCGCACGGGGGCTTCTGCGGGTTTATCGGACGCGGTGCCAGAGAGGGAGGACGATTCATGGGAGTCCTGCTGCATCGGTTGGCGGAGAAGAGCCTGCTCGTGTCCGACGGGGCCTTTGGCACCATGCTCCAGAGCAAAGGGCTCGGTGCGGGCGACTGTGCAGAGGAGTGGAACCTCTCGCATCCCGAGGAGGTCAAATCCGTGAGTCGTGCCTACGCAGAGGCCGGCAGCGACATGGTGCTCACCAATACCTTTGGCGGGTCGCGGATCAAGCTCGCAAAGGCGGGCTACGGGGACCGCGTGGCGGAATTCAATGCTGCCGCGGTCCGCTGCGCTCTGGAGGCCGTGCCTGCGAACGTGGTGGTGGCCGGCTCGGTCGGGCCGACGGGCGCGTTTCTCCAGCCCTACGGCGACCTGACCAACCCTGAGATGGAGGAGGTCTTTGCCGAGCAGATCCAGGCCATGCTCGACGCGGGGCTCCAAATCGTGTGCGTGGAGACCATGACGGCTGTCGAGGAAGCCGCCTGCGCCGTACGCGTGGCCCGCCGGCTGGGTGCGGAGCTCGACATCGTGGCCACCATGACCTTCGATCCTTCGCCTGCGGGCTACAAGACCATGATGGGCGTGGACCCCGCGCGCGCGGCCGCAGTCCTCAGCGAGGCCGGAGCGGACGTGCTCGGCTCCAACTGCGGCAACGGCATCGAGCAGATGGTGCCCATCGTCGCCGCGTTCCGCGAGCACACGGACAACCCTCTCCTGGTCCACGCGAATGCGGGCCTCCCGGAACTCGTCGGCGGCGAGACCGTCTTCCGCCAGAGCCCCGCGGACATGGCCGCCCGGGTCGAGGACGTCGTCGCCGCAGGCGCGAGCATCGTGGGCGGTTGCTGCGGCACCACGCCCGCCCACATCTCGGCCATGAAGGCCGTCATCGACAAGCTGTACTAAGGGGCCACCGGCTGCGGCCGGGAGGAACGCCGGCATCGCCCCCGGCCCGTCCCCTCGCGCAGCTTTCCCGAGAAACCTTCAGAGATTGTGCAAGCGCCAGCAGAAAACGTCCACCCCGAGGAGCGGTCATGAACGGCAAGGAGATTCTGCTCGCAGCCATCCGCAACGAAACCACGCCCCGTCCGGCCTGGCTGCCCTTTGTGGGGGTGCACGGGGCGCACCTCATCGGCGCCAAGGCCCAGGACTACCTGCGCTCGAGCGAGGCCATGACCGCGGGACTGCGCAAGGCGCACGAGCTGTACCGCGCCGACGGTCTGCCGGTCTGCTTCGACCTGCAGCTCGAGGCCGAAATCCTGGGCTGCGAGCTGCAGTGGTCGGACGAGGGGCCGCCCGCGGTGCGGTCCCATCCTCTCGAAGAGGGCCAGCAGATCTCGGACCTTCCCAACTTCGACGTGGAGGCGGGGCGGTTCCCGGTGGTGCTCGAGACGCTCGACACGCTCAAGCAGGAGATCGGCGACGAGGTCGCCCTCTACGGCCTGATCTGCGGGCCCTTCACCCTGGCGCTGCATCTTCTCGGCAACGAC
>CAZBZG010000189.1:0-9586 GCA_964496245.1 uncultured Planctomycetaceae bacterium | reverse complement strand
GCGTCGGATCTCGCGCTTGGCGCCCTCGTCGATGAAGGCGAAGGAGTAGGGCGCCACGGCCTGGCGTCCCGCGTCGCGGGCGGTCCATACGCTCAACTTCATGCCTTCTCCTGGGCCTTGCGCAGGCGGTCGAGTTCGGACTGGAAGGTCACGTAATGCGGCAGCTTGAAGTGGTTGCAGAAGCCCATGGCCTCGATGCCGTCCACGTGCAGGAGCACGAACTCCTGATCCTCCGAGGGCGACTGCGGCTCCTCGGTCTGCATGGCGCGGTCGAGCACGCCCATGCTGATGGCCTTGGTCTCGTTGTGGCCGAAGCAGAGGCCATAGCCGATGCGGAACTGCGGCCTGCCGCCGCCGGTGTCCATCTTGGAGATGATCTCGGCCTCGGTCGCCTTGACTTCGCCGACCACCTCGGGTGTCTCGGTATAGGGATTCTGGATGCACACCGGAAGATAGCCGACGCGGAGCTCGCCCACGTAGGGGTGCACCACGCCGAAACCGCGCATGTTCGAGTAGGCCAGGGCCAGGAGCCCGCCGGTCTCGCCCATGGCCATCTGCTGCAGCGTGGCACTGCGTGCAGCGGGCAGGCTGAGCGACTGGCGTGTGACGTCCTGGACCGGTTCATTCGCTCCGGCGCCGGTCCCGCGTTCGATCAGCAACCCCTCCCGGCGGAGGATTTCCACGACCTTGGGGAAGCTGTCGGGCAGGGGCTTGGCCTCCGGCAGGTCGGCCAGGAGGTCGCGGACGCGCTCGGCCTGAACGTCCGAACCGGGCTCGGCCAGTTCGAAGTCGAGCAGGCGCAGCGTATAGTCGGACGTGGGGCCCAGGACCTGGCCGCCCGGGATTTCCTTGAATGCCGCTGAAATGCGCCGGATGACGCGCATCGACGCCGTGGATTGGGGAATCGAGTAGCCGATGCGGGGCTGCGTGGTGCGGTAGGCGCGCATCATGAAGGCCGCCCCGAACGTGTCCCCCCCAGCCTGCTTGAAGGCGAGGGCGGCGAGCCGGGGCGCGTACAAGCCGCCTTCGCCCATGATGCGATCCACCGCCAGGTGCAACTGCTCCTGAATCTGGTCGAGTGCGAGCGGTGCGGAATCGCCCTGTGCTTTCTGGTAGTGGAAGAAAGCGCCCGCTGTCTCGATGGCTTGTCGTCCGCCCTTGACCGCGACGTAGCCCATGGTTCATCCAATCATGATGTGGGTGGAACGTGGGATGCACATCACCCGGTCCTGCCCGTCCAGCACGAAACAATCCAGACCGAGCGGATACTCTTGGTTGAGGGCGCGCAGCCGTTCGTACTCGCCCCGGGTCAAACCTCGCACGACCGGCTCGGTCTTGCCTGCGATGCCGGGACCGCTGAGGCGCACGATCGGGGCGTTGCGCGGATCGAGTGCCTCCACGATATAGATGAGCGTGGCGTTCTGGTCCGGATAGGCGGGGTGCCCCCGTTTGGCCTGTTCGATCGTGCCTCCGCTATCGCCTCCCAGGATGATGATGAAATCCGCCTCAGCGACCTCGACTGCCCGCGCCTTGGTGATGGCGTAGATCTCGGCGGCTGCGGCCTGGGCATCCTGCTCGCCGATCACGGTGAAGCCGACTTCGTGGTCGAACAAGGTCTGGGCGATGGCGAGCAGGCCCGTGGGCCAGTCCTCGCCGGTGGGCAGCGCATAGGCCCGGCCGGGATGGCTCATGGCCGTCAGCAGAATGCGGTAGATGCGCTGGGTCGGGGCCACGGGGCTGTGTACGGGCATGCCTATTCCTCCGCCATGTTCTCGAATGACACGCGCGTTGCGGCGACCAGGCGATCCTCCTCCCGGCGGCGTGCGTCCACGGCCCGGCGGTGCCGGGCCACGAGCGGCCAGAGCGGTTCCAGAGCGGATGCGGCCTCCGCACGTACGAGCGCGTTGACCGTCGCAGCCAGCACTGCCTTTTCGGGGGCGTTGCCCATGACCGTGGCGTGGCCGCGGGTGGCTTTTGTCTCCGCCTCAGCCGTGGTGACCAGGATCTCGCCCAGGTGGAAGGGCGTGTCGAAGCAGTCCAGTGCCGTCATCATGATCAGGCCGGTCTGCGGCTCCTGGATGACGGATACGCCATACCCGTCGAGCGCCGCCAGCATCTCGCGTACGGCGGGTTCGGCTAGCTCCACCAGCACACCGCGGAATGCGGCTTCACGCGTCTCCAGCTCGGATCGAGCGGGCGGTTCGGGATTCATGCGTTGAAAGCTCCACCGGTCTGGAACTTCACGGTGAGGCGCACCATGTCGCCCCGGGAACGGGTCACGCAGTACTCGAGCGGCGTGCCGGCCTCATCGCAGGCCAGGCTGCGGATGTCGAGCACGGGCACGCGGTCGGAGATCTGGAGGTGCTTGGTGTCCGCCTCGGTGGGCAGACCGACTTCGATCTCGGAACGCGCCCGGTGAATCGCCTTCACGCCGTAGGTTTCTTGGAAGAGCTTGTAGAGCGAGCTCGCCCGCTCGGCGCGTTCCTCGAGGCGCGGGAATCGGGCGGCGGGCACGTAGGAGTGGGTGTAGCCGGAAGGCACCTCGTTGATGGTCCGGAGGATCTCGAGCACCACCACGCGATCCTGCTCGGTGATCTCGAGGTGGTGGGCGAGGTCGCGGGTGGCTTGCAGCCGGTAGCTGTGCACGACCTTGGCCCCGGGGGTCAGTCCGAGGGCAGAGATGGTGGTGGAAAAACGGGTCCCCGACCAGAGGGAGTAGGGGATCTTGCGGCGCGCAACAAACGTACCGCGACCGCGCACGCGGTAGATGTATCCGTCCTGCACAAGACGGCGCAACGCCGCACGCACGGTATGCCGGTTGAGCCCGAACCGGCGGCTGATTTCCATCTCGGTGGGCATCTGGCTGCCCGGCCCGTAGACCCCGTTCTCGATCTCCTCGAGAAGGAGGTCAGCGAGTTCTTTGTAGCCGGCTACCTCTGCGTACGTTGGAATGGTCTTCTCCTGTGCAACCAAGACCGGATATGTCTAGACATCCATCTCAATCGTGGAATGGTAACGACTTGCATTAGGGGTTGATGACGTCTCGGTTGTTTTTGCGTGAATCTGCCCGCCGTCAGGCGCCATATTTCTCGAGGAATGCTTCAAGGGGACCGGAGAGGTCTGCGAAGCGCGCGCACAGCGTCTCCCGGTTCCAGTCCCACCAGGACACGGCGAGCAGATCCTCGATCTGTTTCGCTGTGAACCGTTTGCGCAGCGGCCGGGCCGGCACGCCGGCCACGATCGTGTAGGGCGCTACGTTCTTGGTGACCACCGCGCCCGCGCCCACCACAGCGCCAGCGCCCACGGTGAGGCCGGACATGAGCACCGCTCCGTGCCCGATCCAGACGTCAGGGCCCACCTCCACCGCGTGCTCGCGGCGCCAGGAGAAGAGCGCCTCGTCGTCCGTCTGGGCGAATCCATACTGTTGCCGGCGGTAGGTGCAGTGGTGCTGCGTCACGCGGTCCACCGGGTGCTGGACCGGGTTGATGCGCACATGCGCCGCGATCGAGGCAAAGCGCCGGATGCGGGTGTAGATCATCTGCGTATGGGGGGCGGCGATGTAGCTGTAGTCCTCGACTGTGGATTCGGAGATCAGCGTGTAGGCGCCGATCTCGGTCCACGATCCGATGCGACTACGTGTGACCTTGGCGGTCGGATGGATGCACGGTGCTTCGCCGAGCGGAGGCAGCTCGTGGTGGTCCGCCTCCCAGGGAGGCAATTGATCGATGTTGTGCAGCATGGAGAGGCTCCTCTACTGTGGCACGCACGCACACCGGGACCGATCGTGCCGATGCGGAAACAGGACGCGTTCCCGACCTTGCCCGGGTAGATCAGGGCATCCTGCTCGCTCACTTCTGCCACGCGCAGGGGCTGCTGCCGGATGTCGGCGATCACGGCGATGAGTTCCTCATCTCGCGAGCCCATGTCGCGCAGCATGGCCTGCTTGACCGTGGGACTTGTGGTGAGCGCGCCTGGTGTGAAGAGCCTCTTGTCTCGCCATGGTCTGAGCATGGGCGGCTCCGTCTTCAGGGGCGGGTCCTGCCGTCGCCCGCCAATACGGTCGGCCGGGCCTGCGCCCCGTTTTCCGATGGAAACAAGTCTGCGGTTCGCGGCTAGGAGATCGTTTGCCGGCGGTTAGAAGTCTGCAAGGAACTAGCGCGTTGCGGCTTGGTGGTCGGGTGTCCTGCCTCGTCTCTTCGACATTCCGGTGCGTATCTGCTTTCCCTCGACCGAGAGGGGAACGGCTCAGCTTTGTTTGCCAGGGTTGGTGCGGCCGCACGAGCGGCGGCAACGCCCGGGACGGAGTCAGGGATAGGGCCGGGTGCAGCGGGTGCGCCTGCATAACGCCTTACCAAGATCTAATCGGCATGCCTTCCAGCTCTAACCCGGATGTATACGATAAAAGAGGAAAAGGCGGATTGGACTCGAGCCGAAAGGAGAGAGGGGGCAGGCAACGCAATCAGGGTTTTGGTACGGCAGCGTGCTGGCGCACGTCCAACAGGGGGGACGCTCATGGAAGCCATGACCACCAAGGCCGATCTGCACGTGCATTCGGCCTTCAGCAAACGACCATCCATTTGGGTGATGCAGAAGCTCGGGTGCCCGGAGAGCTTCACGTCGCCCGAGCAGCTCTACACCATCGCCAAGCAACGCGGGATGGATCTGGTCACCATCACCGACCACAACAGCATCGAGGGGTGCCTGGAGATCGCGGGCCGGCCGGATGTCTTCATCAGCGAAGAGGTGACCACGTACTTCCCGCGCGACCGCTGCAAGATCCACTTGCTCGTCTACGACATGACCGAAGCGCAGCATGAAGAGATCCAGAGAGTGCGCGAAGACGTGTACGCGCTCGCGGAGTACCTGAACGACGAAGGTCTCTTTCACGCCGTGGCCCACCCGTTCGCCGCGGTCAACGAACGCCTCACGTTGTCCCACTTCGAAGAGCTCCTCCTACTCTTCAAGACCTTCGAGATCAACGGGGACCACGACGCGGGCGTGAACGCGTCCCTCCGGCAGGTTCTCGCCGGCCTCACGGCCGAAACCATCGATCGGCTGTCCGAGGCGCACAAGATGGAGCCCGCATGCGACAATCCCTGGCAGAAGCATCTGGTGGGCGGTTCGGACGATCATAGTTCGCTCAACATCGCGCGCACCTACACCGAGGTTGTCGGGCGCTGCGCGGTGCCGGATCTCCTGGAGGCGCTCGCCTGCGGCGGGAGCCGAATCGTCAACAACGCATCGAGCCCGCGGATCATGGCGCACACGATCTACAGCATCACCTACCAGTTCTACTGCCAGAAGCTGAAGTTCCGGGGGCATGTCAGCCACGACATCTTCCTACGCTTCTTGGATCGCTCGCTGCAGGAGGGGAGCGGACAAGTCCCCGAGGGGTTGCTGAGCCGCATCTTGCGCACGTGGAAGCCGGCCAAGGCGCCGGCGGGGCCGGCGTCTGGGTCGCTGGTGGACGTATTGCGCCACGAAGCCACCACCCTGATCCTCAGGGACAAGGACCTCCGCCGTGTGGTCGAGAGCGCACCCGACGATATCCCGCAGAGCGACGACGCGTGGTTTCGGTTCGTGGATGAGCTTTCCAACAAAGTGCTCTTCCACTTCAGCAATCACCTGCTGGATCGGCTGGTGAGCGCGCGCCTCTTCGACGTCTTCCACTCGCTCGGTTCGGCGGGGGCCCTGTACGCGATGCTGGCGCCGTACTTTGTGGCCTTCTCCATGTACAGCAAGGAGCGGTGGTTCAGCCGGGAAGCCGTGGAGCACTTCACCCCGGACGCGACAGAGACCGGGCGGCGGCGGGACGGCATCAAGGTGGCGCACTTCACGGACACCTTCTTCGAAATGAACGGCCTGGCCCGCACGCTCCAGCAGCAGCTGGACCTTGCCCTCAAGCACGGCCAAGACCTGACGGTCTTTACGTGCCGGTACGGCGAGCACACGGGCCGGCGGGGGGTGCGCGCGTTCGAGCCGATCGGCTGCTATGCCGTGCCCGTCTACCCGGACCAGAAGCTCTTCTTCCCGCCGCTCTTGGAGGCGTTGAATTGCTGTTACGAGGAGGCCTACACGCACATCCACGCGGCTACGCCCGGCCCCCTCGGCCTGGCCGCGCTCGCCATCGGCCGTATCCTCAAGGTGCCGGTCATGGCCACCTACCACACGGCGCTGCCCCAGTACGGCCGCGATCTCACCGAAGACGCTTCGGTCGAGGACATGCTCTGGCACTATCTCGTCTGGTTTTACAACCAGGTGGACGTGGTCTTCGTCTCCTCCAAGCACAACCGGGAGGAACTGGTGGCTAGGGGGGTGGAGCGCAAGCGCATCAGCATCTTTCCCCGCGGTGTGGACACCGCGCGCTTCACGCCGGCCAAACGCGGCAACATCCTGCAGGATGCCTATGGGATCGCAGAGAGCACCGTGCTGCTGTACGTGGGCCGGGTCAGCCGGGAGAAGAACCTTCCGCTGTTGGCCAAGGCGTTCACGCGTGCATCGGCCGAGCACAAGGATCTCCACCTCCTGGTGGTGGGCGACGGTCCTTTCCGTGCAGAGATGGAGAGGGAACTGCAGGGTATGCGCTGTACCTTCACGGGGTATCTCGAGGGCGAGGCCTTGGCCGAGACCTATGCGTCGGCGGATGTCTTCGTCTTTCCGAGCACCACCGACACCTTCGGGAATGTGGTTCTCGAGGCCCAGGTCTCCGGGTTGCCGGTAATCGTGAGCGACGTGGGGGGGCCGGCGGAGAACGTCTTGCCGGACGTCACGGGGTTGGTGGTACCGGCCAACGACGAGGAGGCGCTCGTCAGGGCGATCACACGGCTTGGCACCGACCGCGCGCTGCGCAGGCGCATGGGCGTGGCCGCCCACCGGGCCCTCAAGGGTCGGTCGTTCGACACGGCCTTCGACCAGCTCTGGCAGATGTACGGCGAGGTCGCCAAGGGAAAGCAGCCGGGCGAACCGGTCGGTCCCTACCGGCTCGTGGAGGGCGGGCTCGAAACGCTGGCGGCCGGGATCGACGCCAGCACCGTGGCTGCAATGTCGTAAGCCGCACGCGGCCGGGCCGCCGCCCGGGACCGCTCGGCCATGACCTCGATGCGGTCCGGATGGCCCAGCAGCTCCTCCACTTTGAAGACCGCGTGCGCGTTGGAGTGCGCGCGCACGGCCGCTCCGGATTCCAGCAGAAAGTCGGCGTTGCGCTCCTCCTGGCCGGGAATGGGCCGGACGATCACCAGGGGCAGGCCCATGGCCAGGCACTCGCTGCTCGTGAGGCCGCCGCACTTGGTGACCGCCAGGTCGCTCGCAGCCATGAGTTCGTGCATGTTGTCCACGAATCCGAAGGGCACGATCTGGTCGGGATGCTCTTCGGCTGCGGACGCGAGCTTCTTGTGCAAGGCTTCGCTGCGGCCTGCGATGGCCACGAACTGCGCCTGCGGAAAGCTGTCGGCCAGGCCCGCCACGGTCTTGTGGATCTGGCCGAGGCCGAAGCCGCCGGCGCTCACGAGCACGGTGGTGGCGTCCGGCCGCAGCCCCAGGCGCCTGCGCATCTCCTCCTTGGGCGGGTACGCGGCGGCGAAGACCGGCAGGATCGGAATGCCCACGACCGAGAGTTCCGCATCGTCCACCCCGTTGGCCCGCAGGGCGTAGGCCATCTCTTCGGTGGCCACGAAGTAGCGGTCGGTGCCCGGCTGGATCCACATGGAATGGATGTCGTAGTCGGTGAGGGTCAGGCTGACCGGCGCGCGGAGCTTGTCTTTGCGCCGCTTGGCCGAAACCACCTCGGCCGGCATGTAGTGCGTGCAGATGATCGCGTCCGGATCCGCCTCTTTGACCGCCTTCCAGAGCGGCCGGGCATTGAGGTTGTCGAAGAGTTGGGCGAACTTCTTGGTGCGGCTGCGGGCCGAGGTCTCTTCGAGGCGTTCGTACACGAACCCCCAGACCGAGGGCAGCTCCTTGGCCAGGGTCTCGTACGCAGCGGTGAAGCCCTTGCGGAAGGCCTTGTTCGTATAGGCCAGGGCATCGTAGTGCGTGACCTCCACGTCGGAATGTTCCTCGTGCAAGGCCTGCTCGATGGCCTGGGCGGCGCGCAGGTGACCGGCGCCCGCTTTGACGGAAAGAATCAATACGCGTCTGGGTCTGTCCATGGACCGTGCCTCCGAGAATGCGCTGCCGAACAATGCCCTAGCCAGCGCACTGTAGAGCGCAGGCCGCAGTCTGTCAACCCCTTGCAGGGACCGGAATCGCGGGTGGCGGGAGAGGGGGCCGAGGACGGGGTTCCATCCAACAGAAACGCACCGGAATCACACACGTCAAGGGACGTCATTCGTTACGACCTGGGGGTAGCTGTCCTCCTCCCCCGCCCGCATGGGGGCGGGCACGTTATCGGACGCGTCAGCCCTGGGATTATCGGAAGACGGTGACACGGACGCTCTGCTGGCGTTGGTTCCGGATTGGCGGGACTTCCTGTCTACAGGGGTTGACCGCGATACGGCAGAGCGCTTGCCCCAGCACGAGCGCACTGGCCGTCCCCTGGGCGGGGACGCTCTTGTCAAGAAGCTGGAGCGTGGGCTCAAGCACGTACTACGACCTCAGAAGCGAGGACCCACGCCGAAGACGTTGCTTGTGTATGGAGTATACTGTCCCCGGAACTACCGGGAAGCGATGAAGGAACGGACTTGACATAGGCCTTGTTTGTGGTATGATGTACACATGCGGCTTTGGTCAAGGAGACGAACCATGGAGCACAAGACGATCAACTCTCGTGAATTCCGCGCCAGCCTCCCCGAGCTGGCCGGGCGCGTCGCCTACGGCGGAGAACGGCTCATTATGACGAGACGAACAGTCCCTCTCGTGGCTATGGTGTCTCTCGAAGACCTCGAATTGTTGGAGATGGTCGAGGATCGGGAAGACGTCAAGGCCGCGCGCAAGGCCCTACGTGAGAAGGGTGAATCCGTTCCGCTGGAGGAGGCGCGTCGCCGCCTGAATCTTCGGACGGGGAAATAGCATGGTCTATGCGGTCGTCTTCCGCCCCGCGGCCATGCGGGAGTTGGAGAAGTTGGCGGACTATGACGCCGACCGCATCCTGCGCGCCGTGGAGACGTTGCAGGACGATCCCCGCCCCTCGCAGAGCAGGAAGTTGCGAGGCGCGAAAGACCTGTATCGCCTTCGCGTCGGCGACTTCCGCGCCGTCTACCGGATCGAAGACAAGCGGGTCACCGTCACTGTCCTCAAGATCGGCCACCGGCGCGACGTCTACCGCAAGTAGGGAGCACCCCATGCGCATCTTCCGCCAGAAGCAGAACGGTAAGGCCTACAAGAAATGGCCGGCCATGAACGCGCGCTTGTGTGCCGCCTCGCCATGGAACCCGGCCTACGGCATGGAGAAATCCGCAAGCTGCGCCGCATCGACTTCAGCTTGACCGCCGACCCTGCCCGACTTCACGAAGCCCACGGAAGCGATCAAGACCGGCACCGCCGACGTGCCCGAAGACGCGTCTATGATCGAGGCCAAAAATAGGGCGCAGAAATAGAGACTGTTCACTCGTCCTTGCCGCAACGCGCAGGCAGAACCACGAAGGACACG
>CAZBZG010000188.1:0-9634 GCA_964496245.1 uncultured Planctomycetaceae bacterium | reverse complement strand
GGGCTCCTTGGCCTGGTTGAGCTCTTCCATCTTGGCCCGAATCTGTTTGAGCTGCCTGTGTTCGTCCAAAGTGATGCCCGCGGTGAGCGTGTTAACCACGCCGCCCTCGCTCCCCACGGTCCCCACTTCGATGCCGCCCACGGCCTCGATCTCACAGCCGCGTACCGTGGCCTGGCTTCCGTGGAAGCAGCCCAGGCACTTGACCTTGCTGCCGAGGATCTCCGCCTCCACGGCGACATCGCCCCTGGCCTTGAGGAAACTGTTCTCCACGGTCGCGGCGAAGATGCTGCCGTCGGCGACCACGCCCGGTTTCTCCGTGCCGCAGCGGATGGTGCCGGCCACCCGGACGCTCCCCCCCGCCCGAATCTCCGCATGGCGCTCCACCGACCCCTCAATGGTGATGTTCCGCTTCGCCTTCACGGTGAATCCGGAATCCACCGACCCGGTGATGACCAGAGCCCCCACGAAGTCCAGATTGCCTACCTCATAGTCCACGTCACCCTCGATGCGGACCTCCTGCGTGATATTGATGCGGTTCTTCTCCAGGACGGCGTGCCCTTCGGTCTTGGCGACATAGGTGAGCCCGTCTTCGGAGAGCTCGACGTTCTGGCCGGCCAGGGGCTTCTTCGGCTCTTCTCCCACCAGCCCCGGAAGGGCCTCGCCGTTGACAGCCGTACCCGACTGGCCCACGCCGGGCGGAATGACGGTGGCCACCACGGATTCAGCCTCGACGTTGTTGATCGAGCCGCGGTCACGGAAATCCATGCTGCCGTCCTTCTCGAGCCGGCCCGCGGCGAGCGCAGTGTTGAACGCGTACTCCACCCTGCCGTCGGGGCCGCGGGTGGGAGGCTCGCCCTGCGCCACGGTCACGGGGCGGATCGTGTCCCGCCCCTTGCCCAGCGTTTCGGCCACGTTCGCCAGCGCATCCTCGTCGATGCCGAAGCATACGTTCTGGCCTCCGAGCCACGTCTTCAGCTCGTCCGCGCAAACGCTTACGGGCTTCTGCCGGGGGCCTGCGCTCACCTTGGCCACGAGCTTGTCTTCGGTCACATGGAGGCTGAGAAGACGGGCGATGTCTTCGGACACGGAGTTCTCCCTGCAAGGAACAGCTTCTGCATTATAGGCAGATGGGGACCCGGTACACAAGGGTAGGCCCGCGGAAGAGGATCAAGCATAGGATGACGGGCAGCGAAGCGCAACCGCCCGCACCGAAAACCGTTGACTCCCTCCCGACCTTGGGTATGATGCAAAGTGTTGCCGGTCCCACGGGACCGTTAAGCCATTCCACTCTCGGTTCTTACGAGGTATTCGCGTGGCCCGCCTCTCGGTCCGCACGCCAAGCCAGCCCGAACGCATTGAGACCCTGCAGGCCGACACCGTCACCATCGGCCGCGGCCGGCAATGCGATCTGGCCATCAAGGACCCCCATCTCAGCCGGGCCCACTGCCGGCTGGAGCGGGAGGGCGCGGGATTCCTCATCCGCGATCTGGGCAGTCGCAACGGCGTCAAGGTCAATGACAAGCGCATCCAGGGCACGCGGTCTCTCGCTACCGGCGATCTCATTCGGATCGGACAGACGCGTCTGCTCTACGTGGCCGACTCCTCCGAAGATGCGGAGGACGAAGCCGTGGACGCCGGCCAGACCATCATGCTCGACCAAGTCACCCAGGACATGGAAGCGGGGGTCGATGGGCAGCCTTCCCAGAAGCCGCTGCGCTTCGTCCTCCAGTACAAGAAGGGCAAGCGCCGCCGCTTCCTCCCGCTGACCAAGGAGCAGCTCACCATCGGTCGCCACCGGTCCTGCGGACTGATCCTGCGGGACAACTCGGTGAGCAGCTGCCATGCGGCCATCGAGTTTCGGAACGGACAGTACATGATCCACGACCTTGGGTCCACCAACGGCGTCAAGGTGAACGGCCAGAAGGTGGAGAAGGCCGTGCTCAGCCCGGGCACCCGCATCCGCCTGGGCAACGTGGCGCTGGGCTTCAAGGAGGTCGTGAGCCGGGGGCCGACCGTCAAGACCGACGCTGTGGAGGAAAGCGAGGCGAGCACGCCGCCTTCGGCGTCACCGGCCGTGCCGCCCAGCGACAAGGCGCCCCAGGCCGGCCCGGCCGCTCCCCCTGCCGAAGAGCCCGATCTGCCTCTCGAGGAACCCGAGGCGTTCGACGAAGAGGACGTCGAGGAGACCATCGACGATTCCGACGGGCCGCCGCAATGGACGGGATCTGGGGCGGAAACGAACGAACCTGCTCCTTCCGCCGACCGCGGGGCCCCGACTCCGCCACCCGCGCGCGATATCCCATCTGCGCCCGCCCCGCCGCCGGGGCCGGAACCGCGTTCCGATCCGCCCCCGCCGCAGGACAGCGCCGCAGATGCCACAACGCGGCCCGAGGCTTCGTCTCCACCCGCGGAATCACCGCCCGGCTGGCTGCCGGGCGCGCCCCACCACATGGCGATCGAACAGCCGCAGTGGGTGGAAGTCAAGTTCGAATCCGATCCGCATCTGCCCAAGCCCGTTCTGCCGGACGAACCGTGCGCTGCTCCGCAGGCACTGACGGCACCAACGACGCTGCCCGTCGAACCGGACCGCCGTGCTGCGGACGGTGAGGCCGAGATAACCCCTGCCGCGGCCGGGACAAGCGCGTCTGCCACGGGTGGCGACGCCGCCCCCCCGGCTCCGCCTGTAGCGCCGCCAGCCAGTCCCGCAGACGAGGCACCGGAGACGGTTTCGCCCGAGACCGAAGCGCCGGAGGATGACATCAAACAGGTCATGAGCGACCTGGACCGGGAGCTCGAAGGCTTCACCCCTGTGCCCGGAGAAACCCCGGCGCCTGTCCCGCCTCCAGCCGAACCCCCGGGCGGACCATCGCAACAAACAACCCAGGCGCCAGCCGAATCCGCCGCCGCCCGCACCCCGCAGGAGCCGGGACGCGGGGAACCGGCGCCCGCCCAGGCCAGCGCCGTGGACACTGCAACCGCCAAAGAGCGCCCGGCGGCAACCGCGTCGGATACAGGGTCGCGCGAACGCAGGCTTCTCATCCGCCTCGTCGCACTGGTGGCTCTCATCCTCGGCTTGCTGCTCATCTTCTTCGTGCCCTGGCGTCGGATCTTCGGGTCCCCCGCTCAACAGGGAGAGAGCCCCTCCCGGCCCGCTCCGTCACAGACCGAAGTCGCGCCCGGATCCCGGGGCGGGGAAACCAAACCGCTCACTCCTCCTCCGCGCATGACAGCCGACGAGGTGGAGACGCCTGCGTCGAACGAAGACGGCAGCGAGGCCGTATTCTGATCCGAAATGGGAGGACTCTCTGATGGGCCATGCCCCCACCGCTGAAGAAAGCAGCGAGACCCTTGCTGCCGAGGAACAGAGCGTCGAGCCGGACCTTGAACAGGACAGCCCGGCGGACGAAGAGCTGGCGGATCTGCCGTTGGAGAGCGTGGTCGAGTCGCTTCTTTTCGCCGCCCGCCTACCGCTCAAAGCCAAGCAGATCGCCAAGTGCGTGGGGCCGGGTACGCGACAGGACAGGGTCCACGAAGCGATCCACAGCCTGAATCAGCACTACGCTGACACGGGGCGGGCCTTCGAGATCGTGGAGATCGCCGAGAAGTTCCGCATCATGAGCCGCCCCGAGTACGCCGGGCACATCCAGAAACTCTACCCCAAAAAGGAACAGGACCGGCGGCTTACGCCCGCGGCCCTCGATACGCTCTCGATCATCGCCTACAAACAGCCGATCACGCGCGTGGAGGTGGAAACCGTGCGCGGAGTCGGATGCGGGCCCGTGCTGCGCACCCTGGTCGAGCGGGGGCTGGTCCGCGTGGTGGGCAAGAAGACGGACGTCCTCGGATATCCCTGGCTCTACGGTACGACCGACGCCTTCCTGCAGGAATTCGGCCTGGCCTCCCTCGAAGAACTGCCCATGGTACACGAACTGCGTCGCGCGACCGGCACCGAGGGACCCCTGCCCAGCGCGAGCGATCTGTCGCCGGGCGCTCCTGACGAGGACGCTGAAGACGACCTTGACGACGCCGATGGCGTGGATGACGAAGAAGAGGACGTGGAAGACGACATCGACGAAGACGAGGAGGACGCGTGACCGAATCCGAGACCCCACCCTATCGGGTGCTCATCACAGGCAAGATCCATCCCATCGGCGTGGAGGCGCTCAGCCGCGAGCCCGACCTGCAGGTCGATTTCCGTCCCGACCTTCCGCTGGACGAAATCCGGGCGGCCATGGGACCGGTGCACTGCCTGATCAGCCGCTCAGAGACGCCGGTCGGCCGCGACCTGATCGACGCGGCCCCCTACCTCAAGGTCATCGCTCGCGCGGGCGTAGGCATCGCCAACATCGACGTGGCATACGCCACGGACCGCGGCATCCTGGTCATGAATACGCCCGCCAAGAACACGAACTCGGCGGCCGAACTGACCATGGCGCTCCTGCTCGCCCTGGTCCGCAAGCTCACCCACGCCCACCAGACCCTGCAGGCGGCCGGCTGGGACCGCCACCGCTTCCAGGGCCTGGAGCTCATGCACAAGACCGTCGGCATCGTGGGGCTGGGCAACGTGGGTCACCGCATGGCGCGTTTCTGCCGCGGCTTCGACATGCGGGTCCTGGCCTACGATCCCTACATCCCGGACGAGACCTTCGAGCGCCACCGCGCCGAACAGGTGGACTGGGACACGCTGCTCGCCGAGAGCGACATCATCACGGTCCACACGCCCAAGAACGAAGAGACCACCGGCATGATCGGCCCCGAAGAAATCGCCCGCATGAGACCGGGCGTGCTCCTGCTCAACGCCGCGCGCGGCGGCATCATCAACGAGGAAGCGCTGCTCGCCGGCTTGACCGAGGGCCAGGTGGCTGGCGCCGGCATCGACACCTGGGACGAGGAGCCCCTCGAGCACAACCGCTTCCGCGAACTCGACAACGTCGTCATGACGCCCCACATCGGCGCGTCCACCGACGAAGCCCAGCGCCGCATCGCCGAGAGCCTGGCCGAACAGGTGCCCCAGGCCTTGCGCGGAGGCATCGTGGAGAGTCCGGTCAACATGCCCCAGATCCGCATGATCCAGGGCAACCGCATGACCGCCTACACGGTTCTGGCCGAGAAGCTGGGGCTGTTCGCCGCGCAGTTCGTGGACTTCACACCGGACCGGCTGCGGATCGTATACCGCGGCGACATCGCCGAGCACGACTGCCGTTTGCTGCGCCTGGCCTTTCTCAAGGGATATCTCGGCCCCCGGATCGACTACGTCAGCTACGTGAACGCCGAGCAACGCGCCCGTAGCACGGGGCTCCAGGTCGAAGACGTGGAGGACCCCGGCTTCACCGATTACGAGAGCGCGATCAAGTTCATTCTCGCCGGCGACGGCCGGGAATGCGCCTTCGGAGGGGTCGTGTTCAGCGGACCCCACCCCCGCATCACCCTGGTCGACGGCTTCACCTACGAGGTGGAGCCCGAGGGCACGTTCCTGCTGCTCCGCTGCCGGAACAAACTCGGGGTGCTGGCCGCCATGAGCAGCGTGCTCGACAAGCACGGCATTTTGATCACGCGCATTGACTTCTCCGAATCCGACTCCCGCAGGCGCACCATGTTCATGTTCCGCGTGGCCCAGGACGTGGCCGAACCCGTGATGGAGGAGCTGCGCGGACTCGAGCACGTACGCATGATCCGCAAAATCCTGATCTGACCGATCCGGCGCCCGTCCATGCGCCCCGGAGCCCCTTCCTCTTGACAGGACGCACCCCTTCGGATACCAAGGCTCCTCCGGCCGCAGGGCCGAACCGTTGACGACCGAAAGGACCAAGCATGAAGACGCACAACATTGCAGTGATTCCCGGAGACGGGACCGGCCCCGAGGTGACCGCCGAAGCGGTCAAGGTGGCCCGCGCCGCAGCCCATCGATTCGGCTTCACGCTCAACATGACCGAGTACGACTTCGGCGGCGAGCGCTACAAGCGCACCAACGAGACCCTGCCCGACAGCGGGGTGGACGAGTTGCGCCAGGCGGACGCGATTCTGCTGGGCGCCATCGGCCACCCGGACGTCAAGCCCGGCATCCTCGAAAAGGGCATCCTGCTCAAGCTCCGTTTCGCGCTCGACCAGTACATCAACCTCCGCCCCGTGCGCCTCTACCCGGGCGTGCCCACCCCGCTCGAAGACAAGGGCCCCGCGGACATCGACTACGTGGTCGTGCGGGAGAACACGGGCGGTCTCTACACGGGCACGGGCGGCATCTCCATGCAGGGCACGCCGCACGAAGTGGCGGTACAGAGCATGGTTTACACCCGCCACCAGGTCGAGCGGTGCCTGCGCTACGCCTTCGACTACGCAAGGGCCCACGGCAAGAAGACCCGCGGCAAGGGGGACGAGAATACGCTCGCGCTCGTGGGCAAGACCAACGTGCTCACCTACTGCTACGATCTGTGGGAGCGCGCCTTTCATGAGATCGGCGAGGCGGACTACCCGGAGATCCGGCGCGACTACTACCACGTGGACGCCACCTGCATGTGGATGGTCAAGAACCCGGAGTGGTTCGACGTGCTGGTGACCGGCAACATGTTCGGCGACATCATCACCGACCTCGGCGCCATGACCCAGGGCGGTATGGGGATCGCGGCCGGGGGCAACATCAACCCCGAGGGGCTCAGCATGTTCGAACCCATCGGCGGATCGGCCCCGAAATACACGGGCAAGGGCGTCATCAACCCCCTGGCCGGCATCTGTTCGGCGGCCATGATGCTCGAGAGCCTGGGCGAGCAGGAGGCGGCCGACGCCGTGGAGGCGGCGGTCAAGCTCGTGACCGGCACCAAGCTCAAGGGCATGGGCGCCGGCCGCATGGGTTACTCCACGTCCGAGGTCGGGGACCTGGTGGCCGACGCGATGGCCACAGGGTAGGCTAAGGGTCCCCCTGAGTCCGCGCAAACACGAGGAGGATCGCCATGGAACGTATCGACGGCAAGCTCGTATCGCAGAAGGTCCTCGAAGAGGTTGGGGTCAAGGTCGAGACGCTCAAGACCGAACACGACCTGGTCCCGGGGCTGGCCGTCGTGATCGTGGGCGAGGACCCGGCCAGCCAGGTGTACGTGCGCAACAAGGTCAAGCGCGCCACCAAGATCGGCATGCTCTCGGAGAAGCACGAACTGCCGACCGACGCCACCCAGGCCCAGGTCCTGGCGCTCGTGGAGAAGCTGAACGCCCGCACCGAGATCCACGGCATCCTGGTGCAGTCTCCGCCGCCGCCCCAGATCGACGAGCGGACCGTGATCGAAGCGATCCGTCCGGACAAGGACGTGGACTGTTTCCACCCCTACAACGTGGGCAAGCTCCTGATCGGCGACGAGGACGGGTTCGTTCCCTGTACGCCGCAAGGCGTGATGCGGCTGCTCGCGCATTACCAGATCGAGACAAGCGGCAAGCACGCGGTGATCCTCGGCCGCTCCAACATCGTGGGAAAACCCATGAGCGTGCTCCTCAGCCGTAAGAGCGACCATGCCAACTGCACGGTCACCCTCTGCCACTCCCGCACCCGGAACCTGAAAGAGCTTTGCCGCGACGCCGACATCCTGGTCGCCGCCATGGGCCGGCCCGCCAGTGTCACGGCCGACATGGTCAAGGAGGGGGCCGTGGTAATCGACGTCGGCATCAACCGCGTGGATGACCCGGAGGCCAAGAAGGGCTACCGGCTCGTGGGCGACGTGGACTTCGACAACGTGGCGCCCAGATGTTCCTACATCACGCCCGTGCCCGGCGGCGTGGGCCCCATGACCATCGCCATGCTCCTGCAGAACGCGGTCACCGCCTGCTGCCGGCAGAAGGGGGTGTCGCTGGGGTCGTGAGCGGCGCGCGCCGGGCATACGTGACGCGGCCGTCCGCCTCCGTCTTGCGGGGGCGTATGCAATACGTCCCTACAGGCTGCGCGCCGCCCTTTCGCTAGGACCAGGCGTTCTGACCGTCATGGGTGAACACCCACAGCCGCGAACGTCACAATGGCGGGAGGGGGGGGTGGGTGCCACGGCCGGCTTGTCCGGCCGTGCTTCGCTCACCTCTTGCGGCATGCCCGCATCGAAATCGGGATCGGGTTCGAAATCGGGATCGAATGCAGTCGCGATCGATCCCGATTTCGATTTCCGACAGTGTTCACCCAAAATCATCGCAATGCCAGGCAACGCTTTGTCCTGCAGTGCATTTCAGCACCACGAAGAACACGAAGCAGGCGCCTGAGGTCGAGAGCACTCGCAACTCATTGGCAAATCCCTTCGTGCTCTTCGTGTCCTTCGTGGTTCTGCCTGCGCGTTGCGGCAAGGACGAGTGAACAGCCTCCGATTTCGATCCCAATGAAGAAGCGGCGATTGTGGGCCTCTGCCGCCGAAGACCCATCCAGACCTGAAGCGACAGCCGGACGTCCGTTCTGCGCATCGCCTCACGCTGGCGGGGTGGTGGACACATCCTGATCGGTGAGATAGCGGTCGATGCTGCGGGCGGCCACCTTGCCCTGGCCCATGGCGCTGATGACCGTGGCCGCGCCGGTCACGATGTCGCCGCCGGCGAAGACGCCCGGGACGTTCGTCATCTGGTTCTCGTCCACCACGATGAGGCCCTTGCGGTCCAGTTCGAGTTCCGGCCAGTCCCGCGTGAGAATGGGGTTCGGCCCCTGCCCGATGGCCACCACGAACTCGTCCACATCGAGCGTGTGCTCCGACCCTTCGACCGGGATCGGCCGGCGGCGGCCCGAGTCGTCCGGCGCACCGAGTTCCATGCGGATGCATTCGAGTCCGGTGATCCAGCCGCGGTCGTCGGCCAGGACGCGCACGGGATTGACGAGCTCCTCGAAAAGCACACCTTCCTCAAGCGCATGCTCGATTTCTTCGTCCCGCGCCGGCATCTCCTTGCGCGTGCGGCGGTAGACGATGGTGACGCTCTCGGCGCCCAGACGCAGGGCCGACCGGGCCGAATCCATGGCCACGTTTCCGCCCCCGCAGACCGCGACGTTGCGCCCGCGCAGCACGGGCGTGTCGTACGCGGGGAACTTGTAGGCCTTCATCAGATTGACGCGCGTGAGGAACTCGTTCGACGAGTACACGCCTTTGGCGTTCTCGCCCGGGATGCCCAGGAACCAGGGAAGCCCGGCGCCCGTACCGAGGAAGACCGCGTCAAAACCCTCTTCCAGGAGCTGCGGCACGCTGACCGACATGCCGATGGGAGTATTGTAGCGGAATTCCACCCCCAACCCTTCCAGATACGCGCACTCGCGCCCCACGATGGCCTTGGGCAGACGGAACTCCGGGATGCCGTAGGCGAGCACCCCCCCCGGTGCGTGCAGGGCCTCGAACACGACCGCCTTGTGCCCCATGAGCGCCAGGTCTGCACCGGCCGTCAGTCCGGCCGGTCCCGCGCCCACCACGGCCACCCGTTTTCCGGTCCACTCGGGAATGGGCGGAATGCGTACCTCGCCCATGGAAGCTTCCACGTCCGCGGCGAAGCGCTCCAGCCGGCCGATGGCGATGGGTTCGCCCTTCTTCATGAGCACACACGCCTCTTCGCACTGCGTCTCCTGCGGGCAGACCCGGCCGCAGATGGCGGGCAGATTGTTCGTCTCCTTGAGCTTGTGCGCGGCCTTGAGAAAATGGCC
>CAZBZG010000187.1:0-9672 GCA_964496245.1 uncultured Planctomycetaceae bacterium | reverse complement strand
TAGTTGTCAGACCCGATGAAGTACGTGACCTGGCCATCCTTCTTCAAAACGCTGATCGAAGAATTGATCGAAATGGCGCCGGCAGGAAATCCAGGGATCCGCAGTTGTGCCATGGCGAGCCCTCCTTTGTCTGCCCGCAAAGGATTGCCGCCTTGCCCCGCTTGTCACGAAGAAAATGTGCCGACTGAAATTCCCGGATACGCGGTCAAAGCCCCGTCGAGATCAGGAAGTCTGACATTGTACAAGCGTTCGAGCAGGTCGCCGGCGGGTGCCGATTCTTCGTGAATACGGACGCCTACTACGAAGCCGGTGCCATTCCGGGGGACATGGACGCTTTCCAGAAGCAGTACGAGCTCTTGGCCCCGGAAGGCATTCAGGCCGCGTTGCTCAATACGGCCGGCGCCGCCGACCATTATGAGGCCTTGGCCGGACGGCTCCTGGTGGGGGAGTTCCCCCTCCTGTCCAAGTGCATCTGGGTGGTCGCCGACTGTCCCTACGCGCCGATGCCCCGCGTCTTCCGGGAGCTCGTGGAGGAACGCAAGTCGCGGCGCAAGGGCCATACCACGGTCACCAATCTCTCCGTCTCGGGAGGGTCCTACACGATTCCCCTCACAAACAAGCCTGGAAAGCGAGACGCAGCGGTCGAGGAGGCGGTGGACGCGATGTATCGACGTTTGAAGTACTTGCGTGAACTCGAATTCATCAGGTAACCGTTCTGCAACACCGCCCGGCATCTCGGTCCGAGTCCCCTTCGCGGTCCGCGTCAGGCTTCCCCGTCGACCGCGGATTGAGATTCATCCAGGACGCTGCGCACCTTGCGCAGGAGGTCCGCCGTGCGGAACGGCTTCTGGACGAACGGCAGGCCGGGTTCCAGGATGCGGCGTTCGGAGATCTGGTCCCGGCCGTAGCCCGAGGCGTAGAGCACCCGAGCCTCCGGGCGGAGCTTCCGGAAGCGTTCGGCGAGCTCGCGTCCGGTCATGCCGGGCATGACCAGGTCCGTGAGCAGGAGGTGGATCTCGCCGGGCCGCTCGGCAGCCATCCGCAGGGCGTCCTCGCCGGAGTTCGCTTCCATGACGCGGTAGCCCACTTCTTCCAGAAGAGACACCAGGAGACAGCGTACTCGTTCCTCGTCCTCGACCACAAGCAAGGTCTCGGCGCCGCCGGGAAGCTCCTCCTCCGCCACGGTCTCGGGCGCGATGCTCTCGCCCTTTCCCTGCACGCGGGGCAGGAGCAGCTTGAAGGCCGTGCCCTGGCCCGGCTCGCTGTAGACCAAGACCGCGCCGCCCGCCTCCTTGACCACCCCTGCCACCATGGCGAGGCCGAGGCCCGTGCCGCGTCCCACCTCTTTCGTGGTGAAGAAGGGGTCGAAGATCCGCTGCCGGGTGTCTTCGTCCATGCCCACGCCCGTGTCGCTCACCGCGATCTCCACGTAGGGGCCGGCCTGGAGGTCCTTCTCCTCGGCGATCTCCTTGTCGTGGAGCTGGACGTTCTGCGTGGAGATCAGGATGGTTCCGCCCTTGGGCATGGCATCGCGTGCATTGGAGACCAAGTTGAGGATGACGTCGGAGACCTGGCCCCGGTCGGCCTTGGTGGCGCCCAGGTCGGAACTGAGGTCGAGCTTGAGCTGGATGTCTTCGCTGATGATTCGCTTCAGCATGGCCCGCACGTTCTGGACGATTTTGTTCAGGTTGAGGATCTCGGGCTGGATCACCTGCTCCCGGCTGTAGGCCAAGAGCTGGCTCGTGAGTTCCCCGGCGCGCTGGCCTGCGGCCAGGATCTGCTCCAGCTGGCCGTGGAGGCGCGAATCCTTGCCCAGCTTTCGCATCCCGAGTTCGGCGAATCCGTTGATCACCGCGAGCTGGTTGTTGAACTCGTGCGCGATGCCGCCCGCGAGCTGGCCGATGGCCTGCATCTTCTCGGACTGGCGGAGCTGGCCCTCCAGCCGCTTCTGACGGGTGATCTCGTAGCCGTAGATGTTGACGTAGCCTTCATGACGGACGGGCGCGAGGACCAGGGAGAAGATGCGCTCGCCGCATTCGATCTCCCTTTGCACGATCTCTTCCTCCTGCAGCGATTCCCGTACCACGCCCAGCCAGTCCTCGGGTAACGCCTGGCCTTCGCTGCGCTTCCAGAAATCGAGCAAAGCCACGCTCGCGCTGTTGGCGTACTGGATGCGTCCGTCTCTGGAGACGCGCAACACGGGATTCGGGTTCTCGTTGGGAAACCGGGCCAGGCGCGTCACGTCGGCCCGGGCGCGCGTGTGCGCCTCCTCCTGCGCCATGGTGTAGAGAGCCAGTCCCACGTCCTGGGCCGCCTCTGCGAAGAGCTGCCGCTCTTCCGGGTCTTCGGTGAAGCCCGGCCGCAGCCGGGCGAAGAGCAGCCCGTACACGTGCCCGGCGTGCTCCAGGCGCATGGTCAGGCACGTGCCGGCATCCTCCCGGGCGAGCATGGGGCACGCTCTGCAGATGGGATCGGGCGAAGCCGTGAGCACGGGTCGTGAGCCGGCAAGGGCCTTGGCCGCGCATGCGGGCAGCGGCCTGTTCTTCAGGCCCTCGACGATGGACTCGGATTCCGAGTCCGCCGCCGACGCGGCTGCGGCTTGCACGTCCTCTTCGCCGTCCAGGAGCATGACGGCCGCGCGCTCGTAGCCGCGCGTCTCGGTGAGCTTCTCCGGCACGGCTTGGATCAGCCGGTCCCGGTCCTTCTCAGTAGTGATCAGCTGGTTGACGTTGCGGATGGCGCGGAGTACGGCGTTGAGGTGGCGGATGCGCGCTTCGGCGTTCCGGCGCTCGGCGAGGTGATGGAGCAGGTAGTCGGTCATCCGGTTGAACGCGCGCGCGAGCATGCCGATCTCATCGGTCGAGCGGACGGTCGCTCTCTCGGAGAGCCCACCGTCGGCGATCCTGCCCGCCGTGCGGGTGAGGTCGGCGATCGGCCCGGAGATCGACCCGGCCAGGCGGAACGAGACGAACACGAGGAGAAGCGCCAGGACGCAGACGAGCAGCCCCAGCAGATCGCGCAGGCGCCTGACGCCCCCAAAGGCTTCCTCCCGGTCTCGCTTGACCACCAGCCCCCAGCCCAGGTCCTCGACGTATCGCGCGGCTGCGAGCACGGCGTGGCCGCGGTAGTCCACGGCGCTCTCAAGGAGTCGATCCTTCCCGGACAGGGCTTGCGTGACCGGGGAGTTCTCCCTCCTGGCTGAGACTCTCTCCATTGCTGCACGAGGATCGAAGCGCAGGGGGGCGAGGTAGAGGGCCTTGCCGCCGGCATCCGCTTTGACCAGAAGCGTCTCCCCCGTCGTTCCGAGTCCCGAGTAGTCCGCAACGAGCGACAGGATGTTGCTCGCCTCGCTCTGGGCGGCCATGACGCCGATGACTTGGCCGTCCAGTCGGAGCGGTCCGGAAAGGTGAAATGCGAGTCCGCCCTTCTCGTCCAGGAAGAGCGCATCCGCGGTGTTGCGCTCTCGCCCCCTCAGGAAGAAGTCCTGCCCGGCATACGTGGTGGAGATCCTGGATGGATCGGTCGACGCGACCACCCGGCCGTCCAGCGCTACCACGGAGATCTCCTTGAAATCATGGATGGAGGCCTGCGCGTCCCGGAGGATTCGGTTCATCTTCTGCTGGTGGGCTGTCCGGCCGTCTTGGAGGAAGCTCTTGAGGCTGAGCCGCAGCTGGGTGCGGGTCGAAAGCAGTCGAAGCCTCTCCAGGTTCCGGTCGGCGATGCCCTGGAGGCGGGTCTTCTGCAGGGCGGCAACCGATTCGAGCTGGTCGAGAGCCTGCTGGACGAGGGATTCCTGGGCAAGAAGGTAAGCGAGAACACCGGCCGCGATCAATGGAAGCAGCGACAGGACGAGGAACGCCAAGGCCAGCTTCGTACGGATCTTCATGGTCGGACCCCCTTCCTCGCCCGCTTCACGTCGGCAACGCCTCAAGACCTCACGGCTGCTTGGCAGATGTGCTTTGCACACGCGACGATCTGCTGCACGCTGAACGGCTTGGAAACCATGGTGACAGGGCTGTAGTCCAGGGCCCGGCGCATCATGTCGCTCTCCGGATACCCGGTCAGGATGACCACGGGCACGAATCCCCATCCTTTGCGGATCGCCTTCAGGGTCTCAGCCCCGTCCATGCCTTCCATCTTGAGGTCGAGGAAGACGAGGTCCGGCGCCTGCTCGCGCATGCGATTCAGCGCCTCGGGGCCGCTGGAGGCAGCGGTGACGGCGTAGCCCCGCGGTTGCAGGATGGTGAAGAGCAACTCCTGGACGTTGGCATCGTCGTCCACCACGAGAATGCGGCCACACGCGAACGCCGACTCATCCGGTGCTTGCCCGGACAGCGCCTGCTGCGCATCGGCCCACGCGTCGATGGCCCGCGTGCGAAAGCGCCAGCTGCCGCCGGCCTTGAAGGCGGGCAGGGACTCCTGGCGGGCGAGCTTGCGGACGGTGTATTCGCTGAGCTGCAGGTAGCGGGCGGTCTGACGGACGTCCATGATCGCGTCGGGCACGACTTGAGCCCTCCAACAGGGTGATTACGCGTTACGGGTGTGCGAAACATTCTACCCCATTTCGCAACAGAAGCAAACAGGTTGCGCAGGTTTATGCGCATGGGCCACGAGATTCCATGATGGGCGGCATGATGCAATCCCCTTTTCAACAAGCATGATACGGGGTTTCGTTTGACATCGGCGAGTTTAGAGATATAATAGAGGTAAGCGATATACTGGAGGTCGCCATGGCAGAGAAGCGCACCTTGACCACGGGTGAGATCGCCAAGCATTGCGACGTGGATTTCCGCACCGTGATCCGATGGATCGACCGGGGGCTCATCAAGGGCTTCCGATTGCCGGGGCGCGGCGACCGCAGGGTGGAGGTTCCTGATTTCCTCTCGTTTCTCCGCGAGAGGCGCATCCCGGTTCCGCAGGAGTTCCGGGAGGACTCGGTCCGCGTCCTGATCGTGGAGGACGAAGCGCCCCTGGCCCAGGCCATGGCCGAGACGCTGGAGGAGGCGGGATGCGAGGTGGAGGTGGCTGGCGACGGGTTCACTGCGGGGCAGCTGGCCGAGAGCTTCTCGCCGGCCGTCATGACCCTGGATCTGAACATGCCGCACGTGGACGGCTTCCAGGTGATGCAGCGCGTGCGGACTTCCGGGCATCTCGCGCACATCAAGATCCTCGTGGTCTCGGGCCTGAGCCGGGAGCACCTGGAGAGGGCCGCCCGGGCCGGTGCGGACGAGGTGCTCGCCAAGCCTTTCAAGATCGGCGACCTGGCGGACAAGGTCGCTGCACTGGCGGGCGTGGAGATCGACCTGTCCGCCAGCGCCGCAAACGAATCGAGGTGACCCGTGGACGGCCTACACAGACGCCTGGCCTACCGGCTCGGTTTTCGCTGGAGCGCTTCGCGCCGGATCCGCAGGATCGTGGACGTCCTGCAGTCGGCGAAAGGCGGCGATCTCTCGGCCCGGGTGAGCCCGGCCCGGCAGGCGGACGAAATCGACGCGCTGGCAGTCGGCGTGGACGCCATGCTCGCCCGGGTCCAGGCGCACACCGCAGAGCTCGATCAGTACAAGAGCCGGCTGGAGGAGCGGGTGGCCGAGCGCACCCAGGAACTCCAGCGCGCCAACGAGGACTTGGAACGGGAGATGGCCCGGCGCCAGCAGGCGCAGGAGGAGATGGAGGAGACGGCGCGGTTTCCCGGTGAAGACCCCAACCCGGTTCTGCGCATGTCCCGCGACGGCGTGATCCTCTACGCCAACGCGGCGAGCCGCGTTCTCCTGGACCACTGGGAGACGGAGGTGGGCCGGCCCATTCCGCTCGAGATGCGCTCCCTCGTGCGCTACACCTGCACCTCCGGCGGGCAGCAGATCACCGAGATCCAGTGCGAAGGGCGGCTCTTCTCGTGCGTGGTGGTCGCGGTCAAGGGCCGGGGGTACGTCAATATCTACGCACACGAGATCACCGAGCACCGGGATCTGGAGAAGCGGCTGCGGCGTTCGGAGAAGATGCAGGCCATCGGCCAGCTCGCGGGGGGCATTGCGCACGAGTTCAACAACCAGCTTGCGGTGATCAACGGATTCGCCGAGCTCCTGCTCATGCAGCTGAAGGACGACGAAGAACTGGGGCCGAGAGCCGAGCACATCCTCCGCGCCGGACAGCACGCGGCCACGCTCACGGGCCAGCTGCTGGCCTACAGCCGGGAGCAGACCACGCGGCCGGAGACCGTGCGCCTGGACGAGATCCTCGGCAGCATGCGCAAGATGCTCGATCAGGTGGTGAGCGAAGACATCGAGCTCCACCTCGGCCTGGACGCGCAAAGCGGTTTCGTGGAAGTGGACCGGGGGCAGTTCTCGGACGTGGTCCTGAACCTGGTCTCCAACGCCTGCGACGCCATGCCCCGGGGCGGCAGGCTCGCGATCGAGACGCGGACTGCAACGCTCACCGCACGCGAAGATTCCAGGGCGTTGGACGTACCGCCCGGCCCCTACGTGAGGCTCGCGGCCACGGATACGGGCTCGGGCATGGACGGCGACACCCGGAGCCACGCCTTTGATCCGTTCTTCACCACCAAGCCCGTGGGCAAGGGCTCCGGCCTGGGGCTCTCCATGGTCTACGGGGCCGTCAAGCGGGCGGGCGGAGGCGTGCGTCTGACAAGCGAGGTTGAAAAGGGCACCACGGTGGAGATCTTTCTGCCGCGCGTGGAGCCAAAGGCCGGGAAGCCCGCTTCTCGGAAGGACGCAGGCGGGGATGCGGGCCCCTGCACGGAAACGCTGCTCGTGGCGGAGGACGAGGAGCGCCTGCTGGACCTCCTGTATGCGGCGTTTGCCGAGAAGGGGTACCGGGTGCTCAAGGCGCGCACGGGCCGCGAAGCCCTGGCCGTGCTTGAAACGTACCACCGCAGGATCGACCTGGTGCTGACCGACATCATCATGCCCGGCATGAACGGCGTGGAGCTGGCCGAACGGATCCGGGACAGCCGGCCGGAAACCCGCATCCTCTTCGCCTCCGGCTACGGCCAGGACGTGCTCGAACACCACGGCCTCTCCCCGGAGGAGGCGGAGGTGATCCAGAAGCCTTACGTGATTCAGGATCTGCTGCAGCGGGTGCGCCGTGCGCTCGACGAAGAGACGGATCAGGGCCGCGCAGCGGGTGCGGAGGAGACGGACGCGTGAAAGCGAAGCACGCATCGGAGCTTCAGGAGGAACCTGCTTCCCTGCAGAGCCCCATGGCCGCCTTTCAGGCGCACGGGGAGGAAGCGGACCGCACGGCGAAGCTGCGCAGCTTCTACGCCAACATCCCGGGCATGATCTATCGGGGACGGCCGGACTGGTCCACGGAGATCGTGCAACACAGCGAACTGGTTTGCGGCCATTCCGTGGACGCATTCAGGGCCGGAACGGTGAACTGGCTCGAGCTCATCCACCCGGACGACAGGCAACGGGTCATGGAGGAAGGCGCCGCACTCCGGGAAGCGCCTTGCTCCGTGGTGCAGGAGTACAGGATCCTGGCCCATGACGGGATCGTGCGGTGGGTCAGGGACCACAAGACGTCGGTCTTCGACGACGAAGGCTTGTTCGTCGGCATCGACGGCATCGTCTACGACATCACCGAGCACAAGCGGGCCGACGAGGCGCTGCGGCAGAGCGAGCAGAAGCTCGCGTCCCTGCTCGATGCGCTGACCGACCCCATGAGCGTGATGGACGAGAAGATCGACCGCGGCCAGTTCTCGGATGTGGTCATGCCGGGCATGCACGGCTTCGAGTTCGTCAAGCGGCTGAGGGAGAAGCGGCCGGATGCGAAGGCCTTGTATTTGTCCGGGTACAGCAGGGAGGACGTGGAGCAGCGTTCGAAAACGGGGGCGGATACGCGTGTGCTGAGCAAACCGATCTCGCCGCAGGATCTCGCCAGAGCGGTCCGCGACGCATTGGACCGATGAACGGAAGCGGCCGACATCCGGTGCCCGGTCGGCGGTACCGGAAGGCCAGAAGTCGAAGAGAAGGGAACGGGGCGCATGTGCGGCGCAGCCAAAGAGTCCACGCGGTCTTCCTGCATTCTTGTTGTCGAAGACGAAGCCGCCCAGCGGGCCATGCTGCGCGAGCTCTTCGAAGGGGAAGGCTTCGCAGTGGTGGAGGCTCGGGACGGCAAGGAAGGTCTGAACAAGGTCGCCGAGACCGGGTGCCGCCATCTCGCTCTGATCATCGTGGATCTCATCATGCCCAGGGTGGGAGGGCTGGCCTTCATCCGCAAGCTGCGCGAGCAGCACGAGGCGGACTGCCCGCCGCTCCTGGTCTGCACGGGGCAGCGTGAGCGGAAGATAGTGGAGCTGGCCATGCAACGAGAAGTGGACGGCTACGTGCTGAAGCCGTACAAGGTGGAAACCATGCTGGAGAGAGCGCGGTTGCTGATGGGACAGCGCGGGAAGAGCCGGGGCGCGACGTGACCGGCCGAACCGGCCGCAGGGGCTGACGGAGAGTGCGCATGCCCGATGCACCTGGGATCATCATCGAAGGGCCGACCCTCGAGGCCTGCCGCAAGGAAGCGGTCCGGAAGCTGGGCATCCCCGCCCAGCACATCCGCCTCAAGGTGCTGCAGCGGGGCAGGAAGGGATTGCTCTCCAACACGCCGTTCCGCGTGCGGGCCGTGGACCGGAACGCCGCTCCCCCGCCGGCCGGGAGGGACACGAACGGGATCCAGGACAAGGTCCAGGGCCGGCTGCAGGTCATCACCGAGGAACTGGAGAAGCTGGGGCTTCTCGGCGAGGAGGAAGACATCTTCGAGAGCGTGCTCGCCTCGTACGAGGATCTCCCCGAGGACCGGCGCAACGAAGTCAAGGAAGTGGCCGAACTCCTCTCGAGCAGTACGGGCGCCAAGGTCCGCGAGCGCATCAGCAGGGACGGCGCCTTCCATGTCCACGTTTCGGAGGACAAGCTCACCTGCACCCTGGACCTGACCCCGCCCGAGTGCATGGGCAAACCGGTGACCCTTCATACCATTCTTGGCCGCATGCGGGACCTCGGCATCACGCAGGGAGTGGATCACGTACGCATCCGGGAACTCCTTGAACTCGTGGTCGAGAAGGGCCAGCCCATCAAGGGCGCTGTGGTCGCCGAGGGCGCATTGCCCCAGGCGGGGGAGGACGGATGCGTCACCTTCCACGTGACGCCGAGCGAAAAGAAGGCCGTTCGCAGGGAGGACGGCAGCGCCGACTACCGGGGAAAGGCGAGCATCGCGGTGGTCAGCCAGGGCCAGAAGCTGGCCACGATCGTGCCGCCGACCGAAGGCACGGCCGGGGTGACCGTGTACGGCGAACCCATCCCGGCCAAGCCTGGAACCCCCGCATATCTCGAGGTGGGCGCCAACGTGAACGTCAACCACGAGAGCCTTGAATTCTCTTCCGCCATCGACGGGGTCATGGTGGTGAGGGACGACAACATCATGGTGCATCCCACGTTCCTCGTGCGCGAGGACGTGGACATGAGCACGGGCAACATCGAGTTCAACGGCGACGTGCGCATCGGCGGCAGCGTGCGGGACCGGTTCACCGTACGCGCCACCGGGAACATCGAGATTCGCGGCGGGGTCGAGGGCTGCGAGATCGTATCGGAAAACGGCAGCGTGACCATCGGCAAGGGCGTGGCCGGCCATCATCGCTGCTTCATCTCTGCCGCACGGGATGTCAAG
>CAZBZG010000186.1:0-9710 GCA_964496245.1 uncultured Planctomycetaceae bacterium | reverse complement strand
AGAGGCAGAAGCCCTCGTGGTGCTTGGTGGTCATGACCATGTACTTCATGCCCGCGGCTTTGGCCAGGCGCGCCCATTCCCGCGCCGGCCGGCGTTTCGGCTTCCAGGTGTCGGCCAGTTGTTCGTACTCCGTCTTGGGGATGCGCTCGCGGTTCATGACCCATTCGTGGCGACCCAGCTGGGCGTACAAGCCCCAGTGGATGAACATGCCGAACCGCGCTTCGTGCCACCACGTCATGCGTCGCGCCCGTTCGCGCGCCTGGGCTGCCTTGGGTTTGGCCATGGGAGGTCCTCCTGGGGACATGCGTCAAGCCCGTGTTGCGTCCTGGTGGGTACTATAGACGCGTCAAGACCGAAACGAAATGTGACAGGGCACCTTTTTTGTGTAGAATACACGCAAAGCCCACGAGGAGTCCCCGTGCCCGCTCAGGCCCCCCGCTACCCCGCCCCCGGCATCCACATACTCGCGTGCCAGCGTGTCGTGCTTGCGGACTGGACGCATGCCAGTCTGCAGGCGCCCTTCTGGCGGTTCTACTGGGATCCGCGACCCGGTGCATCCGTGATCCTCGGGGCCGAACGCGTGTGCCTCGACCCGCGGCGTTGCATGGCCATTCCGCCGCACACGCCGTTCGCTTCAGAGAGCCGATGCGAGACCGAGCAGTTCTACCTGCACTTCCTGGCTGGCCCTCCCTACGACCGCGTGGCGCCCGCCCTCTTCGTCTTTCCGCTGACCCGCGAACTCCGGGAAGTGCTCGCGCGGGCGAGCGCCGCCTTGGAGGCCGGCGGACGCCGTCAGCGCCTCCAGCTCGGCCTGTACCTCCAGACCCTCGCCTGTTTCGCGTTGAGCCGGGTACCGGACGACAAACTCGGCACGGTCTACGCGGACGCCCGCGTACGCGCGGCCATCCAACGGTTCGAGGAGGATCCGGCTGCACCGCACCCGAACGACGTGCTGGCGGACGAGGCGCACATGAACACCAACGCCTTCATCCGGCTCTTCCGGCGGCAGGTGGGCGAAACCCCGCAGGCCTTTCTCCTGCGCAAGCGCATCGAGCGCGCGTGCATTCTGCTCCACACCACCGACGCGTCGATCGAGGAGATCGCCGAGGACACCGGCTTCTGCGACCGTTACCACTTCTCCAAGGCCTTCAAACGCATGCTGGGCCTGGGCCCGGCGGGTTTCCGCAAACGCCAAGGGTAGGGTCGGGTGTCACCGCAACGTTCCCAGGGTGCCACGGCCGGCTCGTCCGGCCGTGCGCTTCCCGTTCCCCGGCACGGCGGGACAAGCCCGCCGTGGCACAGCGCAGGGGACTCAGGGCACCAAGCTTCCCGGTGAGAGATCTGCCATCAGCCCATTTCCTGTCCACCCGTGACGTTGAGAGCCTGGCCGGTCATGTAGGCGGACTGGTCGGAGGCGAGGAAGGCCACGGCATTGCAGATGTCCTCGTAGGTGCAGCCGCGCTTCATGGGGACCTGATTGACGTAGTGCTGGCGCACGTCCTCCACGGTGGTAGCGCCGGGCACCTTGCCCGTATCGAGGTACTGCTTGAAGAGGCCCTTGCCCGGGTCGGCCCAGAGCGGGCTCTCGAGCAGGTTCCCCGGGCAGATGGCATTGACGCGTACGCCGGAGGCGGCCATCTCCAGGGCCACGCTCTGCACGAGCCCGATGCCGCCGAACTTGCTCGCCGCATAGGCCGAGTTGCGGGCGCTGCCCTTCTTGCCGGACTTGGAATTGATCTGGATGATGGAACCGCGCCCCTGGGGCTCGAGCACGCGGCAGGCGTGCTTCAGGGTGAGGAAGTTGCCGAAGAGATTGACGTTCATCACTGCGCGCCATTGCTCGGCGTCCGCTTCCGTGATGGGCGCGGCGATCAGGATGGCCGCGTTCGCCACCACGATGTCGAGCCCGCCCAGGCCGTCGACCGTCTGCGCAAACAAGGCCTCCACCTGCGACTCGTCCGATACGTCTGCGGGGATGCCGATCGTCTGCCGGCCGGTCTTCGCCTGAATGGCTTCGGCGGCCGCGCCAGCCGCATCCGCCTGGATGTCGGCCACGGCCACGCCGCAGCCTTCGTCCGCCAGGCGCTCGGCAATGGCCCGTCCCAGGCCCTGGGCCGCGCCCGTGACCAGGGCGCGCTTGTCTTGGAGCGTTTCGGGCATGTCGTCCCCCTTCGCAGAAGTCTGCCGCGCGCGCACGCACAGGCGGCAACGGTTCACGCCTCGAGCGCCTGCAGAACGTCCGCGGGCGCCGCGTCGGCGTCGAGCGCTTCGAGGCGCTTGCCCGCGTCCCGCGGCGGCGCGCCGGTGCGGCCCGCGGCCAGGTAGAAGGCGTTGGCCGAGGCGCGGTCCTGGGCAAAGGTTTCGTTCGCCCACGCACTCATGCGGCCCTTGTTGATCGCGCGCGCGAGCAGGGTGTGGCCGTAAAGGATGTAAGCCCCGTCCCGGAAGTCGGCGGCGAACGGCTGCATCTCGGGCGCGTCGAACGTGTCGACCGCCTTCTGGCCGTAGGCGTTCATCTCGGTGCCGACGGAGAAAATGAGGCAACGCTCCTTGGCCGCCTTGACGAGGGCCGCGAGGTTGGCGAGCTTGGCCTCCTTGACGGCCGCGTCCGCGATGTTCCAGTTGCGGTCCGGGATGATGTTGATCGCCAGGCACCCCAGCCGCACGTAGTCGTCGAGGAGCCTGTCCGGATCGGCTTCGCCGTCGGATGTGCCGTCGAGCCACGTGGCGCAGGGGACGGCCCCGCACGCGCGGATCATGGCTGACACGTCTTCGACCGCCGGGAAGGTCTCACGGCCGGGCTGCACGTACCCCACCCCGCCGCGCTTCATGAGCTTCTTGCGGATCAAGTTCAACAGGGCCACGCGATCGGTCAACAGGTTGGCGACTTCGTCCGCACTGAGATCGAGCGTCTTCGCCCAGTAGGCGGCGAGGTCCGCGCCTTCGCCGAAATGCGCGCGCGCCTTGTCGTCGAGCGCCTCGAGCATGTGCCGCTCGGTCGCGTTGCCGGCAGGCGTGCGGCTGCGGACGTCGGCTTCGTAGTCCAACTCCACGGGCGCGACGTGTGCGCGCAGGCGGTCGAGGAGCGTGCGGTTGCGCTCGTCCGCCGTGCGGCGGAGGTTCGTGAGCTGGTCGGTGGCCGGCGAGTCCGCTTCCGGCAGCCGGAAGAAGCCGGTGCCCATGAAGTAGCTCACGCCCGGTTCGCCGGGCGAGTTGATCTCCTGGTCCGCGTAGGCGTCCATGAAGACCCGGGTCTCGAGCGCAGCCACCGTGCGCAGGCCCAGAAGATCGCCGGCGAGCAGGATCTCGTCCATGGCGTCGAGCACGTCGAAATCGACCACGCCCGCCACGTCCAGGCCTGTCTTGCGCGCCTCCCAGGCGATGCGGGCGGGCGAGAGGCCCGCGGCATTGAAGCTGAAGAAGGAGTGGGTGTGCACGTTGACCGCGCCGCCCGGGTCGGGCACCTCGTGCGCGCCGCTCGCGAGATCCGCGGCCAGCGTCTCCAGCGCCTGTTTGCGCGTATCGAAATCGAATGCGTCGAGACGTTCTTCGATCGTCTGCTGCGATTCAGCCGCCATGCAGGTCTCCCGAGCCATTTTTCCCTTGCCCCGCGCGGGGGGTATCCGGTATCAACGAACCTTCAGCACGCCACTATAGTGGCCCGCGCGAAACCTGTCAACGCCAGCGACGGGTTTCGCGCTTCCGTGCAGAGTCCAGACGCGGCCGGGCACAGCAGAGGAGACCGAAGCATGGCAGGAACGAGCAAATGGACGGGACTCGCCGTGGACCTGGGCGCCTCCAGCGGGCGAATCCTGGCCGGCCATTTCGACGGCAGTGTGCTCCAGACCGAGGAGGTCTCGCGCTTCGAGAACGGCCCGGTTCAGGTCTTTGATACGCTCCACTGGGATGCTTTGCGGCTGTGGGGCGAGATCCAGCAGGGGCTGGCCAAGGCAACGGCCGATCTCCAGGCAAAGGGCCGCGCGCCCGCGTCCGTGGGCATCGACACCTGGGGCGTGGACTTCGGACTGCTCGACAGCCAGGGGGCAATGCTCGGCAACCCCGTGCACTATCGCGACAGCCGCACGGACGGCATGATCGACAAGGTCTTCGGCCAGGTGCCCCGCGAAGAAGTGTTCGCGGCCACAGGCCTGCAGACCATGCAGCTGAACACCATCTTCCAGCTGGCCGCGCTCAAAGCGTCGGGGTCCCCAGCGCTCGAGCAGGCCCACGCCCTGCTCATGACGCCCGACCTCTTCCACTACTTCCTGACCGGCGAACGGGTCGCCGAATACACCATCGCCTCGACCTCGCAGCTGCTCGACGCCAAAGCGCGCGACTGGGCATGGGGTCTGATCGAACAGCTCGGCCTTCCCAAGCGGATCTTCCAGCAGGTGGTGCGACCGTGTACGGAGATCGGATCCGTTCTGCCTTCCGTGCGCGACCTGATCGGCGGCGCGGATCTGCGCGTGGTGGCTGTAGGCTCGCACGATACAGCCTCGGCCGTGGCTGCCGTGCCCACCACGTCCGAGACATTCGCGTATCTCTCCAGCGGCACCTGGAGCCTGTTCGGAACGGAAGTGCCTCAGCCCGTGCTCTCCGAGCAGTGCCTGGCCCGCAATTTCACCAACGAAGGCGGCCTCGAAGACACGATCCGGCTGCTCAAGAACATCATGGGCCTCTGGCTCCTCCAGGAACTCCGCCGCGAATGGGAGGAGGCCGGCAGGACGGTCGACTGGGGCGAGATGACGCGCATGGCCGCGTCCGCTCCTGCGTTCAGTGCATTCATCGACCCGGACGACGACCGGTTCCTGGCGCCGGGCGCCATGCGCCCCCGCATCGAGGCCTTCTGCAAGGACACCGGCCAGACGCCGCCCGCGGACGACGGCGCGCTCGTGCGCTGCATCCTCGAGAGCCTGGCGCTCAAGTGCCGGGCCGTGCTCGAAGGCCTGGACGAGCTCGCGGGCCGCAAGCTCGAAGTGCTCCACATGGTGGGCGGTGGCATCCAGAACAAGCTCCTCTGCCGGTTCACGACCGACGCCATCGGCCGTCCGGTCAAGGCCGGCCCGGTCGAGGGCACGGCCCTCGGCAACCTCATGGGGCAGCTCATCGCCACGGGCGAACTCGGTTCCGTGGCCGAAGGCCGCCAGGTCATCGCCGCGTCCGTGGACATGGACACCTACGAGCCACAGGACACGGCCGCGTGGGAGGAGGCCTACGGCCGGTTCCAGGAGGTGGTCGGCGGACCCTAAGGATGGTTCTGGCCTTGCGCCCTGCTTCGTCGTCGGACCTGCAATCGGAGGGACGCGCTCCTGGGCGTCCGTCACGTCGCACGAGAGGCGCGGTCCTGCAGGAGCAGGACCCTCCGAACGGAGGCGCCCGCGCCCTTCTGGTTCTGCTGCGGCGAACGCCACCGGCATGACGTGAGGCGATCCCTTATGCCCGATCCCATCCTCGACAACCTGACCGACGCCCAGCGCGAGGCGGTCACGCACACGCAGGGGCCCATGCTCGTGGTCGCAGGGGCGGGCTCGGGCAAGACGCGCGTGGTCACGCGGCGCATCGCGCATTTGATCCGCCAGGGCGTGCCGGCCCGCCAGATCCTGGCCATGACCTTCACGAACAAGGCGGCCGGCGAGATGAAGGCCCGCGTGGAGGAACTCGTAGGCACGACCCCCCGCTGGGTGGGGACCTTCCACTCCATGTGCGCGCGTTTCCTGCGCTACGACCTCGACAAGCTGAACGAAGGCCGCGACGGCCGGTTTACCATCTACGACGACACCGACCAGCAGGGGCTGGTCAAGACCGTGCTGCGCGGCCGCGATCTGGATGAGAAGCGTTTCCGCCCGCGGTCGCTTCTCGCGCGCATCAGCAAGGCCAAGTCCGACATGGTCGAGCCCGACGGCTTTCGCGATGCCTCATGGGACGGCGACGTGGTCGAGACCGTCTATCGCGAGTACGAACGCATGCTGCGCCAGATGAACGCGCTCGACTTCGACGATCTCCTGATCCTCACGGTCAAGATGCTCCTCGATGTGCCCGGGCTCAAGGAACGCTACCAGTCGCGCTTCCCCTTCGTGCTCGTGGACGAGTACCAGGATACGAACCACGCTCAGTACCAGCTCATGAAGCTGCTCGCCGGTCCGCAGCAGAACGTGCACGCCACAGGCGACCCGGACCAGAGCATCTACTCCTGGCGCGGGGCGGACTACCGCAACATCATGGACTTCACCAAGGACTTCCCTGAAGCGCGCCTCGTGCGCCTCGAGCAGAACTACCGCTCCACGCAGACCATCCTCGCAGCCGCCAACGGGCTCATCGGCCACAACGAAGACCGCATCGAGAAGGAGCTCTTCACCGAGAAGGAGGGCGGGGAGAAGTTGCTCCTGGCGCAGGTGCCCGACGAACGGGCCGAGGCCGCCTGGGTGGTGGATCAGGCGAGTCGCTTGCGCGCCGAGGGCCGCGGGTTCAAGGACATGGCCGTCTTCTACCGCACGAACGCCCAGTCGCGGACGTTCGAAGAAGCGTGCATGCGCAGCCAGGTCCCCTACCAGGTGGTGGGCGGCGTCCGGTTCTACCAGCGCAAGGAGATCAAAGACCTGCTCGCGCACCTGAAGCTCCTCGTCAATCCGCGCGACGTGGTCTCGCTCGGCCGCGTGGCCGACTGCCGGCCCACGGGCGTGGGCGACAAGACCCTGGCCGCGCTCGCCGACCAGAGCGAGGCCGAGGGCGTAGCCGTCTTCGATCTGCTTCGGCAAACGAATTTTCCCCAGACCTTCCGCGGCCGGAGCTCGGCCAAGCTCAAGCGCTTCGCCGAGTGGTGCCGCAAGCTGGGTGCGGTGGAACACAAACCGGTGAACGCGTGCGTCCGCAGCGTCCTCGATCTCTCGGGGCTGGTCGAACACATCGGCAGCCGCGCGGACCGCGATCCGGCGGCCGAGGACCGGATCGAGAACCTGGACGCGTTCCTCAACCGCGCCGCCGAGTTCGAGGGCGACCATCCCGATGCAGACCTGGGCGCGTTCCTCGAGGACGTGGCGCTCGTGGCGGACGTGGACACCTGGGATCCTGATGCCGATCAGCTCACGCTCATGACGCTCCACGCGGCCAAGGGGCTCGAGTTTCCCGTGGTCTTCGTGGTCGGCCTGGAAGACGGACTGCTGCCGCACAAGAACTCGTGGAAGCCGGCCATGCTCGAGGAGGAGCGCCGGCTCTTCTACGTGGGGTTGACGCGTGCCGAGGAGCGCGTCTTTCTCTGCCACGCCGAGTTCCGATACCTCTCCGGCCAGACAAACGTCTCCCCGCCGAGCCGTTTCCTGGCCGAGCTCCCGCTCGAGTTCGTGGACGCCATGGAGCTGGCCGACGGGGTCGGCCCCTCAGGCACCGGCCTGGGAACGGGGGCCCGCGACTGGGACGACCTCGACGACGGGTTGGACCTGGGCGATGGCGACGGATTCGACCCGGCCGACGATGTGCAGGCCCACCCGGATTACGAGAATCCCTCGGACGCAGCTGCCGGCCAGCCGGTCGAGGTCGGCGCGGGCGACCACGTCACCCACCCCACGTTCGGCGCCGGCCGCGTGCTCTCGGTCCGCCGCCGCAAGGCTGTGGTCCAGTTCTTCACGGGCGGCACGCGTTTGCTGCACCTGGATGAAGCCGGTCTGCAGCGCTCGTAAGGGCTTGGGCGGAAATCCCTTGGCCGCAAGGCGCTGGCGACCTACAATCCCGATTGGGGAGCGAGCATGGCGTCAGCCGAAGACAAGGACACGGCACCGGTCACGGGCAGGGGGCAGGGCGCATACGTGGGTGCGACCGGTTCCATGCTCGAGCCGGGCGGAATGCTCGAGTCCTACCGCGTCCAGCGCCTGCTCGGCCGCGGGGGCATGAGCGAAGTATACCTCGCCCGCGACGAGACCCTCGAACGGGACGTGGCGCTGAAACTCCTCAACCCGCGTGTCGAAGGCGTGGACGAAGCGCTCCAGCGTTTCCTGAGCGAAGCGCGCGCCATCGCCCGCCTCAGCCACCCGCACATCGTCCAGATCTTTGCCTTCAACCCCGACGCCACGCCGCCCTTCCTGGTCATGGAATACATCCCCGGCGGGCCGCTCAGCGAGGCCATCGGACGGCAGGCGCTCCTCAGCGTCCCCGAAGCGCTCGACTGCGCGCGGCAGATGCTGGAGGCGCTGGCTGCGGCGCACGACGCAGGCATCGTCCACCGGGACGTCAAGCCCGGCAACGTCCTGCTCGCCGGTGAAGGCCAGTACAAGCTCGGCGACTTCGGCCTCGCGCGCAGCTTCGAAGCCAAGCAGAAGCTTACGGCCACGGGCAGCGTGGTGGGGACCGTCCATTACCTCGCGCCCGAAGTGGCCCGGGGCGAGACCGCCTCCCCGCAGAGCGATCTCTACAGCCTGGGCGCCACGCTCTACGAAGCGATCTGCGGGCATCCGCCCTATGACGAAGAGTCTCCGCTCAAGCTGATCCACCGCATCGCGAGTGCTGCGCCACCGCCGCTGCGGTCGCGGCTGCCCGACCTGCCGGCAGCGGTCGAGCAGTGGCTCGGTCGGCTCATGGCTTGGGACCAGACGCGGCGCTTCGCGCATGCGTGGGAGGCGCTCTCCGCACTCACGCAGGTGCGCAGCCAACGCAACCGTTCGCCCATGGACAGCACAGCCCTCTATCCCAAGGCGCCCCAGGTCGACGTGGCCCTCAAGACCTCGGGAACCGACTGGCCGGAGCATGAAGCGGATACCCAAAGCCGCCGGGCCACGCCGTTGCAGGCTACCCAGGCGACGCCGGATGCCGCGAGCCCGGGACCCGGCCGCCTTCCCGATGCCCAGGTAGAGAGCGTGCTCCTCAAGATGGACGAGATCGTGGACCAGATCCGACGCGTGCAGAAGCGCGAAGACGGTCCGCTCACGCGCACGCACATCCGGGAGATCGCCGTAGCCGCAGGGGTCGCGCCCGAGGCCGTGCGCCAGACGCTCAAGTGGCACCGCCGGCACCACGATTCGCGGGAGAAGGCCTTTTGCCAGGGCCGCCGGCGGGGGTTGTGGCTGATGGGGGGGCTCGCGCTCTTGCTGGCCGCGCTCGCCTGCATCGTGCTTGCCCAGAGCGGCGCCTTGCTGGAGCGACGCGTCCACGCGCCGTTCGCCCACGAGTGGGCCCACACGCGGGAGGTGCACCTCACGCGGGACGCCTCCGGCACGCGCATCACCCAGTTGTGCGAAGACGGCACGCGCCGGGCCTTCGAACTCGCCCCCGACGACACCTTCCGCAAGCTGACCGAGTCGCTGCCCGACGGCCGGCAGCGGATCGTCTCCCGCGCGCAGGATGCGCTGCGCGTCAGCGTCGTGCCGCCCGGCGGCGAAGCGCGTCAGGTGCGCCAGATCCCTGTCGAGGAAGCAGACGTGGACTTCGGCACCGACCGGGTCCGCATCGCCGGGGCGATCGAGATCGGCCCGCAGGGCCTGCGCGTGCTCGCCGACGACAAGGAGGCGGGCGACTGAGACGGGCGCGGCCCGCCCGCAGGGCCGTTCGGCGGATCAACGAATCTCCACGCAAGCCTCGTCATTGGCGTTGGCCAGGGCCGCATCGGTCTGCGTCATCCCCTTGGGTTGCATCTTGTCGACGAAGGCGATGGCCGACTGCCTGGCTTTTGGGGCCTGGTTCAAGAACACGCGGATCCGGGTCACACATGGGACGCGGAGCGGTAT
>CAZBZG010000185.1:8524-9717 GCA_964496245.1 uncultured Planctomycetaceae bacterium | reverse complement strand
TTTGTGGCCGACGGCCGGGTGGACTTCCGCGGCCTCGTCCGGGATCTGGCCCGGCGCTACCGCACGCGCATCGAGATGCGCCAGATCGGCGTGCGCGACGAGTCGCGCCTGCTCGCCGACTACGGCCATTGCGGCCGCGAACTGTGCTGCCGCACGTTCATCCGCAACATGGAGCCGGTGACCATGCGGATGGCCAAGACGCAGAAGACGACGCTGGATCCCTCAAAGATCTCCGGGCACTGCGGACGCCTCATGTGCTGTCTCCGCTTCGAAGACAAGGTCTACGAGCAATTGCGCAAAGACCTGCCCAACAAGGGGTCGTGGGTGGTGACGCCCCAGATGGAAGGGGAGGTGGTCGATCAGAACCTCCTGAAAGAGCAGGTGACCATCGCGATACCCGGCGGCGACCGGGAGGTGGTCCACGCGTCCGAGATCGTCGAGGTCCGGCGCAAGAGCGCGCGGGGACGCTGGGAGCGCGGCTCCGATCAGGCGGACGACAAGCAAAAGGAGAAGGGGGGGGAACCTTCCGCCCCGCCGCCCGCGGCTGATCGTGCGGAGGAGTCAAAGGATGAGCGCAAAGGATCAGCTTGATCGCATGCGTTCGATTGCGGCTCAGGACGGCCGCTACAGCCCCGAGGCCTTTCTCTTCGTGTCCAAGGCGATCGGGCAGACGGTCGAGTGGATCAAGAAGGGCGTGCTCAAACCCGAGGACGCTCCGGGGAGTTCCCGGGAGGAACAAGGTGGCATGTTCCACGTCAGCGGAAAGGAGTTGCTCGCCGGGTTCCGACGGCTGGCCCGCGAGCGCTGGGGACTACTGGCGCCTCGGGTGCTTGAGAGCTGGGGGGTGCAGCGGACTGAGGACGTCGGGGAGATCGTCTTTCTCATGGTGGAGGACGAAGAGTTGCAGTGGCGCAGGCGTCCGTCCGACACACGGGAGGATTTTGCGAATGGATTCGACTTCGAAGCGGCCTTCGATCCGTGGGGCAGATCATAAGGGCCCTTGACGAGAGGCGCGTATGCCGCACAATTTCTCCTTCGTGATTCCCAAGAAGCTGGCCGGGATGGGACGGCTCGGGCAGGGGGCTTCGCTGGAGGAAGATCTGTGGCGGCTCGAGAAGGAGGGCGTCGGCGCCGTGGTGCTGAAGCGCCTGTCCGACGCCATCGCGCGGTATACCGCGTCGGCGTGAGGGAGG
>CAZBZG010000185.1:0-8514 GCA_964496245.1 uncultured Planctomycetaceae bacterium | reverse complement strand
ATGGCCTGTCTGCATCTGCCGGTGGTCGACTTTACAGCGCCCCGGCAGGAACAGGTGGATCAATTCATCGCATTCGCGGCGCACCATATCGCGGAGGGGCGGGCCGTGGTCGCCCATTGCGGGGCCGGTCTGGGACGGACGGGAACCCTGCTGGCCTGCTATCTGGTCTACATCGGAGAGGACCCGGAGGAAGCCATCGAGTCGGTGCGGCGGATCCGTCCTGGGTCGATCGAAGATCCGAGTCAGGAAGAGTGCGTGCGCGCGTATGCGCGCCGCAGGGGGGAGAGCGCCGCCGACAACCCCGCTGCGTCCACAGGATCGTGACAAGGCGTTTCGCATGCCCGACAACGATGGCGAACTCGATTTCGCGACCCTGGCGATCGCGCACAAGATCATCTCCCGGGAGGCGCTCGAGACGGCGCGCTCGGTGATCGAACAGGAAGTGCTGGCCGGCCGCCCCGAGCGGGAGATCGAGGACGTGCTCCTCGAACGGGGTCTGATCAAGGCCGAGGAGGTGTGGGCCATCTACAAGGCCCGCGAGCGCCTCACCCGGGATGCGCAGACGCGCGGCGAGCGCATCGGCGGCTACCTGATCATGGGACGCCTGGGGGAGGGCGGACTGGGCGTCGTCTACAAGGCGCGGCAGGTGAGCATGGGGCGCATCGTGGCCCTCAAGGTTCTGCACGAGAAGTGGGTCGAGGACGACGAATTCCGCAAGCGGTTCTTGGTCGAGGCCCGGCTGGTCGGTCGGTTGAGCCACACGAACCTCGTGCAGGTCTTCGACGTCGGCCGGCACAAGAACACCCTCTACTATTCCATGGAGTACGTGGACGGCGAGACGGTGGAAGACAAGCTGGACCGCGACGGCAGCATGGAACTCCTGGAGGCCCTGGATATCGTCTTCCAGGTCACGCGGGCGCTCCAGTACCTGCACCAGCGGGGCATCGTGCACCGGGACGTCAAGCCCGGCAACATCATGTTGACCATGAGCGGCGTGGCCAAGCTGGGGGATTTCGGATTCGTGAAGAGTTCGCTCGACTCGGTGCTCTCGAGCGACGGCGAGGTGCTGGGTACGCCCGACTACATCTCGCCCGAAGCGGCGCTGGGCGAGAAGGACCTGGACTTCCGCACGGACCTGTATTCGCTCGGCGCCACCCTCTACCACATGTTGAGCGGCGAGCCGCCGTTCGGGGGCAGCGGATCGGACGTCATGGAGGCGCACATCAAGGACACGGCGCCGCCGCTGCGCCGCGCGTGTTCGGACCTTCCCGATCGGGCCATCGAACTGGCCGAGAAGCTGATGGCCAAGGATCGGGAGAAGCGACATCAGTCCTTTGCGGAACTGTTTGAGGATCTGGAAATCCTGCGCCTCGAACAGCAGCCCCCGGGCGAGGAGACTTCGCCCAAGGGCGACATGCTGCGCATCCTCGCGCGGGGCGGACGCTCTGTCGAGGACCTGCTGGAGCGGGAGAAGACGCTGCGCCGCCAGGTGCGCATGCTGACCATCGCCGTGGCCGGCCTGTGCGGCGCGCTTGTGGTGACGCTGGGCGTGCTGGCCTACCGCCTGCTGACGGGAGGCTGACCGTACGCCCGACGTGCGGGGACGGGACAGAACGTGCCCGCGTGCTCCGCTTTTTGGCGGGAACTTCTGTCCGCCTTGTCCGTGCCACCTCACAGGGCGCGCAACGCGTGCCCGCGTACCGATTGACGCAACGAGCCCTGAACGGAAGGAGAGATCATGCGGATGCGGATCCTGTTTGTGTGTGCGCTGGCCCTATCGTTGTCCGTCGCAGCTGCGGCCCACAGCGCCGAACTGCGGGGCGAGCCCGAAGAGCAACTCACGGGACGCGATCTGTTCGTCAAGCTGATGCGCACGATCGAGGAGGGATTCCCCTCGGATCAGCTCCTGGCGATCCGCGAATTGGGCCGGCAGGCGGACAAGGAGTTGCTCCAGGAGTTTGGGGTCGTCCAGGTCCTGAATGAGATCGCCAGGGACGAGAAGCAGTTCCCGCGGATCCGGTGGGAGGCGCTCGATGCGCTGGTGGCCCTGTACCGACGCAACGTCGGTAGCCCCCATACGCTCGACATGCTGATCGCAGTCGTGGAGGGGGAGGAGAACAAGGCCTTTCAGACCGAGCGCATGAAGGCGCTGCACCTGATCGCGGAGATGGCGCGCGAGTTCGAGGGCGTAAAAGCGCACAAGGCCTTCACCGCGCTGGAACGGATTTGGAAGAACCGCCGCCGGGCCAACCTGCCGACGAGCATGCAGACAACGGTCATCGCCACCATCGGGGCGTTCCCGGACAGGGACGGCACCCTGGACATGTTGACCGAGGGGCTCAAGAGCAAGGTCTCGGACGTCCGGGCGGGGGCGTTCCGCGGCCTGCAGCACTATCTCAACCGGGGCGGATCGGTCAACCGGCGGCTGACGAGCGAGATCTTCCGGCTTCTCAAAAGCAAACGAGAGGACATGAGGCCGGAGCAACGGGTCGAGATCATCCGCGTGCTCGGCCAGCTGGTGGCCAGGGACCCCGGTCTGCTTGCGAACGACAAGAATGCGCGCGATCTCCTGTTGGGCCTGATGCGCAAGGAGGGCGGATACGGGACGGACGCCGAGGTCCAGGCTGCGGTGCGCGCACTGGCGCACGTACCTGACGACGAGATCGTGGAGACGTTTCTGAGCGCGGCCAAGCCAACCAAGGACAAAGGCTGGAATTTCGGCACATACGATACGCTCAGCAAGGGGCTGATGAAGGTCTTCTGGACGTTGCGCAGCAACCCCAAGAAGCACCAGGAGACCGTGGAAAAGATCGCCGACCACTACATCTGGCTGCTCAAGACCAAGGGCACGCCCGAGATCCTCGTAGGGTCTGCCCTGCAGAGCCTGGGCATGTGGACCCGCGAGTTCGACCGGCAGAAGATCGTGACCGGGCTGGTCGCCACCCTGGAAGCGTTGACCGAGGCGGGTTGGGTGCAGATGGTCGAGGAGTGCGAGAAGAGCCTGCAGTTCCTGACCGCGCAGGAGCCGTTCCGGAAGAAGGACGGCAGCCCGGACGTCGAGGCTTGGATGATCTGGTACGACGCCAACAAGAAGTGGCTCGAACCCGAAAATCACCCCCTGGACAAGTGAGCGGAGAGCCGCGGAGCATGGACAGACGCGCTGGCTGCCTTGCGAAACGGGCCGGGCCGATCGCGCCGCGAGGTGGGGGCGGCCTATGGTTGGGTCTCGCCGCTGCAGGCCTGGCCGGGCTCCTGGTCGGATGCGGGCGGCCAGATCCCGGGGCTGCGGCCGCGCTCTTCGATCGGGCGTCGGCCGCGTACGTGGAAGGACGATGGCGTGCGGCCGCGGAGCTCTTCCGAGAGGCCGCCAGGCAGTCCGGAGACCGCGGCGCAGAGGCGCAATGCTGGGAAGGACTCAGCCGGCTCGAACTGGGCCAGGCCGCAAAGGCCCGCGCGCTTCTGGAGCGGGCGCACCAGGAGGCGCGCGCGGACGCGGTGCGGGCGCGGGCGCTCGAGGGACTGGCGCGTCTGGCCCTGCGGCAGCACCGGTACGCTGAGGCGGAGACCCGATACGAGCGGCTGCGCCGGCAGTACCCGCAGCGTATGGACGAGGCGCAGATCCTGGCGGCTCTGATCCGCTGCCGCACGCGCCAGGGCAAGGATGCCAGCGCACTCGTGCGCACCCTGCGCGCGCGCCATGCGGACAGTCCATATACGACGGCCTTGGAGACGGGCACGACTACGGGGGCCCGCTACGTCGTGCAGGCGGGCGCCTTTGCGGACCGGGGGAAGGCTGTGCGGTTGCAGGAACGGATCGAGCGCACGGGCCAGGACTGTTTCGTGCACAAGCGAATCCGTGACGGCCGGACGCTGCATGTCGTGCAGGTGGGCGCGTTCTCATCGCACCAGGCTGCCGAACAACAGTGTCGCCGCCTCGCGGCGGCCGGGTTCGCGGCTGTGATCGTGCATGCGCCCTGATCTCGGGTGCCGCGGCGGATGACGCTCCCCGCCCCTGCAACGCTATCCAAAGCTGTGGCGGATTCTGGTTTTCGCCCTTGACAGTTCCCTCAACCCACACTAAACCAAACACTTTGCGCGGGCCCGCCTGCGGGCTCGTGGTCCGACGGGTGGAAGGTGTTGTACAGCGGGAGATTGAATCATGGCGAAGAAAAATGCGGAAGTGCTGTCGCGCAAGCTGAGATGGGGCATGGTGGGAGGCGGACCCGGCGCGTTCATCGGGGACGTCCACCGCAAGGCCGCCCGCATGGACGGGCAGGTAGAACTCGTAGCCGGCGCCTTCGATATCAACCCGCGAAAATCCAAGGAGATGGGACGGGAGCAGTACATCGACTCCAAGCGGGCCTACCGCGACTACGAGGAGATGATCGAGAAGGAACTGGCGCTCCCGGATGACGAACGGATCGATTTCGTCTCCATCTGCGTGCCCAACAACTACCACTTCCCGATCGCCAAGGCTTTCCTGGAGGCCGGCTTCCACGTGGTGTGCGAGAAGCCCATGACCATGGACGTGCGGGAGGCCAAGGCGCTCAAGAAGATCGTAAAGAAATCGCGTCGGGTCTTTGCCCTGACCCACAACTATACCGGCTATCCGATGGTCAAGCTGGCGCGCGATATGGTGCGCGACGGCGATCTGGGGTCCTTGCGCAAGATCAAGGTACAGTATCCCCAGGGGTGGCTGAGCACGGCCCTCGAGAAGACGCGGAACATGCAGGCGGGCTGGCGCACCGACCCCAAGCAGGCCGGCGCGGCAGGCTGCATGGGCGACATCGGCACCCACGCCGAGAACCTCGCCGAATACGTCACGGGCCTCAAGATGCTCGAGGTCTGCGCGGACCTGAATACCTTTGTGAAGGGGCGCCGGCTCGACGACGACGGCAACTGCCTCATCCACTGGCAGAAGGGCGTCAAGGGCCTGCTCTTCGCGAGCCAAATCTCGATCGGCGAGGAGAACGGCCTCGCCATCTGGGTCTACGGCGACAAGCGCGCCATCGAATGGCACCAGGAGCATCCGAACTATCTCTATGTCAAACAGCCGGACGGGCCGGTGGAGGTCTGGCGGCGCGGCAACGACTATATCGGCGAGAAAAGCCCCGCGGCCGCCCGGTGCACGCGGCTTCCGTTCGGCCATCCCGAGGCCTTTCTCGAGGCGTTCGCCAACATCTACAGGAACGCGGTCGAGACGATCCGCTGCCGCATCGCGGGCATCAAGCCCGATCCGTTGGCCCTCGACTTCCCCACGGTGGACGACGGGATCCGGGGCATGCAGTTCATCGAGGCGGTCGTCAAGAGCGGCAGGCGCGGCGCCAAGTGGGTCAAGTTCCCGAAGTAGGGATTCGTTTTCTGCCCCGCGCGGGCACGGTTCCAAGGAGTGCGATCATGGCACGCAAGGTAACGCTCTTCACGGGACAATGGGCTGATTTGCCCATCGAGAAGATGTGCGAGATGGCGGCGGATTTCGGATACGACGGCCTCGAACTCTGCTGCTGGGGGGACCACTTGGAGGTGGACAAGGCGGCGGCGAGCAAGAAGTACTGCGACGACAAGCGGAAACTCCTCAAGAAGTACGGCCTGGGTTGCTGGGCCATCAGCCATCACCTGGCCGGGCAACTCGTCAGCGACCCGAACGACGATCATCGGAGCGACGCCTTCGCACCCAAGAAGACACACGGCAAGGCCGAAGCCAAGCGCAAGTGGGCGGTCGAAACCATGAAGAAGTGCGCCAAGGCCGCCAAACACATGGGGGTCAAGGTGGTAAACGGCTTCACCGGCAGCCCCATCTGGCACATGCTTTACGCGTTTCCACCGGTCGAGCAGAAGGACATCGACAAGGGGTTCGCGACCTTTGCCAAGCAATGGAAGCCGATCCTGGACGTGTTCAAGCAGAACCGCGTGCGGTTCGCGCTCGAGGTGCATCCGACCGAGATCGCGTTCGATCTCGTGACCGCCGGGCGCGCGCTGGAGGCGGTCAAGAACCACGCCGCGTTCGGCTTCAACTTCGACCCGTCGCATCTCGAATGGCAGGGCGTGGACCCGGTGCGGTTCCTCAAGCGGTTTCCCAAGCGCATCTACCACGTGCACATGAAGGATGCGGCCGTGACGCTGGACGGGGAGAGTGGAATTCTCTCGAGCCACCTCGACTTCGGGGATCCGCGGCGGGGTTGGGACTTTCGGAGCCTCGGACACGGAGACGTGGACTTCGAGGAGATCATCCGTACGCTGAACATTATCCGGTACAAGGGGCCTCTCTCCGTGGAGTGGGAGGACAGCGGCATGGACCGCGAGCACGGGGCGCGCGAAGCGTGCGAGTTCGTGCGGGACGTGGATTTCGCGCCGAGCGAACTTGCGTTTGACGCGCAGTTCGACAAATAGGCGATCTGCCAGAGTCTGCCGAGCGCCACGCCCCTCTGCGGGGGCGTGGCGTTTTTCGATGAACGGCAGAGGACGCCGACGGGAACCGCTGGGCGGATGGGGGCTGGGCGTTCGGAGGTCCCGGGCGGACCTGCGGCGTTGCCCTGCAGCGTCACCGAGAGTGACAATTCTTGTCAGTCTCGCGAAGATGTTTCCAGTACGACTGAGTGTAACATAACGTGCAACTGATTGCAAAACGGCGAGTTGGGCTGTTTCCTTGCATGCAGGGCGACCTGGCATGGGCATTGTATCATGGATCAGCGCGAACGCAGGAAATCCAATGGAGATATGGACAAAGAATTGGAAGCTGAGGCGGAAAGGAGGGCCGTGACTGGGGAGAGACGAAGCGCACCATGTTGTGGAGTTGACCGTCTACGGGACACACGAAAAGTCTGACGTCTGAAAAGGAGAATACGATGAAAAAAGGTTTCACGCTGATCGAACTCATGATTGTGGTTGCGATCATCGCCATCATCGCGGCGATCGCCATTCCCAACCTGCTGGAAAGCCGCATGCAGGCCAATGAGTCGAATGCTGTTGGCGCGCTCAAGAACTACTCCACAGCCCAGAGCCAGTTCAAGAAGGCCAACTACGCCGCGCAGAACAGCCTTACGCCCAAGCAGTATGCCCCCGCGTTCATGAACCTGGGCAACAACTCCGCGGGCTCGGCCTACACGAACTCCTCGGGCACGCCGCTCACGCTGATCAACCCGGCGTTCGCGGATGCCACGACAACGACCACGGGCTATCAGGGCTACTACTTCGCTGACAATGCCAACATCACGAACTGGGTCTACGACTACGGCCTGTACGCGGATCCGTGCATCTACAACAAGACCGGCATCAACTCCTACTACATCGGAAGCGATGGCACGGTCTACATGAGCGATGTCGGAACCGCGGGCAGCGGCGGCAGTGCCGCGACGGCAGCCTGGACCACGCCTTGACCGGATGCATGGTCTGTGCCGAATGCTGTGTGCGAGGCGGCCGGTTGCCCGGCCGCCTCGCTTTTTTGGGGGGGCGACATCCAATCCGGCGGCACACCGCCAAGGGCAGCTTAGGAGAGGGGGAGCAATGCGCACGGGGTCTGGACGCACCGGTTTTACCTTGATCGAACTGATGATCGTGGTCGCCATCATCGCCATTGTGGCGGCCATCGCGATCCCCAACCTGCTCGAGAGCCGGATGCAGGCCAACGAGGCCAATGCCATCGGGGCTCTGCGGCGCTATGCGGCCGGGCAGGTGGCCTACAAGCGGACCAACTACGGTCCAAACAATGGACTGCCGGGCCACTCGTACTGCCCGAACTTCATCAATCTGGGCGGTCCGAGTGCGCATACCAAGACCGACGGCACGGGGTTGACGTTGATCCCGGCGCCCTTTGCACAGGCTACGGGCCCGGCGACCGGGTATCAGGGCTACTACTTCCAGGATAGCGCCAACGTGACGAACTGGGTGTACGACTACGGGCTGTACGCAGACCCCTGCATCTACACCAAGACCGGCGTCAACGCCTACTACGTGGGCAGCGACGGCACGGTGTACATGAGCGACCTGGGCACGGCGGGGTCGGGCGGATCGATCGCAACGGCAGGCTGGACCACCCCGTAAGCCGAGGGGGCACTCCGGAAAGCCTGGGAAAACGGCGGCGATCAGATCAGTTCAACGTCCAACAGCTTGGTGAGTCCGCTCACGCGTACGGCCATGGCATTCCGCTTGGCCACGCGCAGGGAGAGCGACTTGCCCTTGGCACCGGCCTTGCGATGCGCAGCGATGGTCAGGGCGATGGCTGTGCTGGAGAGACTCCCGGCGTGCACGAGGTCGATGGTGAGGGCCTTGCTGCGCTGGTCGAGAAGGCGATCGACGGCCTGCAGAAACCCTTCTTCCTCGGCCTGCCGATCGTCCAGCTCAAAGGGTGCGATCACGATCAGGGTCGGGCCTTTGATCTGGAACTTGGTGGGGTCGGACATGCATTCCCTCCGGCACGACCCATTCGTGGGCCTGTTTCAATTGCGGGTACCACTCGGTAGGAGCGGTATGTAGCACAGGCACTCCTGCCTGTGCAGCGCCTCAGGGAATCCGCCC
>CAZBZG010000184.1:0-9722 GCA_964496245.1 uncultured Planctomycetaceae bacterium | reverse complement strand
CGTGGGTCAAGGCACGAGTGCCCAAACCGCACAACGGAAGCTGCCTGGCGGCCTGCCTGTATCGAAATCGGGATCAGGTTCGAAATCGGGTTCGAATGCGGTTGCGATCGATCCCGATTTCGATTTCGATCCCGATGAAGACACGGCGATTGCGGGTCTCGGTGGCTGAAGGCACGCAGAGACGTGAAGCAGCAGGAGACGCAATGCGGGCGGCTGAAAGGCCGCCCGCACGTGGATTGGCTTGGGGTGTCGGGGGGCGCCTCAGAAGCGCACGGCCACGCGGCGTCCGGTTTTGGCCGACTGGACCTCTGCTTCGATCAGCTTGACGCTCTGGAGCGCGCTCGTGGGCGTTACGATCTTGGACGCCGTGCGGTTGGCGATGCAGTCCACGAAGTGCCGCAGTTCCGCAGAGTAGCCGTCGCCTTTCGGGCATTTGACGCGCTTCGACTTGCCCCGATTGGGCAGGAGGCTGAGTGTGAGATCGGGCGTGCAATGCAGCGTGGCTTTCTCCATGACCACGCGGAAGGACATGCCGAAAGGGAAATCCGGTGCATGGTCCCAGCCGCCCTCGGCGGTGACGAGCTGGTTGGCGCCGTACGCGTAGGAGGTCACGATATGATCGATGCGCCCCTTGCGGAAACCGGAGGCGTGGCTGGTGACGGCCTTGGGCTTGCCGAACGTGTGGAGGATGAAGTCGGCGTCGTGGATGTGGAGATCGAGCGCCATGTCGCCGCTGAGATCGGTCTTCATGAGCCATCCCTTCCAGCTCCACGTGGGCGTCGGGCTGAGGCGCGTGAAGGCGGCGGAGAGAACCTTCCCGTGCTTCTTGCTGCGGATGATGTCGCGGGCGGCAGCATACTCGGGCCAGAAACGGATGCAGTGAGAGACGAACAGGCGCCTGCGCGTCTTCTTCGCGGCGTCGACCATCTTCTTGGCTGCGCGCGAGTCGATGGCCATGGGTTTCTCGCAGATCACGTGCTTGCCAGCTTTGAGGGCGGCGACGGTGTTTTCGGCGTGCAGGTAGGTGGGAAGCGTGATGTCAATCGCCTCGAGGTCGGGGTCGGCGAAGAGCTTGGCCGGATCCCGGTAGCGCCGTACGTTCTTGAGGTCGACCTTCTCGCCGGCGCCGCCGATGTTGCCGGCGATCGACGACCAGTCGCCGCTGAGCTTCTTCTGGTTGACGTCGCAGATCGCGGCCACTCTGGCTCCGCGGATGCCGGCGTAGGCGTCGAAATGGCACTTGCCCATGAACCCGATGCCGAGCAAGCCGATGTTGACGGTCATGATCGCCCCCCTTCCGTGCGGCATTGGATGAAGTCATGGTTCAGCCCGCAAAGATGCGGCTCACCTTCTTGGCGGTGTCGCGGGCCAGTCTCTTGTCCGGCAATCCGAGGTCGGGCAGGCGCGAGAACGGGACCATCTCGGCGGTGAGCGGTCCCTTGTACTTGATCTTCTTGAGGGCTCGCACCACCGCCTTCCAGTCGACGTCGCCTTTGAGCAGGTCGTCGCCAAAGCAGTGAAGCCCGCCGCCGCAGTCCTCGCGCTGGAAGTTCTTGAGGTGGATCGCAGCGATCCGGTTGCCGAGGAGCTCGATCCAATGCTCGGGGAAGCCGTTGATGATACAGTTGCCCACGTCGAAGTAGACCTTGACGCGTGCGGACTTGAACTGGTCGACAAAGGTCTTCATGGCAATGGGATCGGTTAGGAACCAATTCCAGACGTTTTCGAGCGCCATGGTGATCCCGCGTTTCTTGGCCGTGGAGAGGCAGCGGCGGATGGAGGCGGTGGCGTGCTTCCAGGCCGTGGCGTACGGGACGACCGGCCGGGAGGGATCGAACGGCACGGCCACGGCGCCGGGCACGACCAGGACGGTCTTCGCTCCGAGCCACTTGGCGACCTGCAGGTACTCCTTGGTGAAGCGGATGGCCTTGTTGCGCTCGGGTGCCCTGGGGCTGGAGAGGGAAGCGCCCCAGTAGAAGCCTGTGGCCAGGGTCTCGAGCTTGAGGCCGAGATCCCGCGCGATGTTCCGATATTCGTTGCACGTCTGCTGCGAGATGCCGGGCGCGAGGTGGCCCGCGCCGAAGCAGAGCTCCACGCCGTCGAGGCCCATGTCGGCCGCCTGTTCGAGAACCTCGGGGATCGGCGTCTCGCCCTCCATGCCGCCGAGTGTCCAGTAATTGATTTGGCGGGTGTTCCTCATCGTGCGTTTCCTCCTGCTGGGGGGCGCCGGCGCGCCCTGTTCTTGTGAATGCAGCGAGCGGCCGGAGAGACCATGGGTCGGGTCTGGACCGGCGGCAGACGCTCCCACGCCCGGATCCAGCGTGGCCGTAGGGCCATTCAGCGACAAGCAGCGAGGCGCTCTACCGCATGTCCGGTTTCTTGGATAGGTCCAGCTGCCCGAACGGGTCCAACTCGCCGATCAGCGGCCGGCCCCAGGTCATGAACGCGTCGGTGACGTCGTTCCCCTCGGCATTGATGTAGGCGTCGGGCATGTGGCGCGTCTTGCCCGCCACGCTCTTGAGCGGGACCAGCTTGAACTCGCTCTTGTAGGGATCGTCGCTGACCCGCTGGATGGCGCAAGAGCCGTCCACGTTGCCGGAGAGGGCTTGGCTGGCTGCGAACTGCCCGAGGCCGAGCGCTTCGTCCCGATCGACCGGACTCTGATCCGGGAACGAGCGCTGGAGGTACCCCAGGGTGTCGCCGCGGGCGCGGAGCTTCGTGACGAGCCCGCTGCCCTGCAAGTGATCCTTGATGCGGCCGATGAGCGCGTCGGCCAGGGCGCCGGTGCCCGAGAGCTGGACGTTGCCGTGGCTGTCCGCCTCGAGCTGGTCGGCTGAGAGAACCTGGAGGATGGCCGTGCCGTCCGCATCCTCGATGCCTTCCGAGACCGCGATCACGCATCGGTTGTGCTTCCGGTAGACGCCTTCGACGTCTTTGAGAAAGCGGTCTACGTCAAAGGATCGCTCGGGCAGGTAGACGAGGTGCGGGCCGGCCTCGGGGCCAGGACGCCCCAACGCTGAGGCGGCGGTCAAAAACCCGGCGTGACGGCCCATGCAGACGGCCAGATAGACGCCGCCGAAGCACTGGTTGTCCAGATCCACGCCGCGGAAGGCGTTGGCCACGTATCGTGCGGCCGAGCCGTAGCCGGGCGTGTGGTCGTTCTCCAAAAGATCGCAGTCCACGGTTTTGGCCACGTGGAAGAGGCGGAGCTGGTATTCCTCCTGTTTGGCTGCGTCGTTGATGATGTCCAGCGTCTCGGAGGTGTCGTTGCCGCCGATCCCGAAGACGTAGCGCACGTCATGCTTCTGGAAGATTTCGAGCATGGCCTTGTTGTCTTCGTCCGTAGGCTTGTGGCGCGTGGAGCGGAGTTGGCTCGCAGGCGTGCGGCCGATGGCCTGGAGTGTGGCCATGCTCTGGGCCTTCAGATCGATGAAGTTCTCCTTGAGGATACCGTCGATGCCGTGGAGCGCGCCCCAGATGCCAGTGACCTCGGTCGCATTCATCAACCCTTGGGCCACGCCCACCCAGGACGCGTTGATGACCGCGGTGGGTCCGCCTTGGGTGAAGACAACGGCCTTGCCGGTGATGGGATCTGCCATTGCTGTGCCTCCTGAAGGTGTGTGCGGGAGCGGGGGGAGTCCGGCGGTCTACTCTTCCATGCCCTTGGGCACGGCGCCGGCTGTCGATTTCTTGTTGCTGGGGGCGTCCGCCTCTTCGGCCGGCGGTGTCTCGGCCGGGGGCTCCTCAGCAGGGGCCGGTGCTTCCGATGCGGGCAGAGGAGGGAGCTGGTAGTCCGGGGGCATCCGCGTTTGCTTCTGATCGTCCCACCAGAACCGGGGTCCTCCCACGGCCGGCCCGCAACCCGTCAGCAGGGCGGGCAGGGTCATGACAACAAGAAGGGGCGCCAGGAGAACAAGGCGAGCGAACCGAGTCATAGGAACTCTCCGTCTGAACCGCGCACAGGCTCGAAATCTTTGAATCAACGGAAACTATAGGGACTTGCGTATCCGAGTCAAGGGGAAAACAGAGGCGGGGCGGGGCGCTGATGGCCCTTCGCCCCGTCAGAGGAGGCATCTCGCTGGCAGACCCCTTGACCGCACGGCGTTTGGGACTAGGATGGCGGCGTCCGTCAACCAGGAGGAAGCCATGCCCGAAGAAACCATCGGCCCGCTCAGTTCGAGCCCGGTCATCACACGCCATCCCCAGAATCCTCTGCTGACGCAGGCGGAGGTGCCCTACGAATCGACCCTGGTCTTCAACGCCGGGGTGGCCAAGTACCAGGGCCGGTATGTGATGGTCTTCCGCAACGACGTCTTCCAGGAAGGGGCCAACTACACGAACCTGGGCCTGGCGTTCAGCGACGACGGCATCGGCTGGGAGGTTGAGAAGAAGCCGTGCCTCACCCGGGAGCAGTTCGGGGACGACGAGGTCTGGCGGGCCTACGACCCGCGGCTCACGGTGATCGAGGGGCGTGTGGCCATGTGCTTTGCGGTGGACACGCGCCACGGCCTGCGGGGCGGGGTGGCGTTCACCGACGATTTCGAACGCTGGGAGGTGCAGTCCCTGAGCGTGCCCGACAACCGGAACATGGTGCTCTTCCCCGAACAGGTGGGCGGGAAGTACGCCCGCCTGGAGCGTCCCTTTCCCGTCTACAGCCGCGGCCACAAGGACCGCTTCGACATGTGGTTCTCCGACAGCCCGGACCTGCTGTACTGGGGCAACAGCCGCCTGGTGCTCGGGGTCGAGGACCTGCCCTTTGCCAACGACAAGATCGGACCCGGCGCGCCGCCCGTGAAGACCGAACGGGGCTGGCTCACGGCCATCCATACCGTGGACCGCGACGACAGCCGCGGCAAGAACGGGTGGGGCGACGCCAAGTGGCCCAAGCGCTATTGTGCGGGACTCGCGCTCCTGGATCTCGCCGAGCCGTGGAAGGTCGTCGGGCTGTCGACCGAGCCGCTGATCGCGCCCGAGGCGCCGTACGAAACCGAGGGCGGGTACCGCAATGACGTGATCTTCCCGGGCGGCATGATTCTGGAAGACGACGGCGAGGTCAAGATCTACTACGGAGCCGCGGACACGGTCGAGTGCGTGGCCACGGCTGCGGTCGACGACCTCCTCAGCCTCTGCACGCCCTGCGAGAAGGTAGCGGGACGCGCCTACCCGTGTACGGTGGGTCCCGAAGCCTGAAGCGCCGCTGGATGCGATGGCTTGGTCCGGCTGCGAGGGCGGCCGCCGCCCGATGCGGGGCAAGGGCGCAATGTCCCCACCCCTGGCTTCCCTATGCTTCAGCCCTCTGGTTCGTGGTCGAGCAGGCTCGAGCCGCGGCCGATGGCGCGGGGCCCGAGCTTCTTGCGGATGGCGTCTGCGGCGCGCTCGGCTGATTCGTGACGGCCTGGATCGGCCGCGCCCAGGGCGCCGAAGAGAGAGGTCTGCCGCTGGCCCGTGCGGTCGAAGCCGGACAAGCCCACGCCGATCAGGCGCACGGGGCGCGTGCCCGCCTCGGTGCGGTCTTCGAGCAGACGGCAGGCGGTGGCGTGGATCTCGCTCGCCACGCAGGTAGGGCTGGGCAGGGTGATCCGGCGCGTAACCATGGTGAAGTCCTGATAGCGGACCTTGAGTTGGACCGTCCGCCCGGTGAGACCCTTGGCGCGAACCCGTGTTGCCACCGAGTCGCTGAGCGCGAGGAGCGTGCGCTCAAGGTCTTCCACGGACGTGACGTCCGTCGCAAACGTGGTCTCGTTGGAGACGCTCTTCTCCGGATCGCCTTCGTGCACGGGCGTGGGATCGATGCCGCGTGCGAAGTCGTGGAGGTGGGCGCCGGCTGCGCCGAAGTGCTCCACGAGCGTCGCCCGGGGCCAGGCGCGGAGCTGGCCGATGGTTTCGATGCCGAGCGCGCCCAAGCGCGCGGCCGCCGTGCGGCCCACGCCCCAGATGCGGCGGACGGGCAGGGGGGCGAGCCGCTCGAGCACCTGGTCTTCGGGGATGACGACCAGTCCGTCAGGCTTCTCGAGGTCCGACGCCACTTTGGCCACGTAGCGTGTGGGCGCGGCTCCGACCGACGCGGTGAGACCTGTCTCGGCGCGTACAAGCGCCTTGAGGTCGCGGCCGATGCGAGCGGGCGGGCCGAGCAGCCGCTGGCAGCCCGTGACGTCCAGAAAGGCTTCGTCCACGCTGATGCGCTCGATCACGGGCGTGAACCGGGTGAAGAGCTCGTGCACCTGTCGCGAGACCTCGGTGTACCGGTCCATGCGTACGGGCAGGAAGACCGCCTGCGGGCAGAGGCGCTGGGCCCGCGCGGTGGGCATGGCCGACTGCACGCCGAACGCGCGCGCCTCGTAGGATGCGGCCGAGACCACGCCGCGGCGCTCGGCCGCGCCGCCCACGATCACGGGGCTGCCGCAGAGCTCCGGCCGGTCCCGTTGCTCCACGGACGCGTAGAACGCGTCCATGTCCACGTGCAGGATGGCGCGGGTCCAGTCCTCAGCCATGGAGCCAAGCATACCAGAGCAGGGCCGCGAGGGCCAGCGCGAGAAGCACGAACAGGATGATGTGGAAGCGCGGGTTGTCCGGGTTGTACTCCGGAAGCTGCATGCCGGGCTCCGCGTTCCGCGCCCCTGCCTGCCAGGCGCGGGGGCCGGACGCCTCAAGGGCCGCGCCTTCCCGGTGCGCCGGCCGGACTCACAGGATGAACCGGCTCAGATCCTCGTCCTCAGCCACGTCGGCCAGGCGTTCGCGCACCAGGTCGGGCGTGATCTTCACGGTCTTGCCCTTCATCCCGGACGCGTCGAAGCTGAGTTCCTCGAGCAGCCGCTCCATGACCGTGTGGAGGCGCCGGGCGCCGATGTCCTGAGTGGTCTGGTTGACGCGCGCGGTGATCTCGGCGAGCAGCTTGAGCGCGGCCGGCTGGAAGACCAGCTTGACGCCTTCGGCTGCGAGCAAAAGCTCGTACTGCTTGGTGAGCGCGTTCTTGGGATGGGTGAGGATGCGCTCGTAGTCGGCCTGGGTGAGCGCCGCCAGTTCCACACGGATGGGGAAGCGCCCCTGGAGTTCGGGGATGAGGTCCGCGGGTTTGCGGCCGTGAAAGGCGCCGGCGGCGATGAAGAGGATGTGGTCGGTCTTGACGATGCCGAACTTGGTGGCCACGGACGAGCCCTCGACGATGGGCAGGAGATCCCGCTGCACGCCTTCGCGGCTGACGTCCGGACCCTCGCGGCGGTCCGTGCCGAGGACCTTGTCGATCTCGTCGATGAAGACGATCCCGTTCTGCTCGGCGCGTTCGATGCCCTCGCGGTTGATGGCCTCCTCGTCCACGAGTTTCTCGGCCTCTTCCTGCTGGAAGATGCGAAGGGCTTCGGGAACGGTCACGCGCCGTTCCTTGCGCTTGCCGGGGAGCATCTTGCTCAGCATGTCCTGCATCTCCATGGCCATGTCGTCCCCGCCGAGCGAGCCGAAGACGCCGGCCACCGGGGGGGCGGCCGGGGCCGAGATCTCGACCATGCGGTCGGCCATGTCGCCCGCGCGCAGTTTCTGGCGGAATTTCTCGCGCGTGCGCGCCCGTCGTTCTTCGGCCTGCCTGTCTTCCTCGTCCTCGGAGGCGAAGTCGGGGGCGGGCAGGAGCAGGTCGAGGACGCGTTCTTCGGCCGCCTGCGCCGCCTGTTCGGAGACGCGGCCGATGGCTTCGGCGTGGACCTGAGTGATGGCGATCTTGGTCAAATCGCGGATCATGCTCTCCACGTCTCGGCCGTGGTAACCGACCTCGGTGTACTTGCTGGCCTCCACCTTGGTAAAGGGCGCGTGCACCAGGGCTGCGAGCCGGCGCGCGATCTCGGTCTTGCCCACGCCCGTGGGCCCGATCATGAGGATGTTCTTGGGGAGCACCTCCTTGCGCATCTCCGGCTCGAGCTGCCGGCGGCGCCAGCGGTTGCGGATGGCGATGGCCACCGACCGCTTGGCCCGGTCCTGGCCGATGATGTATTCGTCCAGGCGCTTGACGATCTGGCGGGGGGTAAGATTGTCCGTTTCCGGCAGCGGCGAAGAAGGCACGATTTGCATGCAGGCTCCTAGAGGGTCTCCACGGTGATCTCGTGGTTCGTGTAGACGCAGATATCGGCGGCGATGTTGAGCGCCTCGGTCACGACCCGGTCGGCGGGAAGGTCGGTGTGCGCGAGAAGCGCCCGGGCTGCGGCGGTGGCATAGGCCCCGCCCGAGCCGATGCCGATGACGCCGTCGTCGGGCTCGATCACGTCGCCCGAGCCGCCGACGAGCAGGGAGTGGTCCTTGTCCACCACGATCATGAGGCTCTCGAGCCGCCGCAGGGCGCGGTCCGTGCGCCACTCTTTGGCCATCTCGATGGCCGCGCGCATGAGGTGACTGTTGAACTCGGCCAGCTTCTTCTCGAACCGTTCGAGCAGGGCGAACGCGTCGGCCGCCGAGCCGGCGAAGCCCGCCCGCACCTGGCCGTCGGCGAGCGATCGGATCTTGGACGCGCGCGCTTTGACAATGGTCTCGCCCACGCTCACCTGCCCATCCCCGCCGATCGCCACCACGCTGTCCCGCCGGACCGAGAGTACCGTTGTCGCGCGCATGCTGCGCCTCCTCTGTGCCGGGCATGCTCTGAGCCGCATGCCAACGGCCCCATCTTAGCGGCGTGTAGGGTGCGGGCAACCAAAAACCCCGGCAGCTGCGCATGGTTCAGGCCGTGGTCGGGGGACGTCTGGGAGCGCCGCGCTCCAGCTCGGCAATGCTGTGCCCCGGTCGAGCTGAAGATCGGCGCTCGCAGGATGCGTTGACAGGGCGCGCAAGGGCGCGTAGAATGAGCTCTGCTCGCCTGAACAAGCGGCCAAGCGTGGGCGGTTAGCTCAGTTGGCTAGAGCGCCTGCCTTACAAGCAGGAGGTCAGAGGTTCGAGTCCTCTACCGCCCACCACGCGATCAGAAGCTGGCGACGGACGTGCGGCAGGGACATTCCCAACGGAACCGACCGGATGACGGATGTACCCATCTTCTGGGGCGAGACCCACGACAACACGCACCAGTTCGCCGAAAGCGCTACGGACATGGAGGAGGTGCTGCGTCGGGCGGCGGCGCACCATCGCCGCCATGGGCGGGGGGCGCGGGTCGTCTGTCCGGCATGGTCAGCAGGAAGATGGCGACAACGCCGAGCAGCACGCCGGCCGCCTTGCGGAGCGTGAGGGGTTCGTGCAGGATCGCGATGCCGAGCGCCACAGGCACGAGCACATACAGCGCAGACGCCGGCGCCAGGATGCTCGCCTGGCCGCCCAGGGCCGACAGCTTGTAGTAGGCGATGTTGGCCACCACGAACAGCGCGCCGATGAGCACCGCGAGGCCGTGGTAGCGGGTGACCTGGAGTTCGGCGTCCTTGACGAACCAGAGGATGACGAGCGCGTAGCCCACCAGGTTGCATGTCAGGATCGTGCTCTGGCTGAGTCCGCGGGGCACGAAGCTCATCAGAAACACCGCGATGCCCCATCCCAGCAGGGTCACGGCGAACAGGGCGAAGTTCGGCATGGGCTCTCCATAAGTGCATGGGCAGCAGTGAAGGCAAAGTGCGCTGCGGTGTCCAGACGTGGCGTTCCGCACGCGCCCCAGTATATGGCGGACGACGGGTTCTGTCACCCCTGAGTACAGCCCATTGCAGATAGGTGCACACATGAGCCATTCTGGCGAGGTCGATTCGAGGCGCGGCGACAAAGCGACCCGG
>CAZBZG010000183.1:0-9725 GCA_964496245.1 uncultured Planctomycetaceae bacterium | reverse complement strand
TCTTTCTTCTTTGACAGTATACGGTTAGTGCATGGTCCGCGTCAAGCGAAAAGCTGCTGAAGCGCGCGACCGCGGGAAGGATTGGGCCTGGCCCCGCAAGGAGTTCCCGGTTGGAAACGTATGGCCTTGTAAAAGCCCCCGCTGCCCGCAAGCCTGTTGCGCGGCAGCCCCTGGCTGTCAACGATTTCCGGATAGGATGCTTGATTTACAAAACGTAAAATATAAAATACGGTCTCGGTTGGATGGATCTCGGCCGCGTTGTTCTTCTGCCTGCTGCGACAGAGGGATACGAAGTCTCCTCGTTCTCGGCGCTTGCGCCAGATGTAGGCCTGGTCCAGGGAGTATTGCACTGTGAAGCCGCCCCGCAAGCTGTACCGCATCGGCGAGATCATGCGCCACACCGGGATCTCCCGGCAAACGCTACACAACTATACGGTGCGGGGCCTGATCACCGAAGCGGCGCGCACCGACGGCAATCACCGGCTTTACGACGAGTGGGTGTTCGATCGCCTCGAACGCATCCAGGCGCTGAAGGAACGCAAGACGTTGGCGGAGATCCGCGCGTTCCTCACCAACGAAGAGGGATGCGCGGGCCCTGCTCCGTCGCAGAGCGCAGGGGCCCCCTCGGGAGGGTGGACGACCCGTGGCTGAGCAGACAGAACCGCTGGCCGAAGAAGCGCAGGCGCCTGAAGCGGACCTCGGGGCGCCGGCGGAAACCGAAGGGGACCGTAGCCTCCTTTGGCACGTTCTCGACGCGCTGTGGTACTACCATCCGCTCATTTTTCTCGCTTTCTCTCTCGGCTTTGCCGCGCTGGCCTACTCTGTCAAGCCCGAGCGGGTCTCCTTTAAGCCCAAGCCCGCCCGGGAACTCTACGCCGCCGGCCTGGCATCCCTGCGTCGCGTCAAGGACCCGGACGCGTCGCTTGACCCCGAACGGCTTGAAGCCGAGATTCGCAGCGCCCGCACGGACTTCGAGATTCTCTTCCTGCATCGCTTTCGGGAGATCGCCGACCATCCCGATTTCATCAACCCCTATCTGCTCATGGCCGAGGCCTCCCGCCTCTATGCCGATCACATCCCGCTCGAGCGGCGCGAGCGCTATGAAGAAGCTTCGCTGTCCTATCGACGAGCGATCGAATGGGAAGGGCTTGAACGGTTCGTTTCTGACGAAGCGGCGTATGTGAAGGGCAACTTCGGGACGACCGATCAGGGGGGCGTGCCGCCCCCGGCGGAACTCGCGGCGCGCCGCCGACGACGGCTGTGGTACCTTCGCTACCACGCGGCCGTGACCACGATCGAGCTGCAGCGCTTCCACCGGGCCCTGGCCGAACTGCAGAAGTTGGATCAGGAGTTCCGCCAGCAGGAACTGGAGCGCCAGTACGCCGAAACAGCTGCGGGGCCGGCCGCACGGGGACAACAGCAGCCTTTGCGGAGCGGGCTCCGTTACCTGCCGGCGGAGTTCGAACTCGTGCGGGAAGACCGCGTCCGGCTTCACTATCACCTGGGCCGTGTCCACGAGGGGCTGGGCGAACAGCAGAAGGCGCAGCGCGCCTACCGGCTCTTCCTTCTTCAGGCGCCACGCAGCCAGGAGAGGTTTCTCGCGCTCATGCGGCTCGGCGGCATGCACATGAGCAGAGGGCGCGAGTTGCTGACCGCGACCGTGCGCAAGGAGGCGGGGCCCGCGGCCGTGCGGGAAGCCCAGCATCACTTCCGTCTCGCTGCCGACAAGTACAGCCAGGTCGTGGAAGCGGCCGCGCCCGAAGGGGTTCTGCGGGAGGCCTACTTCCGGGGGGGCATGGCGTACCTCGCCATGGCCCGCGGGACCGAGGTCGGTCGGAGGACCTGGTGGGACGTGTTCTCTGCGCAGGCCACCGCCTTGCGCGGCGTGCTCAAGGCGTTCGCGGGCCGTGAACTGCCGGAGCGTACTCAGCGCGTTCCCGGGGCGCTGGGACGCCTGATCGTGGGAGGGGGGGTGGAACTGCCTGTCCCCCTGGGTCTGGTGGTGGACGGTGCCACCGGTGGCGGGTTCGCTCTGGCAGTGGCGGAGCGGAGCACGCAGCGCGCGCGGCGGGATCAGTTGCTCGACCAGGCCCGCAGCTTCTTCGCCGGTGCAGCGGGCGGCGAGGGGGAGCGCTTCACCGCTTCTGCGCGCGTGATGATCGCGCGAACGCTGCTGGCCAAGCGAGATTTGGAACGCGCGCGCCGGCTCTTCCGGCATACGCGCGAGACGTATCCGGAACCCGAGATCGAAACCGCCTGTATCTGGGGGGAGGCCAAGGCCTACCTCTTGGACGGCGAACTGGACAAGGCCAAGACGCGGCTGCTCGGCGGCATGGAGAAGACTGAACCGAGCCGGCTGCAGGAAGGGGAGGTCAGCTGGGTGGAGTTCTGCCGCGCACTGGCCAAGCACGGTCCCGCCGCAGAGGCCGGGCCCGCACGCCGCGTCTGGGCCTTGTTGCCCGCCGACGCCCGGGAGACGGTGCGCTGGGTGGCGCGAACCCGGCGCGCCGACGAACACCGGCGCGGCCGGCTGCTCCTGGCGATGAACCGGATCCTGCGGCGCCAGGACCTGTACGCGGCCTCTGCGTTCGCCTCCGTCGTCCTGCCGCATGAAGCGGTCTGGCTCCTGAACCGCGACCCTGCGTCCTTCGATGTCCAGGAACGGGAATGGTTGAATCGCCGGCTTCTCCACGCCGCCTTTCCCCAGATGATTGCCGAAGGGGCCAAGGCCACCCAGCACCGCGGGCTCCCGGGAGCTGCCGCGCTTCCTTCTGGGCTGTTGATCGAGGAGGATGACGTCATGTCGGACCTCCAGCGGCTGGCGCGCGCCTACGTGAGCCGGGCCGACGGGTTGCAGGAGGAGACGCGCCGCGTGGCGCGCGAACGGCAGGCGACCCCGGAGAGTCGCATCCTGCCTTCCAGCGTGCGCACGCTGTACGTGCGGCAGCGGCGGGCTCTGCACGCAGCGACCCAGGTCAACGAGTTCCTCCTGGACCGCTATCATCCCAACCGGAGCGATCTCTTCATGGAAACCGCGGAGATCGTCGAACGGTTGGCCGAAGTGGTCGCCGACCGGCCTTTTGTGGAGGAACAGAACGCCCTCCGGTTGGTCGCGAAGGCGGCCCGGAGTTATCTGGAGGCGGTGCGTGCTGCGCCGCAGGCGGCGCGCGAAGAGGAGGCGCTCTGGCAAGCCGGCCGCAATTTCTACCACGCGGGGTTGTACGAACGCGCGGCCGAGACCTTCACCGAGTATCTCGAGAAGTACAAGACCTCCGACCGGGCCGGCATCGTGCAGAACTTGCTCGGACGTGCCTACCGGAATCTGGGGCAATTCCGCGATGCAGTCCGCGTCTATCGGGACAACGCGGACCGGCGAACGCCCGCGGGCCACAAGGCCCTGTTCTATCTGGGGTGGGTCTACCTCCAGCAGGAACAGGATGTCGATGTGGACGGCACCGTGCAGGATCGCATCGGCGATCCCGAGAGGCCCCAGCCCCGACGCGTGAGGGGCATCCTGCAGATCGAGTCCGCGCTGCAGGCGTTCAACCGGATCCGCGAGCTCCCCGGGCTCAGTCCTGAATCGCGTCCGTGGCGGTGGGCGACCTTCGGTCTGGGGCGGACTTGGTTCCGGATCGCGGAGCGGGAACGCGCGCGCGAACTGGCGGCCCGGGAAGCGGGCGAACAGCCGCGCCCCGACCTCTGGATCGAATTCTACCGCGACAAGGCCCAGGCCTATCTTCGGGAGGCGCTCAACCGCTACCGTTTCCGCTCGACAGATGGCGCTGGCGGGCTCGATCCGGCCAGGCAGCCGGAGGACTACGGAGAGGTCGTATGCGCGCGCTTCGTGGCCGAGTACTACTTGGCGCGGGTGCAGACGGTTCTCCGGGAGGCGCTCGGCGATCCGGTCTGGGGCGCGCGGGCCCGCAGGCATTTCGAGCATCTGATCGATGCCGAGGTGTATCCGGATGCCGTCTTCCATACGCCCGACCCCGATCAGCTGTATCTCGCGATCGCACGTGCGGCCGAGGTACAGGAAGAGGGCGGGCGCACGGCGGGCATCCGTCAGCTACACCCCCTGCTGGGCGTGGTCGAAGGCCCGGTGTATTCGCCCCGACTGCTCCGGCACCTGAGGCGGAACGCCTTCTTCTTGTTGGCGCAGAACTACACGCAAGAGGGCAATCGGCTCGAACAGGAGGCTCCCGAACGGGCCAAGGATGCCTTCCGTTCGGCCTACGGCGTCTACCAGGTGGCGCACGACCGGCTGCCCCCCGAGGACGCCCCGCTCATCATGTACCGGCAGGCCGAGTGTCTCCGCCGCTTGGGACAGCGGGAAGAGGCGGAACGTCAATACGCGCTGGCCCGGAACACCGCCAGAACACTGCGCGCGGCGGAGACGGCTCCGCTCAAGTTTCTCGGCCCCGACTACTGGGCCGAGCTGTCTGCCGAGCGGTTGCAGGACCACGAGGACGGCTTCTGAGAATGGGGGTGGGGACATGACCGAATCGATCCCGTCGGCGGAACAGCGCGCGCAGCGGCTCGCCGAGCTTCTGGCCGGCCAGCTTGCGCTCTACAGGCGCATCAAAGAGCTGAGCGCCGAGCAGAACGAGTGGATCGAACAGGGAGACACGGCAAAGCTCATGTCGCTGCTGAGCGAGAAGCAGAAGGTGATCGAAGAGATCGAATCCCTGGGACGGGAGGTCGAGCCGCTGCGCACGGCCTGGGAGCAGGAGAAGGAGGACCTGTCGGCCGAGGCGCGGCGTTCTGTGGAACAGGCCGTGACCGACCTCCGCGAGACCCTGGAGGAGATCGTCGCCCTCGAAGACCAGGGCCAGGGCGCGCTGGGACAGGCGCGCGACTCGACGGGGGAGAGCCTGACGAAGCTGCAGAAAGGACGGGCCCTGCACCGCGCGTACGGCGGAGGCAAGAAACCGCCGCCGCCCGCGCATTTCAAGGACCGGAACGGGTGATCCTGCCGGAACGGTCCGTGGACGTGACAGGAGAGGCCGCGCGTTTGGATGGAAGTTGAAACCGTGAATACAAAACCGCAAGATATCGAAGAGATCGCTCAGCTGATCGCCGCCTTTGACGCGTCCACAGCGAAGCTCAAGGCGAGCCATGATTCGCTGCAGGAGCGGATTTCCGAGCTGACCGGAGAGCTCTCCCGGAAGAACGAGAAGCTCTCAGCCACGCTCTCCGAAGTCAGTGCGCTCAAGAACTACCTGGCCAACATTCTGGAGAGCATCACCGACGGCGTGCTCGCCATCGATCTCGATCGTCGCATCGTGGCTCTCAACAAGGCGGCGGCCGAAGCGCTTCCGCACCTCGGCGCCGAGCGGGAGGGGCGGTTCGTGCTCGAGGTGCTGCCGTCTGCTTGTCGCGAGCTCGGCGTGTTGCTCCTGCGCACGCTCTCGGAGCACCGGCGCTTCACCAACGTCGAGGTGCGGTTTCCCGGTCCGAGCGGAGCGACGCGCACGCTGTCGGTGTCGGTCAGCCCCATCCGAAGCGAGAACGGCGCAATTCTCGGGGCGGTCGAGACCTTCCGGGATCTGACCGAGATCAAGGCGCTCGAGGAGCGCGCGGCCCGCAAGGACCGGCTGGCCGCGGTCGGGGAGATGGCGGCGGGTGTGGCCCACGAGATTCGCAATCCGCTGGGCGGCATCGAGCTCTACGCGTCCAACCTGCGGCGAAGCCTGGTCGCAGAGAGCCGGGAAGCGGGGCTCGCCGACAAGATCATGGCCGCGGCGGGCAGCCTGAACAAGATCGTCAGCGACATGCTGACCTTCACGCGCACACGCGAAGTGGCCCGCAAGCATGTGTCGGTGGAGCATGTCGTCCGCAGCGCGGTGGATCTCGCGGGGAGCGCCCTCGCCGAGAAAGCGATCGACGTCCGGTACGACCTCGAGGCTTGCGCCGACACCTTCCCGCTGGACGCGGATCAGCTGACGAGCGCGTTCCTGAACGTCATTCTCAACGCCGCGCACGTCATGGAGCCGGGCAAGGCGCTGACGATTCGCGCAGAGACCGAGGGCGAGGCGGGCGCGGATCGGGTCCTGACGGTCGCCTTTGCCGATGAGGGACCGGGCGTGCCGGCGGAGGCGCGCGAGCGGATTTTCGATCCGTTTTTCACGCTGCGGCGCGACGGTACGGGGCTGGGGCTGGCCATTGTGCAGAAGATCGCGCAGGATCACGGAGGAACGGTTACGGTGGAAGCGAATGACCCCCAGGGGGCGGTGTTCGTCTTCCGGCTGTCCGCGTGAGGCGGTCGAACCGAGCGGGCCATTGCGTTCCGTCCGGTCCGACCGCCATGCAAGGGGCGAACGGTGAGCAAAGAGAAGCTTGTCATTGTGGACGACGATCCGTTCATGCGGGAGGGCCTGATGGAGACGCTCTCCCAGTCCGCTTTCGAGCTGATGGAATTTGAAAGCGCTGCCGATGCGCTGGAGGCGGTGGCGGACGGGTCGGCGGCTCTTCTGATTACGGACATGCGCATGCCCGAGATGGATGGCATGGAACTGCTCCGCCAGGCCAAGCGCCTGGATCCCAAATTGCCCGTGGTCATGATGACAGCCTTTGCCACGGTCGAAACCGCTGTGGAGGCCATGAAGCGTGGGGCCTTCGATTACATCATGAAGCCGTTCAAGGCCGAGCAGATCGAGGTGGTGGTGGAGAAGGCCCTGGAGCACCGGCGTCTGTTGGCCGAGAACGAGTATCTGCGCGACGAGCTCGCCAAGCGTTTCCGGCTGAGCGATTTCGTGGGCGAGAGCGCCGCCATGGAATCGGTCTTTGCCCGCATCCGCCAGATCGCGCCGAGCAACGCAACGGTCTTCGTGCGGGGGGAGTCGGGCACGGGCAAGGAGCTCGCCGCCCATGCCATCCATGCTCAGAGCCCGCGCCGGGAGAAGCCGTTTGTGCGCGTGAACTGCGCCGCCCTTTCGGCGGGGGTTCTTGAGAGCGAGCTCTTCGGCCACGAGAAGGGAGCGTTCACGGGCGCTGACAAGCGCCGCATCGGCCGCTTCGAGATGGCCGCCGGCGGCACCATCCTGCTGGACGAAGTCTCTGAGATGGACCTCAACCTCCAGGGCAAGCTGCTGCGCGTGCTGCAGGAGCGCGAGTTTGAACGCGTGGGGTCGTCCGAAACCATCGCCGCGGACGTGCGGGTCGTGGCCAGCTCCAACCGGGATCTCGAGGCGTCCATCGAAGAGGGCGCCTTCCGCCAGGACCTCTACTACCGCCTCAACGTAGTGAGCGTGGAGCTGCCGCCGCTGAGCGAGCACAAAGACGACATTCCCGGGCTGGTGACGCACTTCATCGACAAGTACAACCGGGAGAACGGCACCCGCGTCAAAGGCATCTCGGACCAAGCGCTGCAGTTGCTCGTCGACTACGACTGGCCGGGCAACGTGCGCGAGCTCGAGAACATCGTGGAACGCGCGATCGTGTTGGGGCCGGGACCGACGCTCGAGGCCGAACACCTGGCGCCGGGGCTCGAGCGTGCGCCCGGTCGCGTGGCTGAGGGGCGTGCGGACACGCCCTTCGAGCCGCGTCCATTGGACGAGGTCGAACGGGAGCACGTGCTGCGCGTGCTTGCCTTTCATGACGGGCACAGGCAGAAGAGCGCCAATGCCCTGGGGATCAGCGAGCGGAGCCTGCGGGATCGTCTCAAACGCTGGCGCGACAAGGGGTTGATCGATGAGGCCTGAGCCTGTTCTGGCTGACAAGGGTCTGCCTTCCGTCTGGAAGCTGCAGATGTCGGCTGCGTGCGGCAGATCCTGCCCGCGTGAGGCGATTTCTGCCGGCGCGCGTCCCGGGTCGAGGAGACGGCGCGGCGGGAGCCGACGGGTTCGTGTTGACCTGCCACCCCGTAACGCACTACAAGGAATGACGTTGCGGCGTTTTTGGGAAAGCGGGAGCCCACGAGCTGCTCTGGTACGCGGATTGGTTCTCCTCCAGTGGATTCTCTGGCCCCGCTTCAGGGGGATGGGTGCATGAGTACGTGGATCTCGAGTCTTTTCCAGCGCGAAACCGTGCCTCTGCTGGAGGCGTCGATGGGGTTTGCGCACCACAAGCACCTGACCATCACGAACAACATCGCCAACGTGGAGAACCCCTACTACAAGCCGCAGGGCGTGCCCGAGAAGCGGTTCCTCCAACTCCTCGATGACGCGATCGAGGAGCGCCGGAAGTTCCACATCGACACGTTCCGGATCCGGGACGGGTTCGACATCCGGTTCCGGGACAACCACTATCCTGTGCCGGAGGTCGACGCGGCGCAGGAGTTCGGTCCCGAGCGGCACGATGAGAATTCGGTCGTCATCGAGAAGGAGATGGCCGAGCTCGCCAAGAACACGCAGATGATCCAGACCATGCAGCAACTGTTTAGGAAGAAGCTGAGCATGCTTCGTTCGTCGCTGCGGGATCGGGTGGCGTAAGGGTCCTCGCGGACCCTAAGGAGATCAAACGCATGGCACTCTCGCTTTCGGCAGAACGCGCGCGGTTCGCGGCTGAGGCGCTCGTGACGCTCGGCGCCCAGGTGCGGCAGTATTGCGGATCCTACCCCGATCGGCTCGAAGGATTGGCGGGAGAGGAGCGCCGCGCGGAACTGCGGCGTTTCCTGAGCAACGCCAGGACTCTGGTCTCCATGCTGGGGCGCCTGCGCGGGATGGCCGAAGAGATTGAGGGGCTGCAGATCATCAACTTCGAACAGCTCGAGGCGGAACTCGAAGCCGCACGTTGTTCGCTTGCGGACGTGGTTCGTTTGGAAGTGCTGCGCAACTGAACGCGACAGGAGACGCCCATGGTCGGCGGGATCTTCACGATGATGGATATCAGCGCGAGCGCCCTGCGGGCCGAACGCGCGCGCATGAACGTGCACGCCAACAACATGGCCAACGTGCACAGCACGCGCGACAAGGATGGGAATCTCAACCCGTACCGGCGCAAGCGCATCTTCTTCAAGACGGGAGCGCCGGACATCACGGGCTCGGAGCGGTACGGCGTTTCGGTGGACCGGATCGAGCCGGACACGACCACCGACTTCATCAAGAAATATCAGCCCGGCCACCCCGATGCGGGGCCGGACGGTTATGTCAGCTACCCGAACGTGCAGATCCCGCTCGAGATGGTGGACATGATGATCGCCCAACGCGCGTATCAGGCCAACATCACGGCCATGGAGTCGGCCAAGCAGATCATGCGGGGGGCCCTGCAGATCATCGCCTAGAGCGGGGCTCAGGGGTGGTGCTGGAGTGTCGATAATGCAACTGGATCGGACGGGGGCTGAAACGTACAATGCACGGGGTGACTGTGCTTCGTCGCTGAAGCCCTCTGCGGAGAGACACCATGGCGATTGAGCCGATTGTTCCAGGCGGACCGTCTCCCATCGACAAGCCGGGAGAAGCCGCCAAACCGCAGGAGTCCCAGCCGGTCGACGGCGCGGACTTCAAGAAGTTCCTCTTGGACAATCTGAACCGCGTCAACGAGATGCAGATCGATGCCGACGCGGCGGTCGAGAACCTTCTCACCGGCAAAGAGACCGACATCACCAAGGTCATGGGGGCGGTGGAGAAGGCGGACGTGGCGTTTCAGACGCTGATGGCGGTGCGCAACAAGCTGGTCGAATCCTATCAGGAGATCCTGCGGATGCGCATCTAGCTCCCTGCCGCGGGCCCGGCTGTAAGCTCTCCGTCCGTTCCGTTCCAACTGAGGGTGATGACCTGGTTCAATGT
>CAZBZG010000182.1:0-9761 GCA_964496245.1 uncultured Planctomycetaceae bacterium | reverse complement strand
TTTCGTATTTCTTGCATAAATAGTATTCTACGCCAAGAATGAACTTGCTTATGAATGTTGAAAACGGAAGGTGTCTGGCTCTATTACTTTTCGTTACCGCCAATTGTCCAAAGGGATTTGATATTCCCCTCGATCGTCTATACTGCTGTTCGTATCTAATGGACAACATGTCTGCCATGTCACAAACATATTTGATGTTTTGTTGCTTTCGCAATTTTACTAGTGCAGTTGTCGTTCTTATCATTTCGCAAAACACAATGTCCGGTTCATACCTTCTTATTAGCTTGCCCAATCTTGCTTCAATATACTCAGAATAATACAGACAGTTCTGAAGCGGCAGGGTGGCACATAGGATGCTCAACCTTATCAAATTTGACATTATCTTGATCTGGTCGGGCGCTTTGATATGAATATATTCACATATCGCCGTATCTTCATAATTTGCATCCAGGCTAGATTTAGCTACATGGACCAGATATATATCATAAATCGCCGACAAGCCTTTTAGGTAGTTACCTATGACATTACTTCTTGCTTCAGTCTTGTCAAACGGGTTCTTAGTAGTTATGAAGAGCATTTTTCTCTTTACCAATTTATGCCTCTATAGTTTTTTAGATTAGCAAGTCGCTGTTCCCCAACGAAATCAAGTATATATGACTGGGGATAGTCCGCGCAAATGAGATCGACCAAGTCTTCGTCTCTGACGGCATAGATCACAAGGGTTTCGTCATTAAGATGTCGCCAAAAATCGTCCACCATTAGGGCCTTTAGTCGAATGGTCTCTTTGCTTAAATACTTCATCTTATTGGGAGACCCTAGCGCCATGCTAAGCTTTCTATCAAATACCTTAACAGAGAACCTTCTTTCGCGAAATAGTTCGAGCAGCTTCAAAAATGGACTATTTCGCAAATCGTCCGTTCCTTCTTTGAACGCTAAGCCGATGAAAAATAAGTTCCGTTTCCCAATTTCGTCTATTATGTTTGCCGCTCTGGAAAGCTGTGATGAGTTTGATTTTTCTATATTTCCCAAAATCGGAAGTAGAAGGTCGTTTTTTTGAGCCATAGCATTTAGGGCCTTCAAATCTTTTGGCAGGCATGATCCACCGTATGCGAAACCCGGTTTCAGATAATAGGATGAGATATTCAGTATCTTGTCTCGTGCAAATATTTCCATGGTCTCGATGGAGTCAATACCCAACTCAGTACATATGTTGCCTATTTCGTTGGCAAAAGAAACCTTTAGAGCGTGGAATGCGTTGTTTATCAGTTTAATAATCTCCGCAGTCAGCAAATTCGTAATAACCACTTCTGAATTAATCCCACTATAGATGGCCGCTATTCTCTGCGACGAGTCGTAGTTTTCAGAACCTATTAATGTATATGGAGGATTGTAATAATCATGAATTGCTGTACCTTCGCGCAAGAACTCCGGGTTCAAGACAACTTCAAAACCAAATGAATGTCTTTTTGCCGATCCCTTTTCAAGTATTTCTATTATTTCTTTTGAAGCCCCAGGAACAATTGTCGACCTAACTACAATATAGTGTTTTTCTGCCTTTCTTTTCAGTTGAACGGCTATTGACTCCACAGTCCTATAGACTGCGGACAGATCCAAGTCTCCTTCCGCGGTACTGGGTGTTCCAACACAGATTATCGAAATATCTGAAAACTCGATTGCTTCCTCTACGCTTTCTGTAGCAGTAATTCTACCATTGTCTACTCCATCTCTAATTAATGAATCTATTCCCTCTTCAATTATTGTAGCATTTCCTCTTCGAATGCTATCTACTTTTGCAGAGACAATATCGACGCCAACAACGCTATGACCATTCCTTGCCAAACATCCCAAAGAAACACATCCAACATAACCTAATCCAAAAACAGATATCTTTTCCATTTATTTTATTAGTCCTTTCTTAGCTTAATGCTGAGCCCATCATTAACTTGATAGGTCTTCCCTTTGTTTTCAATGAATATGGTAATGCCGTTGTCATACAATTTGAAATTACGATGTTGCTTGAATATGCCATAGTACATCAAATTTTCGTCGTTGTACTCCAGCTCCAAGGTAGCCCTCGGAACCAACTTACCAAATAGAGGTGATACAGATCTAAGAGGCATTGCCTCTCTATTTGACACATGTATTCTATGTTTATCGTTATATTCCAGTTTGTAGATATGGCTCCCAACGTTAAGTGTCTTCTTGGCCAAATCACAAACAACGTTTGGATCTAGGTGGACGTAACTACGCATATTCTTTATCGGTTTTTTCGATAGAATATTCTCTATCACCACAAGCGCTGCATCATTATTAAAAAAAAATAGTCTACCATAAACATTCCCCTTGTAATCACGGAATTTAACGTGTACAAATACGTCATTGGCGAATCTAGTTTCCTCACATAAGATAAGCTTACTCCTTCGACCACACCTAAAAGAGGACCAAATCTCGGATTGATTTATTCGATCAATCGATAGAACGTTGTGAGCAACGTTTGATCGAAAAGTATTCCTATCATTTCCTGCTTTGTATGTATATACCCCGGAATCAATTACGATGTTCTTTTTGTCAAAATAAAGCTCATAATTGGTTAAACTACAATGACTGTGGGCGGCAAGATGCTTCGGGTACGGAACCCCGTAGTCTATAATAAGACCATTTGAAGAATCGCCAATTAATTTATAGAAGGCTTCCTTGTTGATGCTTATTGCGCTCGAATGTACAGATTTATCTTGTACTCGTGTGTACTCGTCGACATGTTTTGATATAAGGTCCCAATACCCGGAGAAAGTACATTTACCATATAGTACATCCTTCCGCAGATGAAAATGCAGCTTATTCATGTTTTGGTACGCTTCCGAATCATGGAAAAGACATGAGAAGATAGTAGTACTACCGAACTTCTCGGAAATGTTTACACCCTTGTTGATTAGATCGCGAATGCCAGTGACTTGCTTCCCAGTTTTGGATAGAACTATGTAAATTTCAATGAGACCAATAAGCACAATTCTATGGTACATGGGAGATCTTTCAAAATGCATGCCATTTTGAAAGAAATCATTTTTTATCGATCTCTTTATGTACTTTAGGCCGGTAACGAGCCATCGTCGAGAATATCTACAAGAAATGAGGGAACCCACAAGAACTAAAGTTTTCGCGTTCTCAAACAAATGGTTACCCATCAAGTCTCTTTCCATAAATTTTCTAAGGAATTCCGTTTGTTCGACAATTGAACATAGAACCACTTGTTTTTGTTCTGGGCGGCTATTGAAAAACGTCCAATAAAAATGCATAAAATATATCCAATTCACTATTCTCAGCGATGTTGGATACGGATCCCAAGGTAGGTCGTATTTGCACTTGTTGTTACCAATCCAATGCAAAATCAAGCGTTTTCCAAAAGCAAAATCGTCGCATGGATCTTGATTATTGGCAATTAGTTCCCATAAAAAATCGAAGTAATTCAAATTGTAAGTCCACAATCGCTCCACTTCTATTGTCCAATTAATTGAGGAACTAAATTGAATTTCATGGTTAAGATAGGAAAAACGTTGCTCTCTTATACGTGTATAGGCTTCTGAACTAATCCATGGGAAAAGTTGTCTATCACTTTGATCAATATTAAATATTGGTAGTATATCGATTTCACCTAATCTGGCGTTACTAGAAGCGGCATACCTACGTCTAAGTGGCTTTAGTAGCCTAAATAGAATTTGACTTATTTTATGATATCTTAAGGTTCTGCAAAGAAGAAGAATATTTGTCATTATAGTATTCTTATGAAGAGATGAAGTCCAAATATTTCTTGGCAATACTATCCCAAGTAAGGCCGTCTTCTATTATTTTCACGCCAATGTGTGATTCCCAGTTGTCCCTCTCTTTGTTTATCTCAGCTACTATATCACGATAACTATGAACGACAATTGCACCATTACCAACCAATTCTGGTAAAGCACCTGCAGAATGCTTATCACAAATAACCTTCATCCCAAATACGACACCCTCAATTATCTTAGTCTTGACACCCGATCCTCCTGGTAAGTAGCAGAACATATATTTGGATCGCAATAACAGGCTATCCAAGTCGTCGACGTAGCCATAATACTTAACGTTGCCAACACAAAGTCTTCTGAGCTTTTCAGGAGCACCTTTTCCAACAATCGCAATCTTGATGTCGCCTGCTTCTCTTGATCTGCTTAGATAGATCAAAAAACTATGAAGAGGGTCAAAGTTTCTAGACTGCGTAAGATTTCCCACGAATATCAAGTCTATATCTCGGTTCTCAAAATCTAATTGTTTAGCAGAAGGAATCCTTTCTCTGGTTATTCCCTGAGGGCAGATCGCATGTGGTGTACAAACATCGTAGCTCTGTCTTGCATACATGTAGTCTTGTACAGACAGGAAAACGCATTTGGCTGCCCGAGTTAGGTACCGTTTCTCAATAATGCGTATGCTTATGCTATCCATGAAATAAAAAGCTTTTACCATAATGTTCTTTGTCTCCCGTATGAGGGAATGATAATAGACATATTCTATTCCATGATTATCAATGACAGTTTTATGTAGTAATTTTCGGGGAACGACACTAGCAAAGTAAAATTTGCTAGTGATAATGACATCATAGCGGTGAGTTTTTTCAGCTTCCTTTATTAGTTTCTTCATTCCCTTCGCTACTAGAAGCCCACATTGCGAGGGGAATAACAACACTGACGAGATGAGACGTATTAGTAATTCTTGCTTTCTGCTAACATTCTTAAAGAATGTTTGACGCAAGGGAGTATGTGCCATCAAATCTTCATAAGAAGGATCGTCCTTTTTCCTAAGAGCAACAAGATCAACAATGTTATCTTTGGCAATAATTCCTATTAGATGATAATCCCTTATCTTATCACCTCGGTTGGGAGGATATGGAAAATGATTGATTAGCCACAAAATCTTCATCTAAACCGCCTTATTCTCTTGATGTTGGTAAAGAAATCGTAATAAAGCTCAGGAAGCAAAAATAGAATCCTATTATGTAGACGTACAAGAAAATTCAATAACCACGTACACTTGATTTCATATTCTTTTTCATAGGCGTACTTATCCATAAGAAAAGCACACCACTTTTCTATTGAAGAGACTTCTCTTTTCGATAGAATAGAGCGCCATTTAGTATTTACTTTGTCATCGAATCCCTTTGTCGATTCAGTTTTTTTGAATGATGAATTCACTATGTCGATGTCCATCATTTCTTCCTGATAATCCAAATTCACAAAACTACAGATTCTTTTTACGGTTTTCTTGGGCGATGTTATTAGATCTTCAAATCTGAGAAGCATTACTCTGTTGTTACCAAACTTACGTTTGTATCTTTCTGCAAGATACTGGCTTGAAAGCCATCGCAAGATGAATAGTAACAAGGAAAAATCTTTATTATACCACGTTTTCTTCTTGGTTTTTTCGCTGGCTGCCGATGCACGTGGATCTCGGTAAACCACTATAGCACTCGCAGTACTATCCTTCAGTATTGAGCCTAAGTAATAAATGTGACTTGGTGTCTTTTCGCCAACCACTATGTCACTTTCTTTACTGGAAGCATGTATCAGAAAATACAGGAGATGCGAAGGTGAATAGAAGCTTTCTTCACAAGATTGAGCGAGGCTTTTGATTAAGTCTTCAAATTCTTTTTTTTCCCTAGTCCACTGTGTATTAAAAAACGGAAAGTATTTCTTGACCAACAACAGCGCTAGGCTCCGCTTGATTGGGAACCTCAGTCTGTTGGCAATGGGATATATATGTGTTTCATACATTATAGATACATCTGAGTGCAAATTTAGTATTTTTTGAACTAACGTAGTACCAGATCTTTGACATCCGCAAATAAAGACCTTTCTCTTAGTTAGTGGGTACTGGAGTCTTTTCGTCATCATATGGACCATTTAATATTTCATGAGATGCAAACGATGTCTAACTTCACGCAAATTGCAGCTGAAAGTGCAACGGATTGCCGTCAAAATTCATCGTTTTGAGGGAAAAACACCGAGACAAGAAGAATCAGTCCGAGTCCGTGAGTGCTTATGGTGGTTAGCAGTGATGTTTGACAAACCTTGTATCCGACGATCAGGAACGCGATGGTACAAATGAATTTGTTCTTTCGCATGGAAATCGATTTAATGGCAATCATAATGACACCGAGAATAATTGAATATATGTACATTCCAATGTATCCGAAATTGGCAAAAGCCTCCGCAAAAAAATTTACATTGGCGTGCCCGAAATCGGGATTATCAAAATACTTGCCTGCAATGACTTTAGCCGGATGGATTATGTCTACATCAGAGAGAAAGCTAAGAATACTTTGCTTTAGGTACAAGAATTCATTATTTGTAAAGTAGTCGAAGTAATAAAAACTATTCAAACCTTGCGTCATAAGTAGTCTTCTGAATGCGAGCGACCATACAATATAAGTATTGGCAACGGCAGACACGATTAGGACAATGGCCAGCCACAAAACAAGCAAATAGCCAATTCGATGGACGAAATCTTCACGGTATTTCTTCAGAAAGATGTAGCCAACCAGAATCAACAATATTGAGCCTACAGCTGTTTTGTGTGCAGTCAAACTAAAGACATAGAATTGCCCAATGACAGATGCAATAATTGCATAGATTTTCCTATCTTTCAGGCCCCAAATTAACAGAATAGGATTAATCAACACCATTAACCACGCTATTGCATATTTCATAAACTGGTTGGAAGTAGCCGCAAATTCATCTCTCACGAAATACAGTTCAAAATAGTTGGGCATTTCCAATGTTATCCCAAATTTTCTTATTAGAACGACATTCAGAACCAAATAGAGAGTAGTAACAACAAAAAGAAAATGTGATTTGCGTAGGGACACAAAACCAATATTTATAACGAGAGTTTTGTATAAGAGGTATATTCCCAGAAAACAGCTTAATAGTACGTGAATATAAACTACATAGTTCCCATTTATGTCAAAGCCCCTAAAGGAAGGCACGAGTATTGATGGCACAATTACTAATATGTAAATCACCCAATACAGAATATCCGAAGCACTCTCAAATGTAGTCGGCAACCATGTAGCCGGGAGGATAGCGAGCAGGCAAAAGTAGGAAAACCGAAAGATCTTGAAATTGTCAAAATAGTAACCCAAATAGGCAAATTTAGGGCTAACAATAAAATATGAAAGCAAACAATAGCCAACTATGTAAATCGATATCCACATTAGTACATTAAGCCGCCTGTAAGAAATAACGGTAACCATCTATAGGGAATCCTCATCAAGCTTACGATATCTATGCCAGTTAATATTTTGTTCTATTTTCTCCTTCTCCTTTTCCGAAAAAATGCTATTGTATTTCTTTAGACCTTGATTGAATATGTCTCTATTGTTCGTTGATTTCCATTTCTCTTTTTTGTCAATAATTAGTTGAAGGTTTTCAACCTTATTGAAGTTCGCAATGATATCAGCTGGATTTGCGTCACGTACTTCAATTTTCTCAAATACCCTTCTGGTGGTACCAATTGGATCATCAATGAATTTATCATACGACAGTAGTATCATATTATCCGCCTCTGAGCTTGTCCTAAGATCACATAAACATTTGTTATACCTGTAGATGCAATAATCAAGATCCCGAAATTTATTTCTCAAGTGTTTATTCAACCTGCTTCCATATTCATACATGGATGCGATATTTGCCCGACCGTCTCTTAGTATTTGAATGACGTAGGCAGAGGGAGACAGCTTTCTTATTTCTTCCAAAACATGCAAGTGCGAAGGTGTTTTTTCGATCCATCCAATCTTGTTTTCTTTGACAGCTATGGAATCAAAAAACGAAAGAACGTCCTCGCAAAGCAAGTCGCGAGTCAATGAAATACTTAGCGGCAGGGAATAACCATGCTTTTTCTTCCAACTAAGGAAGAATAGTGAAAGATAACCATACTTAAGTGGCGGAGGCAAATATCTGTTCTTACGGCCCGAAAAGATTTTGCTAAATATGTGCGTCTCAGGGAAGGAAACAAACCCGCCATAGGCTGACAATACACTTTGTATCAAAGTGGTTCCAGATCTGGGGCATCCTACAATAAACGTCCTTTTCATACGCTCTTTGGCCAAAAAAACGTGAATATCTTGTCCTTTTTGGCTACGAACAATACAGAGAGAAAATTCCACACAAATATGCCCATGGTGGATGCAATCGACGCGCCGATTATTCCAAAATTTGCTATTAACAAGTAGTTTAGCAGAGCTGAGCCAATCAAAGAAATGAGTACGAAATTTCTCAACTCCTTTTGTCTACCAGTCATATTCATATAGTAACCCACTGACCCACAAAAGGCATTAATGAACTGTCCCATACACAAGATTATCAAAACTTTCCGACCTTCTACGAATTCCTGACCAAACACGCCCAATATGAATTTTGAGAATACTACGATTATTAGCAATAGAAAACTAGACGAAAAGAAAATCAACCGCGCACCTTTTTGAATTGTGCTTTGTAGTTGCTTTCGCTTTCCATTCCAGAAAAGGTCGGCGATTCTTGGCCCAACTGCTATATTAATCGACTGAAGAAAAAGACTTGTTGTCATGGCCACTTTGAGTGCGATTTGATATATCCCAACATCATTTTCTGTCATCAGGATACCTATAAACTGAATACTGATTTGCCCCATCAACATCGTAGAAAAACTTGTGATCATCATCGGAGACGACACCTTTAACAGATGCACCATACTAATTTGGTCGTCGACCAAATGATTTGAAATCCCAGACGCAATTCTGTTTGTCAAAACTCTATGAAAAACAACTGTTGAAGCTACTGAAACAACAAGAATCGCTACCAAATATAGGAATATCGCATGAAGTTGCGCAGAGAGAAGTGCGCAAATTATAATCAATATTGTGCTCAAAAGAGGAATTAGGAAATTGTGAAATGGTTGAGATACTGAAACGCCCTTAACGGAACGCAGAAAAGACACGTTTAATAAGTTAATATTAAAAAACACTATGGATAATGATAGATATCTGAATTGAGTGGCTAAGGAAGGGTTGCCATAATAGGTTTCGGATAGCGTTTTGGAAAGAAGGAATAGTGCTAGGCCAACTACAAGTCCTCCTGAAGTCGCAATTATGGCTGAATTACGATATAGCCCCTTGATTCCGATCCAATTCCGTAATGCCGTCATTGGTCCTGCAAAACGGAGAACCGCCATTGGCAGACCCAATAACGAGAGTTGAGCCAGTAGATTGATCAAATTGTAACCGATAGAAAATGAACCAACGGCGCCAGCGCCTCCCAACCTAGATAGAACTAGAAACATTAAATAGCCGGAGATAATGCCAAAAATTTTTATTAGCAAAGCTACAATGCTTTCTTTGGTCAAAGAGCCATGTGCGTGGCTATAACTTCGATTTGCCTTATTTTTTGATACCATGGAATAGTCTTGCGAAAGTATTGGTGCCTTCTATCAATGCAACATTGTTGGACATAAGTATCTACCCGAGAATAGGCGTTTAACACGCTAGTAGTGTAACATTAACCGGGAAACTTCCTAGGCTACAATAGCATAGGAGGGTATGCAGTGGCATTGGACAAGGACAATCTTAAGGAGCTTATCGAATAACATCAGGTCACAGATCGGGAGAACCTGCAGGCTCTCCCGCGAGAATTGACAAAAGAGGTCATCGACGCGCTGCGGTGGACCCCTCTGTCAAGACCACTCAACGAGGGTCTTAAGCTACACCC
>CAZBZG010000181.1:0-9772 GCA_964496245.1 uncultured Planctomycetaceae bacterium | reverse complement strand
CATGTGCCGGCGCCGCATCACTCCCGTTTTGCGCGTGAAGATCGCGAAGCGCTCGACGGGGCCCTCGAGGAGCGCTTCGGGCGGAAGGCTCCCGGCAGCGGATGCGTCGCCTGCGCCACGCAGACCGTACAGCAGGCCCTGGACATCGATGCGGACGTCATGATTACCGATCTGTGTCCCGCGGACGTGTTGCTTCAGCGCCTCGGACGCCTCCATCGGCACCGGGAGCGCGACCGGCCGCCAGCGTTCTCGGGGCCAAGAGCAGTGGTGCTCGTACCCGACCATGAACTGGTCAGCCGGCTGATCGACAATGGCCAAGCGCGCGATCTGCATGGATTGGGCTACGTCTATCCGGACCTGCGCGTGCTGGACGCGACATGGCAACGCATCCGCCGCGGGTCGGTGGAGATCCCCGCCGACAACCGGAAGTGGGTCGAAAGCGTCACCCACCCCGAATCCCTCGCGCAATACAACGAAGGTGCATGGCGGGCGCACGCTGCCCAAGTGGGAGGCGCACAGATCGCCCAGCGGTTGATGGCCGAAGGGAACTGCGCGCGATGGCATGCCGGTTTTGGCGGCGATGTTACGGGTCGCCAGGAAGAATGCTTTCCGTCCAAGGAGCTGGCCCAGGAGATCCGGACACGCCTGGGGGTCGATGACAGGCTTGTCGATCTCCCGCAAGGCACTGTGGGCCCCTTCGGTCGAGAGATCCGGCGCCTCTCCGTGCCGGGTTGGTGGCTGCGGGACGTGCAGAAGGAAGCCGTCCCGAATGTCCTTGACTCGGCCGAAGGGTTGCGTATAGACTTCGGGCATCGGAGCTTCCGCTACGATGCACGAGGGCTGCGCCCGATCCGCCCGGAGGCCGCGGACGACCGGGCTGACGCCTAGGCCGGCTGCCGTTGCAACGGAGAGTTCCATGACGCGGACCTTCACGGTGTCCTATCCCGATAGCATTCCCGATCTTTTGCAGGAGAGCCCGGGGGCGTTCGAGCGCGAGGCCCGGTTTGCTATGGCTGCGAAGCTCTTCGAAGACAAACGGTTGTCTTCGGGCACTGCCGCAGCGCTGGCGAACATGGACCGTGTGTCTTTTCTTCTCGAGCTGCATCGCGTGGGGGTTCCCATGATCGATCTGGACGCCGAGGAGCTTGCGCAGGACGCTTCCCTTGGCTGCTGAACTGCGTCGGCTCGGGCATATCGAGTAGAAGTGGGGAAGGAAATGCCGGACTGCCACCAAGGGAACCTGTTGAGGGAGCCCCTGATCGGCGTCGCCGATCTCGCTGGCCATCGGGAACGCTTGTCTCTGCCCGCAGTTCTGGCCCGCCTCAGCGACCCCGCCCAGCAGATCGTGGCCTTCACCGCGCTCCAGGCCCACCAGGCCCACGCCTGGCACGCTTTCCTCGTGCAACTTGCTGCTATGGTCTGTCATCGAACCGGTACGGAGGTCGCGAACGACCCGTGTCGGGACGAAGGGTGGTGGCGCGAGCAGCTCATCGCCATGGCCGGCTGCGAGGAGGCCTGGTGCCTGGTGGTGGAGGATCTGATCAAGCCGGCGTTTCTGCAGACGCCGCTTGGGAAGGGCTCCCTCGATTGCTTTGCCAAGAAACCGCGCCATTCGGCCATTGAATGTGATGCGCTCAATCTGAGTAGGAACCATGACCTTAAGATGACGCGCTATCGTTCGTCACCAGAACACTGGTTGTTGGCGCTTGTTGCTTTCCAAACAGTTAATGGAATGACCAAAGCCGGGCAGGCAGGCAATTACTATGGCCCCTTCCGACAGAACGGATCCACAGGAAACAGGTTCGCAGTAGGCTTTCGTCACGCCGTCGACCTTGCCTTATGGCATAGACGGGACATGTGCGCCCTCATGGAGATGCGAAATGCTACAATTGGTGCAGGGGGCTTTGCGGACGCGGGTATAGCTTTGCTCTGGACGATGCCATGGGACGGCAAGAAGGCGTCCGCCGTACCTCACAGCCAGTTGGATCCTTGGTGTATAGAAGTATGTCGTCGCATTCGATTGATCAGGGGCGAAGGAGGTCAATGGTTGGCGCGTACGGCGGCTAGTGAATCGGAACGCACCAGCATCGCGAAGCGCTCCAAGGGGCAAGGGAATGAGTGGGTGATCAAGAACGCCTACGGCGACCCCTGGATTGCATGCAATCGCGAAAACAAGGCTCTGACGCCCTCAGAACAGGGGTTCACGGTCGCCAAGGTGGTCGAGTACCTGTTCGACGCAGTGTCACCTCCAACCCAACAGCTCCTCGATTCGGACAGCGAAGCGGATCTTGAATGGTACGGACGCGCTCTGGTGCGTGGGCAGGGCAAGACAAACGGATGGCACGAACGGTCCGTACCCATTCCGTCTCGCGTGGCGCGCTCCTTCCGGGGGCGTCCTGACAGCCGGACCAGGGCCTCCCAAAGGGCCAAGGAGCAGCTGTCTGATCTTGACAGTTTGCGGAAAGATATCCTGCGTCCTGGAATCCTGGGCACAAGGAAGGATCCACGCGACTCAAAGAAAATTATCCACGAGATGCTTTGCGCAGGTGGCCGACGACCGGAAAGCCTTCTCCCCCATTTCGACACCGCCGCAGACGCCAGATTCTTCCCGCACCTCTGGGACCATCTGGACGACGATCCGGAGGACGCACGCACGTCCTGGCGTCGCTTGATCGTGGGACTTGCGCGGGAGATTCTCGCCGAGGCCCAAGCGGCCCTGCCGGACGGCGTGCGCCGGTGGCGCGCATTGGCTGCATCGCAGCGGAATTTCGAGAGAGGCTTAGCCACCAAGCCGTCAAAGGACGCTTCGTTCAAGGCTTCGCTTCGGACCGAAGAGAATCCCGTTGAGGAGAGCGCATGACCGCTACGCAGACCGGCTTGCATACGCGCATCGCGCGACTCGCACATTTGATCGAAGAGGCCGGACCAGGCCTGGCTGCGGAGCTGCGGCGGCTGAATCCCGGCGCTGCTGACCGGTGGCGGTCAGCCGGGTTCTACAGGCTCTACGCCGGAGAGATCCGCGCGGACGATTACGGGAGCGAGGACGACCAGCGCCGCTGGGCCATGATTCTCTCGGGCATGGCGCATCTTGAGCACAATCGCGGCCTCAGGCCGGGCGTGGAACTGGCCAGAGCCGGGTATGCGGAGCGGCGGCTGAGCCGGCTGCTCTCGGCGGACGACGCGCGCCTGGGCGACGAACTTCGGGCCGCGGTCGCGTACCTCAAGGCCAGGCAGGGCGTGGGCGTGGACTGGGTCGCACTGGCGCGCCTGGTGCTCTCCCGTCCGGGATCCGAGGGATATGACAGGTGTCGGCGGCGCATCGCCGAGGACTACTTCCGAACGATGGAACAGGAGCACAAGCAGACGAAAGGATAGACCATGCCGTCCCGTTTCTTGCAGATCCACACGCTTACGAGCTACCCGGCCGCGCTGCTCAACCGCGACGACGCGGGCTTCGCCAAGCAGCTCCCGTTCGGCTCGGCCGTACGCACCCGCATCAGCAGCCAGTGCCTCAAGCGGCATTGGCGCACGTTCGAGGGGGAGCATTCGCTTCGCTCGATCGGAGAGGGCATGTCCGTGCGTTCGCGGCATATCTTCGACCAACTGGTGCTCACGAAGCTCCTCGAGGACGGGATGGAAGAGGGCGAGGCCAAGAAAGCGGTCAAGGCCGTGATGAAGGAAGCCTTGGGCGAGAGCGCCAAGGCCAAGGCTGCGAACGAGAGTGCGTCTGCCGGCGAGGAGGACGCAGAGGGGGCCAAGCCGAAGAACAGCCAAGCGGACGATGCCGGTGGCGAGCTGCAAACCGGGCAGATCGTGGTCCTCGGAAAGAAGGAGATCGACCATCTCACAGGCTTGGCTCGGCGCATCGCCGAAGGCGAAGAGGCCAAGAAGGTCCTGTCCAAGGAGGAGAGGAAGAACCTGAAGGCCCTCGAGGTCGGCGCCGGCCTCGACGCCGCGGTCTTCGGACGTATGGTCACGAGCGATATCCTGGCACGGTGCGACGCGGCGGTGCACGTGGCGCACGCCTTTACCGTGCACGCGGCCCAGACAGAGGCCGATTACTTCAGCGCGGTAGATGATCTGACCGCGGACGAGGGAGAGCTCGGCGCCGGCCACATCAACAGCACCGACCTGACGAGCGGGCTGTACTACGGTTACGTGGCCGTTGACGTGCCTCTTCTCGTCTCCAACCTCACGGGCTGCGACCTGCGCGAGGACCGGAACGCGTGGAAGCAGGCCGACCGCAGTCTGGCCGGACAGGTGGTCGAAGCCCTGGTCCACACGATCGCTACCGTGAGTCCGGGGGCCAAGCTCGGCAGCACGGCTCCGCACAGCCTGGCGCATCTCGTGCTCGTAGAAGCCGGCGACGCACAGCCGTGCACGTTCGCCAACGCCTTTGTCGATCCGGTGCGCACGCGGGGGGATTTGATCGCCGACGCGTACGCGGCGTTGGCCCAGGAACTCTACGATCTTGACCAGAACTACCCGCGGGATGTGGCGCGCGCGCACCTGGCCCGCGGGAAGGACGAACGGTACGCCAGGCTGAAAACGGAGCAGACGCAAGCGTCGCTGGCCGGCGAAGAGGGAGAAGGGGGCCGAAAAGGAGTCCCGGGCGATACGGGCGAGCGCAAGAACCTTCCCGGTCTCGCCTCCTGGGCGGCCGGCCGAGTCACGGAGTAGCCCATGCGCGTTCTCTTGTTGCGGTACGAAGCCCCGCTCATGTCCTTTGGCGCGGTGCGCGTGGATGCGCGGGGGCCTGTCTGGGAGCATCCGACCCTGTCCCAGGTGACCGGCGTGCTCGCCAACGCCCTCGGCTACGATCATGGCGAGACCGAGGCGCTGCAGCGCCTGCAGAACCGGCTGCAACTCGCCAGCCGGATCGACCGCGCAGGTACGAGGCTGCGCGATTACCAGACGGTCGACCTGAATCCTGGTACGTCGCCCTGGATGAAAGAGGGGTGGACCACACGAGGCGCGCCTGAGGGGCGTGGCGGCGGGAAAGCGGCACGAGAGGGGACGCATATACGCCTCCGAGACTTCCACGCCGACCGCATCCAGACCCTGGCTGTCGCACTCGTGCCGGCGCAGGAAGTTCCCACGCTGGACGACTGCCTGGCCGCGCTCGAGCGTCCGGCGCGCCCGCTCTTTCTCGGCCGCAAGCCCTGCCTGCCGTCGGGCCCGGTCGCCTTGGGCCTGCGCGAGGCGGAAAGCCTGCGAGCGGCACTCGAAGCCGAGCCGCGGCACGAACGCGCGGATTCCGCGGACGGCCCTCTTCCCGCCTGCTGGGCCGAGGACGGCTCGCCCCGGCCGGCGGACGAGCGCACCGAGCCTGTGGTGGACGAGCGCGACTGGGCGGCGCAGCTGCACACGGGCCGTCGTCTGCTCCGGCACGGCCGCGTGAACCCGCCGCCCGCGGAGGAGGCCCTCCATGCCTGATCTCCACCTCTGGCGGCTTCCCATCGACCTCGCGGCTCTGGCGCGCATCGCGCGGGAGCAGCGCATCCCGGCGTCCGACGAGGACCACGGCTACACGGTCCACGCGCTCCTCAAGGCGCTCTATGGCGACGACGCTCCCAAGCCCTGGCGATTCCAGGCGGAGCGCCGTCTCCTGTGGGCGTATGCACCCTGTACGCTCGAAGCCGGCAAGGCCTCGAGCGATCTGGCGGATCCGCTCTATCACCGCGCGGTCGACTGGGAGGGAGCGGCCTCGAAGCCCATGCCGATGCTGGCGCGGGGCCGCTGTGTGGCGTTCGACCTGCGCGCGTGCCCGGTGGTGCGTCATGGCGGCCGGCGGGGAAAGGACAAGGCGAGCGAGCACGATTACCTGCTCTGGCGCGCCAGACGGGATGGCGTGGAGCCGCGCGAACTCGACCCACGCGTCGTGTACGGCGAGTGGCTGTGCGAGCGCGCCTGGGAGCCCGAAGATGCGGGAGCCGAGCTTCTGCCGGATCAGGTCGCGGTCGTGGGCCGACGGAAGCCCATGGAACGGGGGGCCAACGCATGGCGCGGACGCGAGGAGCGCCGCATGCGCTTGCCCGACGTCACGTTTGCGGGCGCCCTGACCGTGACTTCGGCGGAGGCTTTCCAGCGCTTCCTCGCGCGCGGGATGGGCCGCCACCGCGCATTCGGATACGGCATGTTGCTCTTGCGCCCGTCGGGTGTATGATAGGGATAGCAACGGTCGGAGGATCCATATGGAAGAGCTTATCGAGAGCAACCCCGAAGTCATGCTGGGCAAGCCCGTGATTCGAGGTACCCGGGTAACGGTTGAGAGCGTGCTGGAGCGTATCGGCGCGGGCGAGAGTCTCGAAGAGGTTGTCGCCTCGCACCCTCGCCTCACCGCACAAGCCGCGCGGGCCTGCATCGCCTACGCAGCCCGGGCGCTTCACGCGGAAGTCCAATACCCCCACTCCACACCGGCCTGATCATGAAGATCGCGGCTGACGAGAACATCGACGGACGGTTGGTGGCGGCGCTGCGCGATGCAGGGCATGACGTGTTCTGGATCGCCGAGAGTTTGCCGAGTGCCTCTGACGCGGTGGTACTCGAAACGGCAAGAGAGCAAGGCGCCCTTCTTCTTACAGATGATCTCGATTTCGGTGAGATGGTCTACCGGCAGCAACTGGCCGCTTCGGGCGTCCTCCTGACACGTCTCGCCGGACTCTCCCTGGGCAACAAGATCGAACTGATACTTCAGACGCTCGAACAGCACGCTGAGGAGCTGAATGGCTCCTTCACGGTCATCGACAAGCGGCTGACGCGGATCCGTCCTTTCCGGAATTGACCCATGCTCGCCGGCCGCCTCGGACTCGAAAGCGCGCGCGTTCCCCACGCGGATCGGCACGGCCTGCTCTATCTGTCCCGGGGCAATCTCTATGTGGAAGACGGGTGCGTGCGTTTCCGGGCGGCCAAGAGTCCGGAGCTGGCGGCCGGCGACTACGGGATTCCCTTTCAAACCGTGTCCCTGTTCCTACTGGGGCCGGGGGCGACGGTAACCCACGACGTGCTGCGGCTGTGCGCCCGGCACGGCACGGGCATCGTGGCGGTGGGGCAGGGCGGGGTGCGCTGCTATTCGGCGCCGCCCCTGGGGCCCGACCAGTCCAAGTATGCGCGTGCGCAGGTGCGTCTGTGGGGCGATCCGGCAGAGGGGCGGCCTTCGGTGGCGCGCAAGCTCTACGCCCTGCGGCTGGGCGAGGTGCTGCCGCATCAGGACATCGCGGTGCTCCGCGGCATCGAAGGCGCGCGCATGAAGGAGTCCTACAAGCTGATTGCGCAGCAGTTCGGGATCGACTGGAAGGGACGGCGGTACGACCGCCAGGATCCCGAATCCGCGGACCGGCCCAATCAGGCCATCAACCACGCGGCCACGGCCGTGGAGGGGGCGGCCATGATCGCGGTGGCGGCCACGGGTACGGTCCCCGCGCTCGGGTTCATCCACGAGGACAGCGGAATCGCCTGGACGCTGGACATCGCAGACTTGTTTCGCACCGAAGTGACGCTGCCCGTGGCGTTCGGGGCGGTGCGGGAGGCACGGCAGAACCCGGGCCGCCCCGTCGAACGGCACGTGCGCAGGCTGGCGGCGCGCGCGTTCGCCAAGCAGCAGGTGATTCCGCGCATGATCGACGCGATCAAGAAGGTGCTCGGGGTGGCGGGGGAGACCGGCTGATGGTGGTGATCGTCACGCGCAACGTGCCGGACCGGTACCGCGGCTTTCTCGCCAGCTGTATGCTGGAGATCGCCCCCGGCGTCTATACGGGGCCCAACATGACAAAGGGGGTCCGCGAAAGGGTCTGGGGCGTTCTCGAGGAATGGTGGTCCGACCTGGTTCCGGAGGCCAGCGTCGTGATGACGTGGCGTCAGGACGACGCGCCCGGCGGGCAGGGCCTGCGGGAGTTGGGGTTGGGGCCGCGCGAGTTCGTAGACTACGATGGAGCCGTCCTCATCCGGCGCGAGCTTTCGCAGCAGGGTGCAGATGCCGAGCCGTGCGGCCCGAAGGAGGAACCGAGAGCGGGATGACTCTGCCCACGTTTGCGGCCATCGATTTCGAGACAGCCGACCATGGCAGTGATTCGGCTTGCGCCGTGGGGCTGGTCCTGGTGCGAAACGGTCGGCTGGAGGACCGCTTCTGCGCACTCATCCGCCCCCCGCGGCGCCGTGTTCTGTTTACGCAGTATCACGGCCTGACGTGGAGTCTTCTGCGGGATCAGGCCGCGTTCGAAGAGGTGTGGCCCCGGGCGGTTCCTCTGGTGGAATCCGCCGATTTCCTCGTGGCGCACAATGCGTCTTTCGACCGACGGGTCCTGTATGGTTGCTGCGATGCCTGCGCTTTGTCCCGCCCGTTTCACCGGATGTACTGCACGGTGCAATTGTCCAGACGTACATGGCCCGGCGAGCCTTCCTACCGCTTGCCCGACATCTGCCGATCGGTCGGCATCCCCTTTGATCGGCATCATGAAGCGGATGCTGATGCGGAAGCCTGCGCGCGTCTGATGCTTGCGATTGTCGGGCGGCATGGAGGTGCTGTTCCCGGGCTGCGGACTGCTTCGAGTTGATCTGTAGCGCTTCATCCAGGCGGTCGGCAGGACCAGCTCTTTGACAATCGAATGCTTCCCCAGCTGCACCGATGCCTGGCCCACGTGCTTTAAATTGACTTGCCAAGTGTAACGTTCTGCGCTATTTTGTCAGTGTGACATAGAGTCAGCCCCGCCCACGCGGGGATCGGCCCGATTCCGAGTGGTGGAGCCGGTCGTGGTCACGGTCAGCCCCGCCCACGCGGGGATCGGCCCCTGCGTTGTCTTGGCCTGCACCAGCGCCTTCAGTCAGCCCCGCCCACGCGGGGATCGGCCCGTGATCCAGCGCGCGCGCGACTGCAAGAAGCGGTCAGCCCCGCCCACGCGGGGATCGGCCGGAGCCATCCGCCTGACCGCCACCGACGACGTGGTCAGCCCCGCCCACGCGGGGATCGGCCGGTCATAGACCATTGCCGCGAGCGCTTCGATGCGTCAGCCCCGCCCACGCGGGGATCGGCCCCGTGCGGGCGAGTTGAAGGCGCTGGTGCAGGCGTCAGCCCCGCCCACGCGGGGATCGGCCCCACTTATCTACGGGCTTGTCGGTCATTCCGTAGTCAGCCCCGCCCACGCGGGGATCGGCCTTTCCCGGCAGTGGCAATCATACTGCGGCCCACGTCAGCCCCGCCCACGCGGGGATCGGCCGCGAGTACGAGGCACGCCATGTTCACGAGTGGCGTCAGCCCCGCCCACGCGGGGATCGGCCCGCAGGACAAGGTGAGCTGGGGGAAGAACAAGGGTCAGCCCCGCCCACGCGGGGATCGGCCCACGGTATGCGCTTCTGCTTTGCGTGCGGGCGGGTCAGCCCCGCCCACGCGGGGATCGGCCGCGGTACGGACTACAGGGCGAGACGGGCATGCAGTCAGCCCCGCCCACGCGGGGATCGGCCCGGCTAGGCCTCCGCTTCGCGCTGTACAGCATTGTCAGCCCCGCCCACGCGGGGATCGGCCTCATGGGCGGCGACGGGCAGCGCTGGGAGACAGGTCAGCCCCGCCCACGCGGGGATCGGCCCCGACTACACGATTCCCGGTGTTCGCCTGCCCCGTCAGCCCCGCCCACGCGGGGATCGGCCTTATTAATATTCATTGTTTAACCTTTCTAAAAAGTCAGCCCCGCCCACGCGGGGATCGGCCTTGCATACACGTTGTTTCCTATGGGGCCAAAGAACGGTTGGATTCTTACTAGTTGTTGAGGATTTGATGGAG
>CAZBZG010000180.1:0-9787 GCA_964496245.1 uncultured Planctomycetaceae bacterium | reverse complement strand
GCTCACGCCCAGATATTCGGCTGCCTGCTTGACCGTGTACCACTGCTTGGCGGTCTCGTTTTCGCTGTCGTTCGGGGCCACAGCGGCTCCTCCTGAGGACGGGCGCGTCAAGCACGAGACGCGCCTTGAGGGTTCTCTCAAATGCTATCAAACCGACTCGCGGCTGTCAAGGGTGTGGGTGAGAAACCAGGCGCGCGGAGGTTGTGCAGGCGGGATGGAGCATGGGAACGCGAGACGCGTCCGGTTTGGGGTGGCCGTCCGGACACGGAGCAGGTTGTAAGCCAGGCACTCTTGCCTGGGGCGGAACCCCTGATGCGTTGCACAGGCAAGAGTGCCTATGCCACAACCAGCGACCTTTGGGTGTGACCCGGTTCTGAACCAAGCCGGAGCGCGGATCGGTGCGCCGCCTGCAGATGGCTGCCTAGCCGCTTGACAAGAGGGGGCTGGCGGGCTAGTATGTTCTGGATTGCCCCGGTAGCACAGTGGATAGTGCGGCGGCCTCCGGAGCCGTAGACGGGGGTTCGATCCCCTCCCGGGGTGCCAAGATCTTCCAGCGCTTCGTGCGCGGCAGGCGGCCCGCTGACAGGCGTCAGCGGGCCGCTTGCCTTTTTCGCAAGGCCTCAAACCCTGCCCACGGCTGCAGCCGGGGGCGGGCTGGCAAGGCGTTTCCGCGGCCGCGCTGCTCCCGTGCCCGCGGGCTTGCGCTCTACGCATCGTTGTGGTATAGAGAAGCGCACGCTGTTTGGGCGCCCCCTCTGGGAACGAAAGGACCCCCATGAATTGCGTCGTTATCTGCTGCGACACCTTCCGCCAGGACATGTTGGGCCATCCCGTGGTCCGCACGCCGCATCTCGACCGCCTCGTGCGCGAGGGGATCGTGTGGACGAACGCCTTTGCGGAAGGACTGCCCACGATCCAGGCGCGCCGCAGCCTCTTCACAGGCAGGCGTTCTTTCCCCTGGCGGTTTCCCATGGGATCGCGCGGCCTCTGGCCGGGCATCCCGGGCTGGCACCGGATCCCGGACGACCAGACCACGCTCGCCGAACTCCTCTGGGAGCAGGGGGTGACCACCGGGTTCGTCTCGGATACGTATCACATGTTCAAGGCTACGCAGAATTTCGTGCGCGGATTCTGTTCGTGGAGCTTCATCCGGGGGCAGGAGAGCGACAATGTGCGCAGCGGTCCGCTGGATGCGGTCGACCCGTCCCCGCATCTCCCCGACGGCGTGGAAAGCCACGGACACCTGACCCAGTACCTGCTCAACATGCTCGAGCGGAAGACCGAGGAGGACTATCTGCCGGCGCGCGTCTTCCGACGCGCCTGCGCCTGGCTCGAAGAGAATCGCGCCAACGCGCCCTGGTTCCTGTGGGTCGACTCCTTTGCGCCGCACGAGTATTGGGACCCGCCGCGGGAGTTCGTGGACGCTTACCAGAAGGCCGGACAGAGCAAGGACTACATCGCGCCGCAGGTCATCAACAACCAGGATCCGTCGGAGGAGGAAATCGCACGCACGCGCGCGCTCTACTACGGGTACGTGACGTTCGTCGACAAGTGGATCGGCTGTTTGCTCCAGAAGCTGGAGGAGATGGACCTGCTCGACGACACGGCCGTGCTGTTTACGAGCGACCACGGAACCGAGCTCTGGGACAAGGGGCGGTTCGGCAAGGGACCGGATCGGCTGCACGCTTACAACACACGCGTGCCGCTGGTGCTGCGACCGGCTGGAGGCGCCCGGGGGAGGCAGGAGCGCGACGATCTCTCGCAGCACATCGACGTGTTCCCCACGCTGGCCGGCCTGCTCGGTCAAGGGAAGCAGCCGGAGGTGGCAGAGGTCGACGGCCGGGATCTCTTCGCAAAGGACCAGACGGCACCCGAGCGGATCATCATCGCGTGGGGAGGTCGGGTGAGCGTGCGCGACGCTCGCTGGAACCTGATCCTCGACTCCACCAAACCAGACGAGCCGGGGCAGCTGTACGACCTGAAGGCCGATCCGGAGGAGTCGAACGACCTGTACGACCAGCAGCCGGAAACGGTGCGCGCGCTCCGGGGCTACCTGGAAGAGCGTCTCGGCCCGCTGCCCTATGAAATGGCGCACCAAGGCGACTCGCGCCAGTGCCCGCCCAATGTTTACCGGGCGCGGGCGGCTGGCGCACGGCAATGCTGAAGCGGTACGTAGCGCCGTGGGCTTGGTTCAGAAACGGGCTTGGTTCAATTCCGGGTAACACTCGGTGAGGGCGGTCTGTAGCACAGGCGCTCCTGCCTGTGGAGCGCCTCACGGATTCGGTCCCAGGCAGGAGTGCCTGGCCTACAAACCGCCTCGTAGCGCGCGTGTCACCCAACCCGGCGGATTTCTGAACCAGGCCCTGAATCTAGCCGCGCCGTGGGCAAACCGCGTCCGATAGCGATCCACTTCTGCCGTATAACCCACTGCGAAAGCAAGGTTTGCAAAAGCGGATGCCGCAGTCAGTCGATATGTCTTATGCTGGCATCCCATGGGTCTGCAGGCGTTTGGTGCTTGGCGGCCCCGCATCAGAGGCGAGATCCGGAGGGACTTCCTTGATTTCCGAGCAGCAGAATCTCAACGAGGAAAAACGGCGACTCATCCATTCGATCGAGGCCATTCGAGGGCAGGCGCGGAAGCAGCATGCATCGGATGCGCTGGACGCGCTGCGCGACTTGGAGACGCGGGTGCTGCAGGCGTGTCGCAGGCTCGATGTGGATCGAGCGGCCGGGGAAGGGCCGTCTGGGGTGGACGAGTCGCAGGAGGCGGGCGAGCGGACATCCTCCGGCGCAGGGAAGTACGGAGACCAGGAGCAGGACGGCTTTGCGCGGGATGAGGAGGTCAAGCGGCTCCGGGAGGAGCTCAAGACCGCGCGGCGGACCTGCGCGCTCCTGGAGGAGGAGTTGGAGCATTTGGAAGCCAAGGCCCTGGCCGCGATCGGGGAGGCGGGGGCTTTGCGACGCCGGATGGATGAGGAGCGCATGGCAAGGACGGAGAGAGGGGGCGGATATCCAGGGCTCATCGGGGCGCCCGAGGCGCGAAGGCTGCAGGAGCAGGTGCGGCGGGCCGAAGAGGAGCGGGGGCTCTTGGTGGGAGCCCTGGCCGATAGCGAGCGGGAAGTCGGGCGGTTGACCAAGGCCTTGGGACTGGCGGTCCGCAAGTTGCGGGTGGCTTGACCGCGGGGGACGGGACGAGGCATGCGGAATGGCCGGCCCATCACCCGAAGGGCCACCATCGCCGCCGGGTCCAGGGTTTGAGCACCGCCTCACGCCGCGAGGTGTAGATATCGACGAGGCGATTGGCGTTGAGGAGCTCGAAGGCCTTGCGGATGGGCGGGGCCAGTGAACACAGACGAACGTGGATGTCGCGCTCCGAGGCATCCCGGACGAATTGGAGGATGATGCCGAAGATTGCGGTCGGGGCGACCGTCACCTCGGCAAAATCGACGACAACGCGGGGGGTCTGCAGATCGTCGAGTACGCGGACGAAGTCCCGCTCGAGGATCCGCACGATGGACGAGGAGCGCAGGTCGGCGTGCGCGAGCGTGACAAGCGTGCAGGAGTGATCGGGCATGCGCGCTAGGGAGAACTCCGCATATTTCTGATTGCGATTTCGCATGGCCAGCCCCGACTGTAGGCGGCAACGTTTTCAGGGACGTCGAATGTGTTGCAGGGCGGCCTCTGCCGCCGCAAGCACGCGCGGGCTGGGGTCCCGCGAAGGGCCGTCCTTGATGAGGCGTTCGAGATGGGGAATGGCGCCAGGGAGGCGGCGTTTGCTCAGGTGTTCGATGGCTGCGAGGCGAACCGCCTCATTGCGGTCCGTGAGCTGGGCTGTGGCCACGGCATCCGCCTGCGCGGGGGCGGCGGCGGCAAGGGCCTTGAGGCTCTTGCCGCGGACGGCAGCCGGTGGTGCAGATGCGGCGAGTTTGCGGATGTCGGGAACCAGGGGCGCGAGTTCCTTGCCGCGCTGAAGGACGAGGTTGAGGATGCGCTCGGTGCGCTGCCAGTCCGCGCCGGCCAGGGTCTCCTTGGCCTTGGCTACGAGCGTGTCGAGGTCCTCGGGAGGCGGGGGTTGCGGCTGGGGCGCAGTCAGGGCCTGGGCCTCGGCCAGGCGGTTGGCCTCTGAAAGGGCCGAGTCCGCGGGGTGGCCGGCGTGCTTGGGGTCTTTGGCGAACGCGCGCAGCGCCTCGATGTAGGCGTTCTCGTCGAGCGTAGCCTTTTTGGCGCGGAGCCCCTCCAAGGCGGCCTTGGCTCGTTCAAGCCGCGCGGCTGCATTGATCTCGGCTCGAACCTCCTTGAGGCGGGCTTCGGCCAAGGGGATGTAACTCGTGTTGGGATAGCGCTGGATGAGATCGCGCAGCGCGTCGTGGGCGCGCTGGATGTGGCCGTCCGTGTAGAGCTGTTTGGCTTCCGCGAACGCACGGCGGGCCTGTTCCTCGAGATCGGAGGAGGAGGGCGGCGCCGAGGGGTCGGGGGAGGGCCTGCTGGGAGGGGGCGGCTTCGGCCAGAGGACAAAGGTAACGCCGGCGGCGAGCACGAACACGAGCGCGAGGACGTATTTCGAGCTGTCCGAACCGCGCGGCGCCGTGCGGGTGACGACGGTACGCGCTGCTCCGGGCGCGGGCCGTCGGGCGGCCGGAAGGCGTCCCGAAGGCCGGCGGGGGGAACCGGCGGTAGGCGGCGCCTTGCCCTCCCTGACGGCGTTGAGATCTGCAAGAAGATCGTCCGGCTTTTGGTAGCGTTTGGCCGGATCCTTGGCCAGCATGCGTTCGACCACCTGGACGGTGCCGCGGCTCACGTGGGGGGCGCGTTTCTTGAGGGAGGGCAGGGACTCGTTGACGTGCTTGAGCATGATGGCCGGGCCGGTGGGACCGTCGAAGGGAGGAACGCCGGAGAGCATGTGGTAGAGGCTGGCGCCGAGACTGTAGATGTCCGCGCGGTAGTCGACCGTTTCGAGGCCGCGGGCCTGCTCGGGGGCGATGTAACGGGGGGTACCCAGGGCCGTGCCGTCTTGCGTCAGCCCGGCATCGGAGGGCGCCTTGGCGATGCCCAGGTCGCAGAGCTTGGCGACGCCCTCCTTGGTACAGAGGAAGTTCTCGGGCTTCACGTCGCGATGGACGATGCCGGCTTCCCAGGCGTGGGCGAGGGCGCTGGCGATCTGATGGCCGATGCTGAGCGCCTCGCCTTCAGAGAGAGAGCCCCGTTGGTGGAGCATGGAGGAGACGGTGCGTCCCTTGACGTACTCCATGGCGATATAGCAGTAGCCGGCTGCTTCTTGCGCGTCGATGGCGGTGACGATGTTGGGGTGATTGAGTTTGCCAGCGGCGCGGGCCTCCCGGAAGAAGCGCTCCTTGAACTCCTTCTGCTTGGCGAGGGACTTGGGGAGGACCTTCCTGGCGACCAGGCGGTCCATGCTGGTCTGCTGTGCGAGGTAGACGGCACCCATGCCGCCCTGCCCGATCTTCTTGAGGATGCGGTAGCCGGGAATGATGTTGGGCGTTGAGGGGCGTTCGTTGGGCACTGGGTGCTCGCTCAGCCGGTGTGCGCGAATCGTCACCAGCAAGGACCGGAGAAGGAGCCCTGGCGGACCCTGGGTGGACGACGACCGCTAGCGTCGGGCCAAGGCGCCGCGCACAAGACATACTAACCGTATCATACCCCGCGGGTGAGAGGCAAGCAAGGAATTTCGCGCGTGCAGGCGCGAAGGCGACACGGCGGCCGAGAGGCCGCCGTGTCGAAGGGTTACGGAATGTATTGAAGGACGCGTCAGTGGTGGAGGAAGTGGAAGAGTTCGACCTCGCGCATGATGGGGATTCCGTATTGCTTGGCAGTCTCGCGGGCGGCAATGGCGCGATCGCGCATCTTCCTGGATTCGGCTGCCTCCATCCCGGCGATGGCTCCTTCCTCGGGAATGCGGCCCAGAACGAGATAGTCCGTATCGACATCCACCTCGGGCTGGAGGACGGCGCCGTACTCCTGGATCTGCTGGCGCATCTCATTGGTCGAGTAGCGGACGGATTCGCCGGCGATGACGAACTTGAGCACGCGCTTCTTGCTGTAGAACGGATTCGTGATGTAGTCGCCGATCACAATGGGGTCGAGTTTGCGCATCGACGGCTTTTCCTTGGTGTCCGTCTTTACGAGAGGAACGACCCGGTTGCCATCTGGCCCGCCTGCGGCGTAGGGACTGTAGCGCATTTCGCGATTGGGGGCGACCCAGCCGGTGACGGGACAGACGCGTTCCTGGACGATGGCGTCGACGATGACGCCCTGGCTGGTAGTCGTGCCGACCTTGGTCAGCTGGATGCTTCCCATGTAGTCCCAGCGGTTGAGGCGCCAGCGGATCACGTCGAATCGCATGCCGCGGTGCACCTTGTGCGCGCGTCCCAGATCCACCACGATGAATTTGTTGTCGATGTCCACCTGGATGATGCGGCCGTCGTGCTGCTCCTTCATGATTTCCTCGCGGCCCCGGGTCTCCTTTTCGAACTTCTCGATCACTTTGCGCAGGGCGTGGTTCTCCCGCTGCAGCTCGATCACGCGGCGCTGGTAGGCCTTGCGTAGGGCCTCCTGGAGCTCACGCATCCGGGTGACCTTGTGAAGCAGGTTTTCGCTGCGGATTTGCTGGTTCTGGTAGTTCTCCTGGAGCTGCTGGATCTGTCCCTCCAAGTCCTCCCGGCGTTCCTCACGCACGTCCTTGAACTTCTGCTGCAGCTGGTCGTTGGTGGTTTTCAGATTCTCGATGCGCGCTTGCAGCGTGCGGTTCTCCGCATCCAAGTCTTTGGCGCGCTCGTCGCGTTCGTCGAGCGCGGCCCTCTGCGCGTCGATCTTGTCGTCGCGATCGAGGATCATGTTGCGGAGGCGATCGCGTTCCTTGGCGAGGTCTTCGCGTTCCTGGATCAGGCTGCGCACGCTGGCGTTGTTCCACTTGCCGCGGTTCGCGAGTTGCTGGTACGAGTCATTCTGAATCGCCTTCTGGACGGCGTCGATGCGGCTTTCCCGCTGGAAATAGAGGGCGCCGAAGAAGACGGTGAGTACGCCGAGAACGGCGATGGCAATCCACAGACCGGCTCCACCACGATAGGCCATGTCTCAATCCTCCTATGAAGCCACGGTTGCGCACAGGCCTCTGTGCGCAAGGCATTCTCTCTGTCAGTATCGACAAGAACCGTAAGTCGATTCAGCCAATGGGCGTCCAAATCCCATTGCGGCCTAGGGAGTTGCGCGATGGTTGCCAGGCCCCCCGGCGTCCGATAAGCGTGGCGCCGCCCGGATCGGCACCGCCTGTGCCGCGGCCGCGCGTTCGGGCTCAGTCGGTCCGCGTCTCTAGCCGGGTCATCTTCTCGCACCAATAGCGCTGCTTGAGTGCCTCCTGGAGCTTCCGTTCGATCGTCTTGTTGCCCTTGTCCTTCTGGAGGGCGCGCCGGTAGAGACGCTCGGCCTTTTTGAGCAGAGGAACCGCCTTCTTGTAGAGTCGGTCGGAGTCCTTGGCGGTGCCGACCGCACGGGCCTTGCGCGCCAACTTGTCTCCCTCGGCCAGCGCTGCGTCGGCCTCATCGAGAGCGGTCGAGTGGCTGGCCTCGGCGGGGGGCGCTTCGGGCGTATGGACGGACGTTGTGTCGTCCTCCGGCGTTTCGGTCGCGTCCTCCGTACGGATCTCGCCTGCCTTGGCGCGCAGGACAAAGGCGCCGTTGCGTTCGGTCACCTCGTAGGTGTCGATCCGGTGGGGGCTGGTGACGGTCATGGCGGTTTCGGACGCGTGGTCCGGGCGGTGGACGCGCTCGGTACGCCTGACCTTGTCCCGCGGCAGGAATACGTCGCGGTCGGCCACCGCGACCACGAAGCCGCGGAGGCCTGAGAAGAGGATGGTCCCTTGGACGACGCGGCCGTCCTCGAGATGGAAACGATTCTCACGGGGCATGGTGCGTACCACGCGCTCGCCGCCGGAGACGAGCGCAGGGAGGAGGAGCCCGGCCAGACATGCCAGAAAAATGAGCCGCATCATGCCATTATGATAGCCAAGGGGCGGTGCCATTGCAACCGGAATCCCCCCGCCCTGCGCAGGGATCGGAAGCGGGTACATACGGGTCCGCGCCCGCTGAAGGCGACGATGCAAAGCTGTGGGGACGTACGAAGCGGAGGAGGTGGACGAGGTGCAGCACGGGGAGCGAACGGCGGCGGTGTGCGGGACACATGCGCTCGAGCATTTTTCGGTCCGGGAACAGGAGCCGGCGGAGTAGGCCGGCCTTGGCGAAGAGGCCGGGTTGCTGGAGTGCTGCAAGGAGCCGGCAGGAGAAGGGGTGGGGAGCGAAGAGCAGTCGCTTCTGCCAGGCGCCTGCATGCTCTGCGGCGTGCGCAGCCAGCCGCTCGGTGAATCCCTGCGGCAGAACAGCAGGGGCCAGTCGGTCCATCCAGTCGCAGACCAGGGCGCCGGGAAGTGCGAGGCCGTCGTCGCGCAGCCACGCGGCGAGATCGTCCCAGGCGGGCGCCGCCTGCGCCAGGAGCAAGAGGTCGACAGCCCAGAGGAGCCGCAGGCGCGGAAGGTGACGCGCCACCATCAGCAGGGCGTGAACGAAGTCGCCCTCAATGTCCATGAAGCCCAGGGCGGACCCGAAGGGACTGTCGTGGCGTCCTTCCCAGAACCGTTCGATCTGGGCGGGCCCGAATCCGGGAGGGGCGAGGTCGGCCCACTGCAGACGAAGCAGGGGCCAGCCGGGTCCGGGCAGCCGCAGGCACAGCGAATGGCTGAATCGCAAGGTCGAGGAGAGCCCGAACACGGGATGGGCCAGGGCCGCGCCGTGCCCGAGGAGCAGCTCGGTGACGGCCTGTCGTCGCGCGGGGCGAAGGAGGCATTCGATTGGGCCGAGCGGCCGGCAATGGGCAGCCGGATAATGCTGCAGCGCCAGCGAGCTGCTGCCCGCCAGGAGCAGTTGCTCGCGTCCGTCGGCGAGCACCGCAGCCAGCCAGTCCAGCGCCGTCTGCATCTTGGCGAGGCGTTGCAGCGCTTCGAGGCGGATTTCTTCGCCGCGGGAGGGCAAAAGGTCGGGGTCGAGATCCGCTTCGTCGGCACGCCACAGGAGCAGGGGCAGAACATCTCGTTCGTGGGGCATGACCTGGAACGGCTGGTCGGCCTGCTCCAGCTGTGCGAGCGGGTCCTCGTGGCCAAGCGCCATGCGCACCAGCCAGCGTTCCCGCAGGAGGCGGCTGAGGGGGGTGGAGAGAAACGGCAGGCGCGACGGCCCGCGGAACCAGCTACGCAGGCGGGCGAGGCTGGCCAAGAGCCGCGGGAGCAAGATGCCCCGGGCGAGCAGCAGGCGGCCCGTCCAGCTGGATGCCCGCAAGGTCCGGCCGCCGCGTTGCACCTCGATGACCTGGCCGGCCACGGTGTCCGGACGGACCGGAGGATCGGGCACCGGCGCTGCGTCGCCGCGCAGGATCAGGCGGCCATCGGGCAGGGCGCCGAGGAACCGATGGATGAGCATGCCGACTTGGCCGTTGGGCAGGGGCGGCAGGTCGAGGACCACCATGCCGGGCTTGAGACGACTCGCATCCAAGGGCCGTACCAAGACCTTGTCGCCGTCGCGGATGAGGGGCCGCATGGATGAGCCGTGCGCAATGAAACTGGCTGGGCGGCCGTGGGCGAGCAGGTCTGCCACGAGCTCGAGCAGCATCTCGTCCTGCATGACGTCCGGTGAGGCGGGCGGGTTCTCGTTCACCAGCGCTCCTTGTTCGGGTGGCAGCGGCGAAGGAGGCTGGTACAAGCCTATCGCAAGGGACGGGTACGCGC
>CAZBZG010000179.1:0-9859 GCA_964496245.1 uncultured Planctomycetaceae bacterium | reverse complement strand
TGGAATTGCGATGATTTTGGGTGAACAGTGTCCGGAATCGAAATCGGGATCGATCACGACCGCATTCGATCCCGATTTCGAACCCAGGCGTCGCGTCGGCGGAAGTTCACCCGATGACTTGCCCCACGTGCGCCCTGAGGTGCGGAGGGTCCTGCTTCTGCAGGACCGGCGCGTACGGGAAGCGCTGCGGACGCGCAGAAGCGCGTCCCTCCGTTTGGGGTTCGGACCCTCCGGCCTTGACCTGCCGAGGCACACAAGCCTCGAGCCGAAGGTTGGTCGGAGGGTCCGGCTCCTGTCGGACCGCGTAGCACATGGTCCGATGCCGCGTTTTCTTGACCCCAGCTGAAAAAGAGCGAAACTCGGAGACCGGGGTCAGCGTCTAGACTGATGGACGACAGGAGACGGCGCATGGGGGCTGCGGACAGCCAGCTCGCCCGGGCCTGGACCGAACGGGGCGATCGCGCCGCGTTTCACGCGCTCTACGAGCGGCATGTGGAACGCGTCTACGGATTCGCGCGCCACGTCTGCGGATCGGCCGAGGGAGCGGAGGATGTGGTGCAGGAGACCTTCCTGCGCGCGGCGCGCGCCATGCATACCTGCCGGGACCACGGCGCGTTTCCCGGCTGGCTCTTGGCCATCGCCCGCAACGCAGCCCTGGACGGAGCCCGGCGCGAGGCCAGGCGGGGCCGCGACCGCGCCTTTGAGCCGCCCGCGCGCGCCAACCCCGGCCCGGTTGAAGCCGCGAGCCGGGAGGAGCGGCGCGAAGCTGTGCGCGCGGCTGTGTTGCATCTCCCGGAGGCGCAGCGCGCGGCCGTGACGCTCTGCAGCCTGCAGGAACTGCCGCTCGCACAAGCCGCCCAAGCGCTCGGCTGGCGCGTGGAGAAGCTGAAGTCCGTGCTCCACCGCGCGCGGCAGCGACTCAAGAAGGACCTGGCCGCGTACATGTGACGGACCACCGCCCGCACCAGAGCGGAGGATGCTCATGTCGCAAAATGACGACGTCAAACTGGACGCGCTTCTGGCCGACCTGCGGGAGCCCCTGCCGCAGGGAGCGGCTGAGCGCGTATGGCAGAAGATCGACACGCGCCTCCAAGGGAGACCGACCATGCACACGCCCTCCTACCTCCAGCGTTCCGGCCTCGTCCGTCTGGGCCCGGCCCTGGCTGCCGCGTGCGTCCTGCTCATGGCGTACGTGGTGGGCATGCGCGGGGACATGGTGCGGGAGCTGTTCTATACGTCGGCGAGAGAATTGGCGGGGCCGGACGATGCGTTCTTCGTAGACCCGCTCAGACCAGACAGACCTGTCACCGTCACCACCGACTTCGAGATCGCGGACCACTGCGAGACGGACGATGCACCAGGCGAGGACGTCGCTCCGGACAGCATGTCCACGTTTTCGAAGCGCAACGGCCGACCGGACCTGAACAACGTGAGCAAACTCACAGGGCGCGGCGCGATCAAGATCGGTGGCTCCACAGACGTGCCGGTCGACATTGAGGGCAGAGAGGCGGACGAGCGATCGCAGGACGTTTACGAACAGGCCGCGGCGCGGCTTGCGCGCACGCCCAAAGGGCCGGCAACGGAGCCGGCAACGGAGAAAGCTGAACCGGCCGCCGAGACGGGCACCCGCCCGGACACCGGCGGCCAGGCGGACGAGCGCGCCCCCTTCACCGAGCCAGCCAAGACCCCTGACAAGGAACCGGCTGCGGCGCATTCGCTTCGCAAGGTGATCAAGACGGCCGAGCTTGCGCTCGAGGCGGACGCCTACGCCCCGGCCTCGCGGCGGGTGGACGAGCTGGTCACGCGCTACCAGGGCTTCTACGCGGACTCGCGCGTCACGCAGCACGACGACGGCACCACGTCGGCGCGCATCGTGATCCGCGTGCCGCAGCAGAACTTTGAGGCGCTCTATGCAGCCCTCAAGGAGATCGGCCGCGTCAAAGCCGAGAACGCGCGCGGCGAGGACGTGACCGCCCAGTATGCGGACCTGGAGGCGCGGATCCGCAACGCCCAGCACCTGGAGCGGCGGCTGCTGGCGCTCCTGGAGGAGAAGCGGCGCAAGGACAAGATGAGCGAGATCCTCGAGGTCGAGCGCGAAATCGGCCGGGTGCGCGAGACCATCGAGAGGTACCAGGGCCGCATGCGGGTCATGGCAGACAAGATCCGCCTCGGCACGATCCGCCTCACGCTCGCCGAACCTCGGCGGAGCGTGCCCGAAGGCGATCTCTCCATCGAAGTCGAAGACGCGCAAGCCGCCGAACAGGCCCTCGATCAGCTCGCAGCCTCGCTCGGAGGAACAATCGACGACCGGCGCACCTCCAAGCGCGCGGACGGCACAATCGAGCTCAAGGCCACGGTCCGGGTGCCGCTGGCTGCGTTCGGCCGGCTCGTACAAGGCCTGCGCAACCTCGGCCGCGTGAGGGCGGAGAACGTCCAGGGCTACGACGTAGCTGGCGCAAAACAGCCCAAGGACGCGGAAGCGACCATGGCCCGTCTCCGGGTCTCGCTCGCCGAGGCCGTAAGCCAGACGCCCGCAGGCACCGCACGCATCGAAGTGCGCACGCTCGACCGCGCGGCCCAAGCCATCGCCGGACTTCTCAAGCAGTTCGGCGGCCGCATCCAGCGCCGCCAGGAGCAGCGTTCGGGAGGCCAGGCCAACGCCACCTATGTGGTGCGCTTTCCTCGCAAACACTACGCCGGCGCCGCAACCGCACTCTCCACGGTCGGCCGCGTGGCGGACCGGCAGTTCCGGGGCGTGGACGTGGTCCCGCCGTCGGGCGGCGCGGGCGAAGTGCTGTGCGAGATGACGCTGGTGCTGTTCGAGCGTGCACGCCAGCAGCCCTCGGCGTCAGCCACCGTCACCACCCCCAGCCTCGCGGACGTACCCGCCAAGCTCCAACGCCTGCTCGAACAGGTGGACGGCGCGGTGCAGAGCCACGTGGAGCAGCGGTCTTCGGGCAGCCCCACCACGGCGAAGTACGTGCTCCGCTGCCGGCGGTCGCGCTTCCGCGAGCTGGCGGACGGCATCGACCGGCTCGGCCGGGTGGAGCACAAGCACGTGCAGGGACTGACCCTCGAAACGGTCGAAGGCGCGGCAGCGGATGCGCTGTGCACGTTCAACCTCTCGGTGCACGAGCGCCGCGTGCCCGTGCCGGCCGCTGAGATCGGCCTCAAGGTCACGGACGCCCGAGCCGCGCGCCAAGGGCTCGAGCGGCTGCGGGATAGCCACAAGGCGCTGACCGAGGGGGTGAGGACCGACCAGCAGCCGGATGGCGCGCTCACCCAGGACTGGCGGTTCCGGGTGCCCGTAGGCGCGTTCGACGCGTTCGTGGCGGGCATCGCGGACCTCGGCCGCGTGCGCACCAAGCAGGTGCGGGGCGTGGGCGCAGGGGCCGAGGAGCAGCCCGACCCCGAGGCGCTGGCGGACGTGCGCGTGACCGTGACCCAGCCGAGCCCGTACGCCCCGCCCGAGGAAGAGACCTCAGGCTCGATCCGCCTGGCCATCCGCTCCGGCTGGAAACACTTCTATACGTCGATCGGCGTGATCATCCGGGGGCTGCTCATCCTCGCGCCGTGGTTCCTGGTGATCCTGAGCGTGCACTACGGCATCAAGCGAATCCGCCGCAGGCAAACGCCTGATGGGTCCGCGCTTCCAGAATCAGGGAACGAAGACGAGGAAGACGAACGCACGTCAGAGGCCTCCGGTTCTTGAATCAACGCGTGGGCTGAAGCCCACCCTACGGCACACTTTTCACGGGGGACGTAGGGTGGGGCTTGCCCCACGCGTGGTACTGCATCCTTCTGCCCCCGTCCTTCCTCCCTTGCCATTCCCGCTGGTCGGCCTATAATGCACGCCGCACCGGGCGGGACGCGTCCGCGCGTTTCGCCCGTGGCCGTACCATCCGCATCCGTTCCCAGGAGACCACGCCCATGAGCGCCAAGCACCCGACCGTTTCGTTCAGTCCCGGCCAGAACCTGCGCGGGTTCACGGTCACGGACGTCATGCCGCTGCCCGACCTGCGGGTGGTGGCCCAGCAGTTCCGCCACGAGAAGAGCGGGGCGCGGCTCCTGCACCTCCAGACCGACGACCCGGAGAATCTCTTTGCCGTGGCCTTCCGCACGCCCCCGCCCGACGACACGGGCCTGCCGCACATCCTGGAGCACAGCGTGCTCTGCGGGTCCCAGAAGTATCCGGTCAAGGATCCGTTCGCCGTGCTCCTGCAGATCAGCCTGGCCACGTTCCTGAATGCCATGACCTATCCGGACAAGACCGTGTACCCGTGCGCGAGCATGAACCAGAAGGACTTTCTCAACCTCATGAGCGTCTACTGCGACGCGGTCTTCCGGCCGCAGCTCACCGAGATGTTCTTCAAGCAGGAAGGGCATCACCTCGACTTCGCCGATCCCGAGAACCCGGAGAGCCCGCTCACCATCAGCGGCGTGGTCTACAACGAGATGAAGGGCGCGTATTCGTCGCTCGACGGCATCATCGGCCGCAAGATCGGGGCTGACATCTGTCCGGACAACGCCTACGGCCGCGATTCGGGCGGCAATCCGGATGTCATCCCCGAGCTCACCTACGACCAGTTCGTCCAGTTCCACCGCACCTACTACCATCCGACCAACAGCTTGATCGTGCTCTACGGCAGCATCGATGTGACGGGGCCCCTGGAGCTCCTCGACCGGCATTACCTCGCAGCCTTCGACCGGCTCGACGTACAGACCGAGATCAGCGACCAGCCGCGCTGGGACGCCCCCCGGCGCGAGACCGTGTCCTACCCCATCGGCCCGAACGAGGACCCCGCCCGCAAGACGGCCGTGGTTCTGACGTTTCTTGCGAACGACATTCGCGATGCCGTGGACACGCTAGCCATGCAGGTGTTGGAGTACTACCTTTTCGGCCATGCGGCCTCGCCCCTGCGCAAGGCGCTGATCGACAGCCAGCTCGGCGAGGAGCTGACCCATTCCGGCTACGACCATCACCAGCGCGATACCGCCTTCAGCGTGGGCCTCAAGGGGTCGGAAGCCGACCGCGCCGGCAAGATCGAAGATCTCGTCAAGACCACTTGCGCCGACCTCGCCCGCCAGGGGCTCGACAAGGACAAGGTGGAGACCGCGCTCCACCGGCTCGAACTCTCTGCGTGCGAGATCGGCAGCATGTACCCCCTGCGGCTCATGGACCGGGTCTACCAGAGCTGGCTGTACGAGGGCGATCCGCTCCACAACCTGCGGATCAACGAGCATTTGGCCGAGCTGCGCAAGCGTGTGGAGGCGGAGCCCGGGTTTCTCGAAGCCCGCCTCCGCACCATGATCGCGGAGAACCCGCACTACACGGTCCACACTTTCGTGCCCGACAAGGACTACATGGCCCGCCGGGAAGACGCCTTTCGATCGGCCATGGACGAACGCAAGCAACAGATGAGTCCTGCCGAACGCGAGGCAATCCGCAAGGAAGCGACCGCGTTGCGGGAGCTCCAGTCCAAACCGAACACGCCCGAAGATCTGGCCACGCTCCCGCGCCTCGGGATCGGCGACGTGCCGCCCGAACCGTACGAGCTTCCCACGCGCACGGAATCCGTGGCCGGCCGGCCGTGCCTTCTGACCGATCTGTTCGCCAACGGCGTCAACTACATCGACCTCGCGTTCGACCTGCGGGGACTGGACGAAGACCTGATCGACTGGATGCCGCTCTTTGCCGGGGCCCTCACCAAGATGGGGGCGGCCGGGCTCGACTACGCGGCCCTGGCCGAGCGGGAGGCGGCCTGCAGCGGCGGCACGCACGCGGGCGCGTCCGCCGGCGGGCGGGTGGATGACGCGCAGCACGTGCAGCCGTTCCTCTCCGTGCAGATCAAGGCGCTCGACCACAAGCTGGAGGACATGCTGGGGGTGCTTTCCGACCGGGTGCTGCGCGCCGACTTCACGGACCGCGACCGGCTGCGGGACGTGATCCTGCAGGGCAGGGTCCACCGGCACGCGCACATCATCCCGGGCGGCAGCCACTTCGCCATGCTCCACGCGCTTCGGCACCTCTCCCGCAACGGCGAACTGACCGAGCGCTTCAGCGGCATCACCCAGGTGCGCCAGTTCGACCGCATGGCCGAACGCTTCGACAACGACCAGGACGCGATCGTGGAACGGCTCCAGCGCATCCAGCGTTTCGTGCTCGCGCGCGATCGGCTCTTTGCCAGCGTCGTGGCCGACGAACCGCAGCAGAAGACGATCTGCGGGTGGCTGCAAGGGTTGACCGGCGAACTGGAGCGCGCAGACGTGCCGGAGGCATCGTCCGACTTCACGCCGGAAGCGGGAACCCGGGAAGCCGTGGCCGCGCCCGCAAACGTGGCGTTCGTGGCTGCAGGCCTGCCCGCGCTCCAGGCCGATCACCCGGACGCGCCCGCCCTGCTGCTGCTCGGACTGCAATTGAGTTACGGGCACCTGTGGAACGAACTCCGTGTCAAGCGCGGCGCGTACGGCGCGCACGCGGGCTATCATCCGGCCAACGGCACGTTCACCTTCTCGAGCTACCGCGATCCGTGCATCCAGGAGACGCTGGACACCTATGCCAGGGTCTTCGATTACGTGGCCACCGACATGGACCTCTCGCCCGCGGCCGTGGAGCAGGCTGTCATCGGCACGCTCAAGGCCCAGGACCGTCCCATCCGCCCGCCGCAGGCCGCGGGCACGGCCCTGGGGCGCGACCTGAACGGCGAGACGCCCGCGTTCCGCAAGGCCTTCCGCCAGCGCCTGCTCAGTCTGACGGCCGACGACATCCGCCGGGCCAGCGCCGAGGTGCTCGCACCCGCCTTCGCCCAGGCCGCCACCTGCGTGCTCTCCGGCCGGGAGAAGCTGGAGGCTGCGAACAAGGCGCTGGACAGGCCGCTCGCGATCAGCGACCTGTAGGGTGGGCGGACTTCGTACTGGCGCTTCCGACGCCGGAGCGCCGGGGTGCGCTCCCCTCCGTTGGGAACGCCGAGCTCCAGCCCGGCCGCGTGACAGCGCTGGCGCGGAATGCCAACAACACACGTGAGCCGCAGCTCATCCCGCCGTCCTCCGCGGAGGACCTCCCGGCACATCATGGCCTGGCATCCCCGGCACCTGCCGGCTACGTCACCCCGCGCTCGTAGTTCGTGTCCACGCCCAGGTCCGCGGCCTTGGCCGCTGCCGCGGCGAGTTCATCGCAGCGCTCGTTCTCGGGCACGCCCGCGTGGCCGGGCACCCAGCCGAAGCGCACGTGATGCGTCTCGAGCAGGGCGAGAAGTTCGGCCCAGAGGTCGGCGTTCTTGGCGGGCTCATCGTTGGCCCGCTTCCAGCCCTTGACCCGCCACTTCTTGGCCCAGCCCTGGGTGTAGGCGTCGCCCACGTACCGGGAGTCGCTGAAGAGGGCTATGCGCGAAGGCTTCTTGAGCGCCGCGAGGCCGGCGATCCAGCCCATGAGCTCCATGCGGTTGTTCGTGGTGCGCCGGAAGCCGGCGGAGAGTTCCTTGCGCTTGTCGCCGAAGAGCAGCACCGCGCCGTAGCCGCCCGGACCGGGATTGCCGAGCGCCCCGCCGTCGGTGTACAGGGCCACCTCGCCCTGCTCGAGAAAGGGTTTGTGCGGGGCCTTGGACCTGGCCGGCACGTGGAGGACCAGCGGATTCTTGTCGCGGCCGCGCTGTTTGCGGCCCTTGCGCGGCCGCTCGTCCTTGTCCGCGACCTTGCGGTCGGCCGCAAACGCGGCCTCGGCTTCCTTGCGGGTGGGGAAGCCCTGGTAGGCGGCGCCCGAAAAGCCTTCCACCTGCGCCTGGCACTGGGCCCACGAACCGTAGACCCCGGGCTGGCGCCCGCGCCAGACGACGTAGGCCTGGTTGCGCTTCTTGCGGCTCATGGACGATTCCGCAGAGCATGAAGTGGGCGACGCGCAAGCCGTCGGCGCGGATCACGGCTCCGGCTGTCACTCCCGATTGAGCAGGCCCTTGAGCTTGTCGATCGGCTTCTTCATTTCCTCCACCTTCTCGTCGATCGTCTTCAGGGTTCTCTTCTTGAGGACGTCGGCGTCCGGAACCTTGATGCCCTGCTCGAGCACGGTCTTGAGCGCCCCCTGCGTAATGGGCTGAAGGACCTGTGCCGCCGCCTCGGAGACGGTCTCCCCGCCAGACTTGCGGCCGATGTCCGTGAGCTCGATGTCGGGCATGGAGAAGGTCTTGGCCTTGCCCTTGAGAAGCGATGCGCTCACCCGCACGGTGGCGCTCGTCAGCTTGAACTTGTCGATGATGACTTTGGTCTCGCCCTCGGAGGGCTCGGCGCCCAGGACCTCATTGATGTGCTTCTGGATGGCGCCGATGTTCGATCCCTTGCCGCCGAGCTCGTAGGTGAGTTCCGCCCCGTCCACGATGATTTCGGGGATCACGATCACATCCTCAAGCAGACTTCCGAGTTCGATCTTGACCGAAGCGTGCCCGACCTTGATGGCCCCGTCGGTCTTATAGCCTTCGGGGTTGGCGATCACGAGCCCGGTGAGCGAGCCGCTCCCCGAAAACGGGGACAGGCTTACGGATCCCACTTGCACGGGCGTGCCCGTGACCTCGGGCCCCACGCGCTCGATCCCCGCCTTGGCCGCGTCGTTCAGCCAGTATCCTCCGCCGATCACCACAGCCACCACCGCCACCACGAATAGAATCACCACCACCACCACCAGCTTCTTGATCGTTTTCATCCGGTCTCCTTGTCAAGCCGCTGCAGCTGCTTCTTCATCGCGGCCGTCACCTCGTCCATCGGCACGGTGGTCTGCTCGCCGCCGGCCGCCATATCCTTGAGCGCCACCTCGTTCGCTTCGAGCTCGCGGTCGCCGAGGATCAAGGCCACGGCCGCGCCCGTCTTGTTGGCCGTGCGCAGCTGGGCCTTGAACGAGCGATCCTCGTAATCCATATCCGCCCGCCAGCCGGCCTGCCGCACGGCCGCGATCAGCCGCGCCATGGCCCGGCGGCACGCCGCCCCGTGGGCCACGCCGTAGACCTGCAGGCCTTCCGTTGGTGCCGCCACCTCCTGGGCCTTGAGCGCAATCAGGATACGTTCCACGCCCAGGGCGAAGCCGACCGCGGGGAGGGACGGCCCGCCCAACGCCTCCACGAGGCCGTCGTACCGACCGCCGCCGCCGATGGCGTCCTGGGCGCCCAGGGCTGCGTGCGTGTACTCGAAGACCGTGCGCGTGTAATAGTCCAGCCCGCGCACGAGCGTGCCGTCTACGTCATAAGCCACGCCCTGATCGTCCAGGGCCGCGCGCACCACGGCGAAGTGCTCGGCGCAGTCGGTGCAGAGGTGTTCGTGGCTTCGGGGAAGGTCCTGCACCACGCTGCGGCAGCGTTCATTCTTGCAGTCGAGGATGCGGAGGATGTTCCGCTCGAACCGCTTCTGGCAGTTCTGGCAGAGCTCGTCCAGTCGGGGCTCGATGGCCTGGCGGAGCCGCTCGCGGTAGGCGGGCCGGCAGGCGGACGCCGGGCAGCCGATCGAGTTCAGGCGCAGCCGCGTACCGGTGATGCCGAGCGCAGCGTAGTAGTCCATCCCCAGAGCCGCGACCTCGGCGTCGAGCAGGGGGTCCATGGCGCCGATGGCTTCCACGCCTACCTGGTGGAACTGACGCTGCCGGCCCTTCTGGGGCCGTTCCCGGCGGAACATGGGCCCGGCGTACCAGAGCTTGGTGAGCCCGGCCTGCTTGTGGAGGTTGTGCTGGAGGAACGCGCGTACCACGCCGGCCGTGCCCTCGGGCCGGAGGGTCAGGCGTTCCGAGCCGGGGGCGAAGGTGTACATCTCCTTCTGCACGATGTCTGTGGTCTCGCCGATGGAGCGGCTGAAGAGCTCGGTGACTTCGAAGATGGGCACGTGGATG
>CAZBZG010000178.1:302-9918 GCA_964496245.1 uncultured Planctomycetaceae bacterium | reverse complement strand
GCTGGAGGAGCTCACAGCCTACTACTGGCCGGGCAACGTGCGTCAGCTCAAGAACGTGGTCGAGCACCTGTACATCATGGGCCGCGGCGACACCGAGGAGATCCTGCCCGCCGAACTCCCCCGCGAGATCACGGCGGTGGAGCCGCCGGGCGAGACCTTTGACGAGCAGGTCGAAGCGTTCCAGCGGGGCCTCCTGCTCGACGCCCTGCGCGCGGCCGGCACCAACCAGAAGGAGGCGGCCGCCGCTCTCTCGCTCTCCTACGACCGCTTCCGGCACCTCTACAAGAAGCTCGAGCTCAAGAAGCACCTGGAGTGACCCGAATGGCGTGGCGCACCGCCCGGATGGTCCGTCAGACCGACACGAGCCGTTGCTCTCCCCCGGGGACGCCATCCCAAGCCGTTCAGCAAGAACGGGCTACGCAAACCGCGCCACACGCTGCTTCCTGGCACCGGGCTTGCTTCAGCGTGGACAGCCGCAGCAACCGACGCGCAGTTCCACGAGGAGGACGAGCCATGGCGGCCACACGCTACCCCGCATGGGTCAGACAAACGGGCCTGCACCACGCCATCGACTACATGCATTCACAGGTCGACACGGGCGTGCTGAGCCAACGCTTCCAGGCGCCCCTGGAGGCGTTCGTGTTCGAGGAGTACCGCCGCGTGGTCGAGCAGTTCATCGGCATGACCGAGGCGCGCGTGCAGCGGCAGCCCGAACGGGAGGACTACCGCGACAGCCTGGTCGTAGCTTGCCGCCAGCAGGTGGCCCGCCTGCGGACGGCCGCGCGCAAGGCGCCGAGCGCCAAGCAGCGCGCGATCCTGGAGATCCATCGCCAGGCGTGGGAGCGCATGGCCCGGTTCGCCGAGCAGCTCCCGGCCGCGCGCACCGATCTGCTGGCCCCGCCCGCGACGAACCGCGACTCCCAGCGGCTGCGGGCGATCTGCCGGGCGGGTGCACCCGCATAGAGGGGCACAAGGAGCAGGACCATGGGCATGCTGGAACGCATCGGAGACATCCTCGCCGCCAACGTCAACGACCTGATCGACAAGGCCGAGGACCCGGTCCAGAAGGCCCGCCAGCTCATCCGCGAGATGGACAACGAGATCATCGCCCTGCGGGGCCGCCTGCGCACCCAGCAACGCCAGGCCGAGAGCCGCAAGCGTCAGCTCCAAGGCAAGCAGGCCGAGTGCGACCAGTGGCAGACGCGCGCCGAACGCGCCGTGGACGAAGGCAAGGACGACATGGCCCGCAAGGCGCTGGAGCGCAAGCATGCGCTCACGCAGGAGTCCAAGCAGCTCGAACGCACCTGGTGGGAGGCCGCCCAGGAGGCCGAAACCCTGGAGCGCCAGCTCCATCAGCTCGAGAACCAGGCCCAGGAAGCGCGGCGGCGCAAGGAATCGCTGATCGCCCGCGACCGCCAGGGCCGCTCGAGCTCGGACTTCATCCCGGTGGCGCGCGACACGGCGCCAACGGAGACCAAACCCTTCCAGGACATGCAGGTGGACGAAGAACTCGAACGCCTCAAACAGAAACGCAAGACATAGGCACAGGCGTCGGGCAGTTGGGGGAAGGAGCAAACGCACAACTGCAGACCGTGGCGGCACGGGTGTCGGGCAGTTGGGGAAGCGAACGAACCGTACGGCGAGAGCCTGCGACACAGGTGTGGGGCAGTTGGGGAACTGGAGGCAGCGGACGCCGGACGTCGGCGGCGCAGGTGTCGGGCCGTTGGGGCCCAAGCCCCACGAAGGGCCCGCCGCCGCCGACGCGGCACTTGCGCCATTCGGAACGGAGAGGAGAAGACCATGGGTATGTTCGGACGCATGATCGACCTGGTGAACGCGAACATGAACGACCTTCTGGACAAGGCCGAGAACCCGGAGAAGATGCTCAAACAGATCATCCGGGAGATCGAGATCAACATCGACAAGGCCAAGCAGGACATGGCCAGGATCCTGGCCGAGGCCAAGCGGCTCGACAAATCGGTCGACGCCAAGGCCAAGGAGGTGGACGACTGGACCCGGCGCGCCGAGCTGGCGGTGGACGGGGACAACGACGACCTCGCGCGCCAGGCCCTGGAGCGCAAACTGGCCCACGAGAAGGAACTCGCCACCCTCCAGACCCAGGCCGACGAGACGCGCGCAGCAGCGGACCAGATGAAGACGAACATCAAGCTCTTGAACGACAAGCTGGCCGAGGCCCGCGCCAAGCGTACGGCTTTGGCCGCACGCGCGAGCGCAGCCAAGACGTCCAAGCAGACCCAGAAGCAGGTCCAATCCATGGCCGATCCGGGCAAGGCCCTCGGCAAGCTCGAGAAGTTCGAACGCCGCGTGGAGGATTCGGAAGCCGAAGCCAGCGCTGCGGCAGCCGCCAACCAGGCCAGGGACGAGGTGGACAAGGAATTCCAGGACATGGAGCAGAAGACCGCGCTGGAGAGCGAACTCGCCGCGCTCAAGGCCAAGCGGAAGAAGCAGGGGTAGGCAGGGCCGGCAACGCGACCTGACCAGTGCGCGAGCCCGGGACCGGATCGTGCGGTCGCCGGGCCCGCGCACAAGACCGCTTCCCAGGCCAAACGAGAGCGCCCCGCCGCGCACCATTGCGAGCCGCCCGCACCACCGAGGGCACGCATGACGATCCTCCACCGACTCCACCGCATGGCCGAGGCCGAGATCGCGGACGCTGCGGCGCGGCCGTGCGCGCGGATTCGCCGCGTGTTCTGGTGCGCACGGTCCAAGCCCTGGCGAGCGACCCAGCCCGGCTCGCCGCCATGCGCGCAGCCGCCGGCCGCATCCGCAAGCCGAAGGCCGCCCTGGCCATCGCCAAACGAGTCGTGGAAGGATAGCCGGATGAAGAACAGCCGGTCGCGTCTCCTTTGCCACGCCGTCCTGAGCGCCGTACTCACGGCCGCCTCGCTCATCGCGCCCGTCCCGGCCGGAACGACTCTCCACGCTGCAGAGGCACAGCAGCGCCCCGTACGCATCGCCGTGCTCGACCTCAAAAGCCCGGCCGCCACCCCCTGGCTCGGCCCGGCCGTGTCCGAGGCGGTGGCGGTCAAGCTGGCGGGTGTGGCGGGGGTGACGCTGGTCGAACGGGACAAGGTGCGTGCTTTGCTTGCAACCGCCGAAGGCGAAGCCATCACACCCAGGCTCCTCGGCGCGGATGCCCTGCTCACCGGCTCGGTGCAGCTCGCCGGCACGTGGCCGGACAAGACCGCCAAGATCCGCCTCAGCGCCACGATCGTGGCAGCCGAAACCGCCAGGATCCAGGGCGACGCGTCGTTTGTGCTGGAGGGAACGGTGGGCGAGCTCTTCCGCCTCGAGAGCCAGCTCGCCGAGCGCTTCGCCAAGACCATCGGCAAAGAACCCACGGTGCTGCAGGTCGACTACCGCGAAGAGCGCAACCTCGAAGCCAAGCAATTCTTCGGCCAGGCGCTCGTACTGCTCGAGACAGCGCGGGACATTTTGGCAAAGCCGAAAGGCGAAGCGCCCCGCAATGGTGTCCAATCTCCAATCGAACATCTAACATCTGCAATCCCTCTCTTCCGCCAGGCCCAGCAGGCCAACGCCGGCGCGTTCTACGCCCGGGCGCATCACTATGAAGGCCGCGCACGCGAGCTCCTCGCGCGGGCACAAGCCGACGACGCCGCTGCGCAGACAATCCGCGAAGAGACGGTCGAGCAGTTCCGCCAGGATGCAGCGGACGCGGCGCCGGCGTTCTATGATCTCGGGCGTGCGCTGCAAGCCAACGAACAGTACGAGGAGGCGCTCGCGAGCTACCAGGACTACCTCGAGTGGATGGACGAAAGCCAGAAAGTGGTCCAATGGCAATCCAAGGGCTACCACAAGATCCGCCAGCCCGTGAGAGCGCCGTTTCTGAATGGTCCCGACGTTCCGCAGACCCGAATCCACACGGGGTTGGTGTTCGCAACGAAAAGCAGGGTGCTCTGCCCCTCGGCGGCGAAGCTCTGCGCCTATTCCATTGCCAGCGGAGAGCTCCTTTGGGAGACGGATGTGAAGGAACGCTTGGCTGGCGGAGTTCTCACCGCGCGCCACGGCCGAGTGGCCTATCTGGGCAAACAGCATCTTTCCGTGTGGGACGAAGCCACAGGCGAGATGACTGCCCACGTCCAGATTCCCGGCCTCCCGGAACTGATCGAGCTCTCGAAATCGATCGTCTACCTCCCGAATGAAGTGCCTCTTCACACGTGCCTGATCTACCGCGAGAACTGCGAGCCCGTCCGCCGGCAGCTTTCGTGCTTCATGGCGTGCGTGGATCTCGCTGCACAAACCGTGCGCTGGAAACTCGCCTGGGATGAACCCATGGCCGGCAAAGGACGCGTGTACAACAATCCCCGTGGTCAGCCTCCTTCCTTCTACTACGGCGGACTCGTCCGCGTACGGTATCCCCAAGTCATCGACGGCGCTGTCTTTAGCAGGCGCACAATCGATGGCAAGACCGCATGGGAATGCGTCGACATTCGCACCAACCGCGATGCCAGCGAACGTTTCCACCCAGACTTCGTCGCTCTGATGCGCGATCACTACTTCTACCCGGATGGGTCGGGAGGCGGATGGCTGTTCCCCCAGACGCACATTCAAACGAGCCAGGAAGACGCGGTCGGCTATCGTGTTCGCTCGCCAGAAGAAGTGCCTCAGCCGCTGGGCCGGAATTGGACGTATCCTCGCGTGGTCTCAGGGATGAAGTACGTCAATTGCCGAGGATTTGGCGACGACCCCGGACGCGTGGAGACCGAGTTCATCGCCTACGATGTCGCCGCGGGGGCGTTTCGCCCCATCCGATCCGACCTGCTCACGAATCGCCCCAACATCCGGCACATGCCATTGGAGATCTGGGGCAAGCGCATGCTGAGTCTGACGCCGCACGGCGAGCTTCTCCTCTTCGAACTCGAACCCACGGTCCGTCTCTTGTGGCGCCGCCGGATATCGATGACGCTCAAGCAAGAGCCACTGCTTCGCGGAAAGACGATTGTCCTCGCCGCTTCGCAAACGGCAGCCTACGCCTATCGATTGACGGCCTTGCAAGCGACCGACAGTACAGCGCCCATACGCGAATCCCAGGCATATGCCGCGCGCGCTGCCTGCTTCCGCGCCCTGGGGCAGAGGCAGAAGGCCGTTCGCGCCTTGCGGAAGGCACTATCGGCAGACGAAAACGATGCCGCGATTGTCCATGCCCTGGCGACCACGCTTCTCGAAACCGGCGACGGCATTGCCGCCTGGCACTACGCAGAGAACTTCTTCGCGCGCACTGCTGACGCGGATGCGAGAGGCTTGGCCCTGTGGAAGGACGTCGTCGAGACGAACGGGATCCTCCTGCGGTACACCTCCCCGTCCATCTTCCTTTCCCCCGAATCCATCCGCATCCTTCCGCAGCGCAAGGAGATCGCGTTCTGCGAAACCGATGGCATTCAGATCTTCGACGTACGACGCCCCGACAGGAGCCGCCGGCTCAAACACAATCTCCCGCCGTGCACGGCGAATCGCGTCATCGCCGCCAACGGTGGCAGCCTTCTCGCCTACCAGGAGCGGGCCGGACGAGCCAAGACGCACATCCTGCGCTATGACCTCGATCACGGAACCGTTCAGCACCACGCGTTTCCCTCCATGGATCGGATCGACATGGCCGGCGTGGAAGGCTCGAGTGGCCTGCGGGCAGCCTATGACACCGCCCCCCAGGTGTTCGTGGATCGAAGCCGGCCGGATCATCTCCTTTTCTTCGCACCCGACTCCTGCCGCATCGTTGGCGAGGTCCAGCTGCCGGAGGCCGCCTCTGTCCGGCCGCACGGGGTGCCCCACATCCGACTCGTAGGCGATGTCGCGCAGGTGGGGCTGTACCCCGACCGATACGTTCTCGCCTACATCCCGCAGAAGAGACCGGAGTGGGTACGCGTCCTATGCATAAGCCGCACACCGAGACGCATCCTCTGGACGGCACAATGCGGTCTCGGCCGTTACGAGAAGCGCTTCCTCAAGCTACACCGTGCGTTCCACATGCAGCTCTATCCCTGCGGAAGCCGCGTGTTGCTCACTCTCCTCAACATCAACGCAGCCTACGATGTAGAGACGGGCGATGCGGTCGACGGCAAGGTGGACATGAACCGGTTTGGCGCCTGGTTCGATTCGCCATTTGCCCCCCTCGAAACATTCCAAGACGTCTCCGATCCCTTGCCTTTTCCGAAGAAAGCCGGCTTCTGGGAGCCCGTGTACTGGCTTCGCGGCGACAACATCGGCGGCAGCCTCCTGTGGGACGAAGGCCCCAAGCTGCTTGCAAACTACCGAAGCGGCAAGATGGTGCTCTTTACGCGAGACCGGATGCTGGAGGCAGCGGCCCCGCTTACCAGGAAGCGCGGTTTTCCATTCTATGCGGACGGCAGCGTGGCGGTCTTCGCCGTGATGGAGCAGGGAGATCACAATCCCTTGAAGCCCAGAACGCCCGCAATCTACGTGGGCAGGACCACCAACCTGCTTCGCGGCATGGGCTGGAAAGACGAGATTCCAGAACACCTCAACGTGGATGCGCCGCTCCTGTACGAACGCTCGGACATGGAACCGCGTTTCCGATAGAAGGAAGAACATGCACAGAGCCACGTCCCTCTATCGCGGCATCAGCACGGCTCTATTCTGCCTATTGCCATGCCTTCCGCTCGGCGGAGCAGAGAAGGGACCCCGCCCCGCCCGCATCGCCGTGCTCGACCTCAAAAGCCCGGCCGCCACTCCCTGGCTCGGGCCGGCCGTGTCCGAAGCCGTGGCCGTCAAGCTCGCGGGCGTGGCGGGGGTGACGCTGGTCGAACGGGATAAGGTGCGTGCTGTGCTTGCAACCGCCGAAGGCGAAGCCATCACACCCAGGCTCCTCGGCGCGGATGCCCTGCTCACCGGCTCGATCCAGCTCGCCGGCAAATGGCCGGACAAGACCGCCAAGATCCGCCTCAGCGCCACGACCGTGGCAGTCGAGACCGCCAGGATCGAGGGCGCGGCGTCGTTCGTGCTGGACGGTACGGTGGGCGAGCTCTTCACGCTCGAGTCGCAGCTCGCCGAACGCTTCGCCAAGACCATCGGCAAAGAGCCCACGGTTCTCCAGATCGACTACCGCGAGGAGCGCAACCTCGAAGCCAAGCGTCTCTTCGGCCAGGCGCTCGTACTGCTCGAGAAGGCCCGGGAGGCGTTGGCGCGCGAAACGGAGGGACGCGCTTCTGCGCGGTCGCAACGCACAACGTCCGACACGGTCCTGCAGAAGCAGGACCCTCCGCCTGCAGGCAAGCTGCGAAACGCCATCCGCCTCTCCCGCCAGGCGCAGCAGGCCAACGCCGGCGCGTTCTTCGCCCGCGCCCACCACTATGAAGGCCGCGCGCGCGAACTGCTGGCGCGGGCACAAACCGATGATGCTGCCGCCAAGGAGATCCGCGAGCGTACGGTCGAACAGTTCCGCCAGGACGCGGCGGACGCCGCGCCAGCGTTCTACGATCTGGGACGGGCGCTGCACGCAAACGCGCAGTACACAGAAGCCCTGCAGGCGTTCCAGCACTATCTCGAATGGACCGACGCCCGGGCCAAGACCGTGCTCTGGCGTCTGCCGTGCCACAACCGCTCAAGGAGACGCGCGAACGCACTCCGGGGAATCGTCGTGCGCACGCCCACAAGGAACGCACCATGAGACATGCTGCCTCGCACTGCTGGAGGCCACGCCGCGCCTGGGCGGCCGCTCTGGCCTGCGCTCTGCTGCTGCCGGCCTCCGGGACGACCGCGGAGAGGCCAAACGGAACGGGCCCGCACCAGCCTCCGCCCGTGCGGGCGGCGCCGCAGAGCCTCTCCATCGCGGTCTTCACCTTCGACAACCTCACCGGCAGCGAGGAGCACGACTGGGTGGGTACGGGCTTTGCCGAGGCCTTGACCGACAAGCTGCGAAGCGTCGACCGGCTCCGCCTGCGGGACCGGCGCGAACTCGCGGACCTCGCCCGGGTCTCGCAGATCGACCAGCGCAAGATCGACGAACAGAACGCGGCCGAGACGGCGAAGCTCGTGGGCTGCGACTTCCTCCTCTTCGGCGCCGTGCAGGCCGCCGGCAGCGTCGAGCAGCCGGGAGCGGGCCTGCGCGCCACCGCGCGCCTGGTGGAGACGCGCACGGGCCGCATCTCCCGGGCCCTTCAGCTCGACGGCACCATGGGCAAGCTCTTCGAGCTGCAGAGTCGGCTCGCGCTCGACTTCACCGCGCTCCTCGACGTGGAGGTGAGCGTGGTCGCCAAGAACGCCATGGCCCACCACGGCACGGATTCGCTCCTCGCCTACAAGCGCTACTGCGAAGGCTTGAAGCTGCTTGACGAGCAGAAGTACGCGGACGCCATGGCCAAGTTCAAGGAGGCCTGCAAGCGCCACCCGGGCATCCTCTACGCCGAAGCCCACCACGCGCTGGGCACCACGTACCTCCGCAGCGGGCGCGAGAAGGAGATGCTGGAAGACTTCCAGGGCGACGTGGAAGAGCTCTCGCCCATCTGGTTCGATCTGGGCGTGGCGTGCGAGCGCGCGGGCAAACTCGACCAGGCGGCCGAGGCGTTCGAGACCTTTGTCAAGTACACGAACCGCCGCTTCTCGCCCTGGGACTACGGCGGCGCCAAGGAGACCGACCTTCCGCTCGGGGACCTGGACACGGACGGCGTAATCCTGACCCAGCCCGACGGCACGCTCCACGGACTCGACAGCCAGAGCGGCAAGCTCCGCTGGAAGAAGCGCGTGGCCCGGCCCGCGCGGCCCGTGACCTTGTCCGGCGGACACGCCTACTTCGGCACGGACAAGGGGGAGATTTTCTGCGTGAACGCGCTCACGGGCGCCGTGCGCTGGCAGGCCGCACTCGAAGGCGCGGTTTCCACGCCCGTGCGCCTCGCCCCCGGTGCGCACCGCGCAGTGGCGGCCACAAGCCGCGGCGAGATCGCAGCCCTGGATACACGCACGGGCGAAATCCTCTGGCGCCGGCAGATCCAGGCGCCGGCCACGGGCGTGGACAGCGCGGGCGCTGACGTGTGGATCCTCGACGACCGGGGCCGCGTCTACAAGATGAGGCTCAAGGATGGAGCGCTGGCCTGGCAGCGCGTGGCCTCGGGTCCGGTCGCGCAGACGGCTGCGCGCCAAGACCGCATCTACGTGGCCACAAGCGAGGGCGAACTCGCGGCCCTCGACCCTGCGGACGGCAGCGTACAGTGGAGCTACGCCCGCCTGCAGCCGGGCGCAGCCGGCGCAGGCGCGGCCCGTGGATACGCGGTGGTGCGCGACGACGGGGCGGTGGCCTTGCTCGGCCCCGACGGCGCCGAGCAATGGGTGTACGAGCCACAGGCTGCAGTCCGACACATCGTGTGCATGGCCGGCCGCGTGCTCGTCCTCAGCGGCGAGCGCGACCTCCTCTGCCTCGACCACGCCACCGGGCGCGTCACAGAGCGCCGCCGCTTGCGCGCCCCGGTCGCTGCCATGCGCGCGAGCGGCCGGCTGCTGCTGGTGCACCTTGCAGGCGGGGCTGTGCGCGCGTTCGGCTTCGGCAGCGAGCTGGGCGAGCCCAACGACCGCGAGGGGTATCTGCATCTCGCCGAGGTGCTCGAACGCAAGGGCGAGCTCGCGGGCG
>CAZBZG010000178.1:0-292 GCA_964496245.1 uncultured Planctomycetaceae bacterium | reverse complement strand
CTTTCAGCTGCTCCTGAACGCCCTCGACCCGCACTGCGCTCAAGCCCTCCACGGCCTCGCCCGCATCTACCGCAAGCAGGGCAAAGACGACCTCGCCCGCGCCATGGAAGAGCGCGCGCGCGGGCTGCGCGCAGGAGAATGAGCAGGCATCCGGACACGCAGCACGGCCGCACCGCGCCGAGCGGAGCCCGATGACACACCGTCTCACGCACCATCCCACCCGCAGCTTCGTCCCCTTCAGCGCGCAGGCCGCGCGCCCGCCGCGCCCCGGGCCGGCCATGCCGCCCACGCG
>CAZBZG010000177.1:0-10020 GCA_964496245.1 uncultured Planctomycetaceae bacterium | reverse complement strand
GCGCGGAGGAGGGTGCGCACCAGTACGCCGTCGTCGTCGTACACGGCTGCGGACACGTCGCCGCCCTTCGCGAGTTCGTAGACGAGCTCCACGCTCCCGTCCTCGCGCTGGCGGCTGCGAGGCACGGGCGCGTCCCCGGCGGTAGCGGCTGTTGCCGGTGTATCTGCGTCGGGCTCTGTCTGGGCGGGTGGGTTCGACTCGTCCTCCACCGTGCCGGACGATCGCACATGGGCCAGAAACCCGGCCACGCCGAGCAGGAGGACGAGCGCAACAAGGAGGAACGGCCACTTGGCGCTGCCCGCGGGCTGCGTTCTGGATCGCGCACCTCTTGCCGCAGCGCCGCCCTTCCTGTTGTCACGCGCATTCGCGGTTTTGCGCTTGGTGCGCTTCGCAGGGCCGTTCGTTGCTCGTGGCATGAACGTTGGACCTCTCTCTTCTTTGCGATTCGGTTCTCCGGACGTTCGCAAGAGCCCGGAGCGACGCGCGCGCTACTTCACTGCTGCCGTCCCCCATTCGTCCGGCTCGAGCCGGCTCTCATTGGGGATGTCGTCGACCACGTTGGCGGAGAAGCTGTTGTTGGCCCAGTAAGCGCGGGCCGAGGTACGCGTGCCCTTGGCATTGCCGAAGATGTAGCCCACGTCCATACGCACATCCTTGCCTGCCTTTGGCGTCCATCCGAGAACGTCCAGCGGTATGGTGGCCACGGCGGTGAAGCCCGTGTCCGTCTGTTCGTAGTCGAGACCCACGCGGTCCGTGGTTTCGATCGCGTCGAACGATTCGGTGCCCGTGGGCGAACGCAGCACGATCGGCTTTCCCTTGAACCCCTTGACCTTGGGGCGGTAGACCATGGCAAAGGGCTTGCCGTCGCGGCGGGTGATTAGTACGCGTACGTCGCCCGGTGCGGGGGTGGCGCGTTCGGGGTTCGCCTTGGGATCGGTCGCGATCTGCAGGTCCAGGCAGTTGCCGCCGCGGAAGAGGATCCGCTCTTCGGGCGTGGTATTGAGGAGCGGATGGGGCGCGGTCACGTCGTACTTGAGGTAGAGGTTCTTTTCGTCATACGCCGCGTGCACGGCAAAGGCCCGGCTGTCTTCGAGTTTCTTGCCCGCAGGGTTTGCCTTGGCGAGCGCCTCCCGGCCTCGGACAATGGCGAGCGGAGCGTGCCCCTGCTTGGCCGCTTCCCACGCCTCCAGCGCCTTGCGGGCCGCAGCCACCATCTCGGGCGTATGCTCGTAGGTGCCCCCGGGCAGCTTCTGGACCGATTCGAGCCCCAGCACCTCCCAGACGCGCGTGTCCTGGCCGCCGTGGATCAGGAAGAAGCGGTCCTTGCCGTCGATGGAGAGCTTGACGAAGCTGCCGTTCTGTCCCTCGGGCTGCCCCTCGTACGCGCCGCGTCCCTTGCGGGTGCGCCCGTCCTTGAGCAGGGCGGCCACGTACACGCCGTCCCGGTTGAAGAGATGGTTCACGCCGAAGTAGCTCATGATGGCGATGGAATCGCCGGCCACGCCCATGAGCCCGGTCATGCCCCAGATCCGGCCCGGTCCGACCGTGGGCAGGCCGAGGGAGCGCTTCCAGTGCGGGATGCCCGTGTACTTCCAGACGAACTCGCCCTCCTGCGTGCGCTTGGCAAACGTGCCGCGCGGATCGCTCTCGTATTTCCCTTCGCGGTGGAGCGACCCACCCGGGTAGGAGTAGACGAAGCCGTCCGTGTGGGGCGCCTTGCCCACGGGCACCTGTTCCAGCTTCTGAACATCGTAGATCGGCTGCCCCACATCGGTCACTGTTTCCGGCCGCAGCGCGTGGCCGCTGCTCAGGTAGACGTGGAGCTCCGGGTCCACGGTGAGCCCGACCTTGCGCATTCGCGCGGGCAGCAACACCACCTCTTCCGCCTGCACGCACTGATCATCATTGCGATCCTGCCACAGGTACGCTTCGTTGCGGTGTTTTTTCTTGTCCTCTCCGAGTACATGGGCGGGGTAGCGGTTGTATAGCATGAGAAACGGTTTGAAGAGATCGCCGTCGCGGCGCAGCACTTTGTTGGATCCGAACATATACTGCCGCCCGTTCTTGGCTGTGAAGAGTTTGGGGTGTCCGCGGTACGCGCTTGGATTGGGAGGCGATACCATGTCCGGAGCGGTCTTGCGCCAGATGGTGGTGAGGGGGTAGCCCTTGTATTTCTTCCAGTCGATTTTCCACAGCACGTGGTGCGCGTAGATCTCGTCCGGCCGGGCCGGGTCGATGTTGCCGTAGGCGAAGTAGCCGGAGGAGCCGAAGTACTCGTCCACGTTCTCGCCCGTCTTGGTGTCCCAGACGCTGATCCGCTTGGGCCCGTCCTTGGTCTCGGCCACCCAGAGCCGGCCGCGCGGGTCGATGTCCATGCCGCCGGGTTCGTACATGCCGGCCGGATCGTACTTGCCTTTGGCCGGCCGGCCGCCGGCCTTGCCGATCGTGCGCACGGGCGTGCCGTTCGCATCGAAGACCTGGACCTGCTGGCGCTCGCCCGCCAGGGCGACGAAGACCTCGCCGGCAGCCGAGACCGCGATGCCGCGGGGGGCGGCCAGCTCTTCGGTCACGAGATCGCTGACCGCGCCGTCCTTGACGGAGACGATGCGCTTGCCGCTGAAGGCCACGAGCGCGCCGTCCGGTCCCACGTCGAGGCGGCCGGGCGCCGGCACCTTCCACTGGGCGGTCAGGTTGCCCTTGAGGTCGTAGACGCCGATCACATTGCGGCCGCCGTAGGAGACGTAGATCCGTTTGCCGTCGCAGGCGAGTCCCGTGACCGCGGCCTTGCCCTCGCCTTCGGGCGGCGGGAGGGCTTCCATGCCGGGCTGGAAGTTGAGCGGTCGGGAGTCGGCGATGTCGATGACCGAGACCCCGCCCGCATTGGACCAGCCGTGTCCGCCGGCTGTGAACACGCGCTTGCCGTCCGTGGCCAGGAAGCGGGCCGTGCGCTTGGAGCCCCACTGCTTCTGGCCGTCCAGGTCGACCCGGATCAGGCCCCAGCCGTACTCGCACGTGTCCCAGGCCAGGATCAGGCCTTTCGCGAAGGCACACACGGTCGACGGCTCGCCGTGGTCGCCGCCCCAGCCGCCGGTGTTGTCGTCCGTGGGATAGGGCGGGTTGCCGGAGTTGTGCACGCTCAGGCGGTACTCCATCTTGATGGGATCGTGCACGACCCCGCGCCACGTGTACGTGCCTGCGGGCAGGGCTTGGTCGTTCTTGTCCAGCCCGTCCCACCGTTCGTTGTTCACGCCCTGGGGCCGGCGCTGCTGGGCCACCAGGATGCGCACCGAACGGTTCTCCTGGTCGAAGAGCTGGATCGTGCACTCGCCTTCGCGCGGCAGGTCGTACTGGAAGCTGAGCGGCAGGGGCTGTTCGGGCGGGAGGTCGGCCTCCACCCATTCCCGCGGGATGTTGTTTTGCGCCGTGAACTGCAGCGCCCCCCAGCAGGCAGCCGACTGGTAGGGGAATCCCGGCTTGGCCATGACGTTCCACGCCCAGGCATTGCCCCCGCCCGTCTTGAGCCCGTCGGGCCGGCTCCAGAAGACGGCCATGGCCGCGGCCAGGGTGTCCTTGGCCTGGGGCGCGCGCTTGACCGCGAGCGTGGTCCAGGGAATGCGGTACTCGAAGGTGTAGCTCAATCCGTCTTCGCCCTTCTTGTAAGCGGCCTCGAAGTGCTCGGAGGGAATGTGACCGTTCTCGTGCCATTCCGGGTGCACGGCCTTGGTGAAGCCCATGCCGCGGTACATGGCCAGCGACGGCTCCTTGCGGTCCGTGAAGTACCAGAGCATCATGGTGGCCACGGGCGAGACGTGCTTGTGCTCCTTCTTGCGGCCGTAGGGCAGGGGCTGCTTGTCGTCCGGGTCCAGGCTGAAGAAGATCTGGCACACGTCCGCGTCCCAGGCGCGGGAGGGCTTGGTCCGCGGGTCGTGCCGGTTCATCATGGGCGAGCTGTCGCGGACCTTGCCGCCCACGTACAGGGCTTCGGTGTCGTACATCATGGCCACTTCGGCGCTGCGCGTATCCCGCGTGGCCGGGGCCACGTAGTAGGGGATGCGGCCCGAGACATCCCAGTCTTCGAGCGAGCCGTCGATCGCGACCTTGCCCGGCGCGGGTACCACGAAGAGCTCCTTGTTGTGACCGACTCCACCGCCGGCAAAGCCCGGGTGCGCAACCAAGACGGCGATGGCGAGCGCCAACAAGATCCCGAGGTGTTGACCGCGGTGTGAATCGGAACGGCTGTCGTTTTTGTGCAGCTGCATGCTCTCTCCTCCTGAAGGTATCCTCTTTCCCTACTCGAACGACAAATGCTTGGCAAAGCAGTCGGTCATGCCGACCGCCTCGATGCTGACTTGTGCGGCCCCGGCCTTGGCCTCGATGGTGCCGGTGAAGGTCGTCATCTCTTCGGGCTTGGGCTTGAGCGTGGCCCAGCCCTCCTTGATCTTCTCCGTGACAAAGGGCTTGAGCTCGCCCCCTTCGGGGTCCAGCCGGCCGGCGAATGTGCCGTTCACGTACACCTTGAAGAACGTCTCGGTCCGGTCGGCTTCGGTCATGACCGCCTGGCGCATCTTGACGAATGCGCCCCAGTTGGGCTGGCTCATGGGCTCCTGGTCGTAGTACTTGGCGGCAGCGGAGACGGTCACCGCATAGGTTCGGCTCTCCGGAAAGCGGATCTCCGCGCTGGCTGCGTCGAACCAGCGGAAGTCGAGCGCCTTGCCCCGGTTGCGCCAGTTGACCATGACGAGTTCGTCCTTCTCGTTCTTCAGATACCAGAAGAAGCGGCTGAGATCGATCTCATCCATTGCCTTTTGCGGATTGGTCCAGGTGAGCAGCGGTGCGGCGCGCAGCCGGGCGTAGACCTCGGCTGGCGGGAGCGTGGCCGCTGCCACGTCGGCTGTGAAGCGCTTCTCGCCTTGGCTGTCGATCACGGTCAGGCAGCCGTCGGCAGACGCCACGGCAAAGCCGCCGCCCGCCAATGCCCAGAGGCGCGGATAGCGTCCGACGGCGAGCGCGGCCTTCTCCTCTCCCGCGAGATCGAGCAGGCGCACGCCGCCCTCCATGCCGCAGACCGCTACGGTCTGTTCGTCAGCGCTGATGGCCGCGTCCGTGAGATACCGGGTCTCCAGGCCGAACGTAACCGTGCGGTCTGTGGCCGGCACATATGGCTTGACCGCGTCGATGCCGAGTCCGCGCTTCTTGATGAGCAGGGTCTGTTCGGGCTGTGTGGCCTTCCCTTCCGGCGCAGCCTCCAGCTTGCGGCTCGTGGCGTCCGGCTCGACCGCAAAGGTCCCCCCTTCGTAGGTCACCACCACGGTATCCGTGCCAGGCAGGATGCTGTGGAAGCCGCCGACGGCCCGCCACAGAGGGGCGCCGTCCTGGTCGTAGGCGAAGACCATGTGCCCGGTCGTGCTGACCAGGATGCTCTCGCCCCGATGAAGACGGGTGCGCGTGGCGACCGAGGCCAGGGGCGTGACCCCGCCGTTGGCGTCCACGAGCGCGAGGCTGGATGCGCCCCGGCCGAGCCGGACCGCCAGACGGTCGCCTACTTCACACACGTCGCGAATGGCCACGATGCCGAAGGCCTCCTGCGCCGCCTGCGGCGCTACGGTGGCCGCGTCGGTAGCCGAAAGCTTCGCCTCGACCGCAGGCGGCTGCCAGTCGAGAGGCAGGCCGCGGCCTCGGAGGATGCGCGTGCGCGTCGTGCGCACCCCGGCCGTGACCGGGTCTGTGTCCGGGAGCGCGAGCAGCGCATCCACGGCCGCCTCCAGCCCGGCTTCATCCGCGCCGCATACGACCAGGGTGTCGTCGCCCGCGTCGCGGTCGAGCAGGTACGGGATCCGCTGGACCAGGCCCCGGCCGGGTGCGGACGTGGATGCATCGGTCCAGAGCACGCGCGAGGCGAGCACGCCGTCGAGCACCTCGTTCTGCCCCTTGGTGCCCAGCAGCAGGATGGGTCCGCCGTAGCGGAAGCCGGTTAGGGCCGACCCGTAGAAGTTGCCGTTCACGTGGTGCTTGCGGTTCCGGAACGCCACCTTGCCGATGGCTTCACCGGCGCGCACTTTGGCGTTGGCGTCCGCGCCCTCGCCCTGGGGGTTGTAGCTGAGCGTGTAGGTGGTGAGCGGTGGATCCTGCCAGAGGCGGGCGTTGACGCCCCGCTTCTTGAGGCCGGCCACCACCTTGTCCGCAAGGGACCGGAGCGCGGCGTCGAAGACGGGCACCACCAGCTCCGGACCGCTGTCCAGAAAGGCCTTGATGCCCCCTGGATCGCGCACAGCCACGCTTGGAGCGGGCGCAGCCTGCACGGGGGCTGGTTCGGCCACGGTCAGGGGCAGGCGCACGCCCTGACCGTCGAGCAGTTGGATGACTTCGAGCGTATGGTCCCCTTGCGGCCCCAGGGCGCCGGTGGGCACGCGCACGTTCGCAATGCCCGCGCTCGTGGTCGCGCGAAAGAGCTCGGCCAGCACGGTGCCGTCGGGGCCGTGCAGCCGGACACGCAGCGGCACCACAGCGGCCAGCGCTTCGCCGTTCGCGGCCGCAGCCCGGTAGACGGCCTCGACCGGCGCGCCAGCCTCGACCGTCTGGGTGGCCTGGAGCGCGCCCGCGCCCACGGGCGCCGGGTAGAGCGCAAGGATCCGGCCGGTGGTGCTCGCGAGGTCTGCCTCGATCATGTGCGCGCCGCCGCGGCGGACGGGGTCCAGGCGTGTGCGTTGGAAGAGGTCGTAGACCGCGCCTCCGGTTGCGTAACGTTCGTCCACCACGAGCGCGGCGCGGCGCGGAGTCCAGCTCGTCACGAGCCCGTCGCCGTGGCCGATCAGCAGTTTCTGGTAGGCGCTCGACCGTTTCTGGCGGAAGTCGAAGAGTTCGGCAAAGTCGAGGCGGCTCTCGTTCACCGCGAGCACGAACCGGCCTGCGCCGCCGTCCAACTCGGAGAGCAGAACTTCGGGGTCGCTGCAGTCCACGGCCAGGTTCCGCCGGACAGGCATGAGCAGGGCCCGCAGCTTGGGCCCGCGCTCCTGGAGGAGATCGCGCAGCGTGGCCACGCTGTTGTCGTGGCGGTTGTACGGGGTGGCCGTGTTGTAGGGATGGCCCAGGTCGCGGAAGGGCAGGTCGAGCGCGGCCGACCGCTCGGCAAAGTCCCACTGCACGGTGGTGGCCGTGTCCGTGAGCACGCGGCCGCCCTGGGCCACGAAGGCCGCGAGCTTGGCTTCGACCGCGTCCGGCAGCGCTTCGGTCTGGTGCTGGACGAGCAGCACGTCGAGATCGTCGGCCTTGCCCTCGACAATGGCCCGTTCGGTGACGAACGCGGGCGGCAGGTTGCTGTGCGCGAGCAGGTACATGAGCTTCCACTGGCCGTCCACGATGACCTGCCGCGGCGGACGGATGTGCGCCTGGGTCTCGCTGGCCAGGATGCCCACGCGCGGACGGAAGCGGGCCTGGCGGAAGAGGTCGCCGAAACGGCGCATGAGGCGACCGCTCAGCTCCACCTCCCGGTTGCGCGGGCTGTTGCTGTTGAGCATGCCGGACGCGAGTGCGGCCTGGCTGTTGCCGATTTCGAAGCTGTAGCCCGTGCCCTGGCCGCCGAACGCGGCGAGGAGAAGGCTGTTGCGGAAATGGTGTCCGTTCATCTGCTTGTTGAAGACCGTGCCCACCCAGAGCGGCTGCCTGAGGTCGCGTTCCTGATTGAGGAGCACGGCCGCGTAGGGTGTCTGGAACGGATACTCTGGATTGCCCGCCTGGTCGTTCCAGACCGAGACGTAGCGGAAGTCGCAGGGGCGGTAGCTGCTGGCGTAGTGGTGTCCGTCGCGCAGCCCGTTGTGGCCCAGCGTGTTGGAGGTGGCGTGCGCCAGAGAAGGGTCGAGCCGGTCGAGCGCGTCCATGTAGTCAACGTAGCGCCGCCGGTTGAGATCCATGAGATAGGCGAACCAAGCATGGAGGCGCTTCTTGAGGGAAGCCATTTGCGCTTCGGGCAGGGGCTTGGCCCGGCTGGCGATCTCGTAGGCCATGACCCGGGTGGGCTGGTCGATGTAGCCCATGGCCTCGGCTGCGCCGATGGCGGCGGCAAAGGAGAGGAGCTCGTCCCGGGTGGGCGACTCGAGGTCCGTCTGCGACCGGAAGTTGTCGTGGAGCGCTTCGCCCATGCGCTTCATGTAGGCCTGGAGGTCGTCCACCAGGTCGCCCCAGCGCCAATAGCTCACGAGGTGGCGCGCGTCGGTGTAGAACCCGGTGGGATCGTAGTCGAAGAGCTGGCCCCCGAAGTTCGGATACTGCATGAGCGCCGCATCCATGAGCACCATGCGGCGGGCGTACTCGCCGTGGTGCTCGGCCGAGGAGTGGGGCGGCGAGAAGCTCATGGGCCGGGTCGAATCCTGGATCCAGTGGAGCATCTGGTGGTGCGTGAGCCGGTCGAAGAAGGCGTTGAGCGCCTCACGCGACCGCCGGAAAGCGGAATGGGTCGCATCGCTCGACATGTAATCCACGAACGCGGTCAGACCGGCCAGGTCCGCATTCGCGGCCACGCCCGGCCGCCCGTTGTCGTCGATCACCATGCCGGGCGAGGGCAGGATCACGTCGCGGATGCGAAAGTCGACCGTGGCGGTCCGCTCGCCAGCCGCGGCTGTGGCGCGATAGGCGCCCCGGCCGAGCCGGCGCGTGGACAGGCAGAGGTGCAGATCCGTTCGCTCGCCCGCGACCCGGGTCGAGCCCGTGTAGATCGTCTGCGCTGCCGGGCCATCCGCACGCGTCAGCGTGATGCGAGTCGGAGCGGCTTCGGCTGCAGGGCTGGTGAAGGAGAGCACCACCACTTCGCCCCGCCAGAACACGGCGCGGCCCGAGCCTGTGACCAGGCGGGCGGCCGGGGTCGCATCTGCTTCGCCGCCGTGTGCCGCCATCGTCAGACCGATTGCGATCCATGCCAATAGGCCCGCCATGATGGGGAAGCGACGTCTCATACAGACTCCCTGTGCACCCCTGTCTTGGCAGGGGGTGTGTGGGTCGGGAATGGGACGTGGTGCAGGTTCCGAGACAGAGAGGAACTCCGTTCCCCGGCTGGACTCATCCGCCGGGCTGGTAGTTTGGAATGCTGTTGTAGTTGTTGTGCGTGACCACGCCGTACCAGTTCATGTCGTACAGGCGTTCGTCCCACCAGCCTTTTTTGGGATAGCCTCCGTAGTTGAGCGAGGTCTTGGACCAGTCCTTGTAGCTCCCCGAGGCGTCGATGTCGCGATGGTAGAGGACCGATGCCTGGCGGTGATAGCTGTTGGCTGTCTTGTAGAGCGCGTTGATGGTGTGGAACGCGTGCGAGCGCACCGAGCCGTCGGCATAGGCCTGGTTGACGCCGCTGGGCAGGCCGCCCACGCTGTGCGGGACGATGCGCATGTCTCCGTTGTAGTAGTTCTGCCGCCCGTGTTGCACGAGGAGATCGACGAGGAAGATGTCGACCGAAGGCTGGAGCATCTCCTGCATGCGCAGAGGCGCCCAGGTGTTGCGGTTGCGGAAGCGGCAATTGAGCCGGCTCCCGTTGGTCGTGCCGCCTGCTTCGTCGTACATGCCCGGCCAGGCGCCGTAACCGACGATGATGTTCTTGTAGAAGGTCTTGCCCACGACCATGGGCGGTGGATCGTGGGGCATGCCGGATGGCTGGAAGGCCTGGCCGTACCCGATGCCGGGGCAGACCTGGACGCCCGGGACCTGGACGCGGTTCTCGTCCGGGTCGTAGGTCCATGGCTCGCCCAGGTACCCGGCGACCCACTGGCAGTGGGGGTGGCCCTCCATGACCTCCTGGGCCTTGCTCAGGCTGTAGCTCGATTTGATCTGCGGGCCGGCGAGGCCCATGACGCCGTAGGCGCCGTTGTTCATCCAGGGCAGGGCGCCGTCGTGATCGTCGGTGAACATGGCTGCGCCGGCGTAAAGCTGTTTGAAGTTGGACATGCACGCGACCCGGCGCGCTGAATCCACAGCGCTCGCCAGCGCCGGCAGCAGCAGCGCCGCCAGGATGCTGATGATGGTGATGACGACCAAGAGCTC
>CAZBZG010000176.1:0-10088 GCA_964496245.1 uncultured Planctomycetaceae bacterium | reverse complement strand
GGAGTGCATGGTGCGGCCCGAGAACCTCCAACCCGGCCCGGGCGACACCCCGGAGAACCGCCTTGACGCCGAGGTCCAGAGCGTGCGCCCCACCGGCAGCACGCTCCAGGTCCGGCTGCAGGCTGGCGAACACGCCTTCGAAGCTCTGGTCCTCAACCGTCCGGACACCGGCCTGGCCCCCGGACAGTCCGGTCCCTGGCATGCCTCGCCCGCAGCCACCGTCATCCTGCCGGCAACCGACCACAAGGAGGCTCAGGCGTGAGCGCGTCCCGCGGCAACGCCCCGCGTCCGGTCGGCGCGCTCCTCGTCACCGCTCTGAGCGCGGCCTTTCTGGGGGTCTTCCTGCTCTGGCCCCTGGCCCACGTGTTCGTGCACGCGTTCTCGGACGAACAGGGCCTCACCCTCCGCTACATGGGGATTCTCTTCACCAGCCCGCAGCACCTCGAGGCCATCGGCCGGTCGCTCCTGATCGCAATCTTCACCACCGTCGGCTGCTTCTGCCTCGCCCTGCCCCTTGCCTGGATCTTCGCCCGCCGCTCGTTTCCGGGGCAGCAGCTGCTCAGCGGTGCCCTGCTCCTCCCGCTCATCCTCCCGCCGTTCGTGGGCGCGGTGGGCATGAAAATGCTCTTCGCGCGCGCAGGCGCGGTCACGACGCTCTTCAACCGGCTGGGGCTGGTGGACGGCCCGATCGACTGGTTCGGCGCCGTGCCCATGGCGGGCGTTGTGCTCATGGAAGTGCTGCACCTGTTTCCCATCCTCTACCTCAACCTGGTGGCCGCGCTCGCCAACGTGGACCCGAGCCTCGAGGATGCGGCTCGCAACATGGGCGCCTCGCCCTGGCGGGTCTTCCGGCGCGTGACCCTGCCGCTCGCCGCGCCCGGCGTGTTCGCCGGCGGGGTGCTCGTCTTCATCTGGTCGTTCACCGAGCTCGGCACGCCTCTGGTCTTCGGCCTGCGGGACGTGCTGCCCGTCATGATCTTCGACCGCGTGAGCGAGATCGGCACCAACCCCATGGGCTACGCGCAGGTCGTGCTGGTCCTGGTCGTGACCGCGGCCGGTTTCTGGGTGACCAAGCGCGTTCTGCACCGCGGCCGGTCGGTCGCCACGCTCGGCCGGCTGAGCACGGCTGGCGCGGAGCGCCGTCTGCGCGGCCCCGCCCTGTTCGCCCTGTACGCGGTCCTGGCCGGCCTGCTCCTCTTCGCGGCTCTGCCGCACATCAGCGTAACGCTCCTCGCCTCCAGCAGGCTTTGGTTCCAGAGCATCCTGCCCCAAGGGTACACGCTCGAATTCTTCGGCCGCGCGCTCAATTCCGAGCTCACCCAGCGCGCCCTGACCAACAGCCTGCTGCTCTCGCTGGGCGCCACTGTCCTCGACGTGCTGCTGGGACTCGGCATCGCCTGGATCTGTGTGCGCCAGCGGTTCCGCGGCGCGGACTGGCTGGATGCGCTGGCCATGCTGCCGCTCGCCGTGCCCGGGCTCGTCATCGCGTTCGGCTACATCGGCTGCTTCTCGGGCGCATTGCCGGCGGGACTGCTCGACCCGCGTGTCAATCCCATGCCGCTCCTGGCCATCAGCTACGCGGTGCGGCGCCTTCCCTACATGGTCCGCGCCGCCCATGCCGGCCTGGAACAGGTGAGTGTGGTCTACGAGGAGGCGGCCGTCAATCTGGGCGCGCGGCCGCTCCGCGTGCTGCGCCGGATCACCCTGCCGCTCGTGGCCGCCAACCTCGCGGCCGGCAGCATCCTCTGTTTCGCCTTCTCCATGCTCGAAGTCACCGACAGCCTCATCCTGGCCCAATCCGAAGCCTATTACCCCATCACCAAGGCCATCTACGTGCTCATCCACGGACTCGAGCAGAGCGAACACGTAGCAGCCGCACTGGGCACATGGGCCATGGCACTGCTGGCGACCGCCCTGCTCTGCGCGGCCGCCCTCCTCGGGCGCCGGCTGGGGCAGATGTTCCGGGTGGGATAGGAATCAAACGACCGGTTTTCGTGAACGCGCTCGCGCTCGCCGCTTGGGCTTGCGGCGGTAGAGGATGAAGGTGGCGTCATCCGCCTTGGAGGGCTCGCCCTCGGCCGGGTCCAGCATGCGCCGGCGGCTGTCCGTACCCAGCGCCTTTGCCGCCTTGGCAAGCGGGCCCCTGCGGACGCGGTCGATGATCTCCTGGACGTGAAGATTGTCAAAGATGCCGTCCGTAGCCAGCAGCACGGTATCGTACTGCGCGAGGCGGAGGGAGGGGCCGACCTCGATGCGCATTTCGGGCGACCCCACGAAGTTGCTGATGAGATAGCGATCCTCGTGCTGCATGGCCTCCTCTTCGTCGAGCAGGCCGGCCTCCACGGCATGGCCCACGGGGGAATGCGCGACCGTCTGCCACTTGATGCGGCCCCGCAGGCCCACCACGAGCACGGCCGAATCCCCGACGTGGTAGGGCCGGACCGTCTCGCCCTCGATCTCCAGCGCCACCAGGGTCGTGGCCGCGCCCAGCTGCTGGATGGCCTGGTTGGCGCTCTCGATGCCGTTCAGCACACCGTTGCGCAGCCGCATGCCCTCCTGGATCGACCGCAGCAGGGTCTTCTCGATCTCCTGCAACGCCAAAGCAGCGGCCAGCTCGCCCGACGGGAGTCCGCCCACGCCGTCGGCCACGAGAAGCACGGCCGAGGTATCGCCCACGTGAAAGACGGCCGCCGCATCCTCGTTCGGCGTCTCCTTGCCGGGCGCACGCGCCGACAGCACCGCAGCGATCCCCGCAGCCGCGGACTGGATCTCCGCCTGCTCCATGTCCATCTGCTGGAAAAGGGTGGCATCCAGCGTCGCAGGATGGCCTAGTCCTTCTTCTGCGATTTCCCGCACCATGGACAGTACTCCCAGAAATCCCGCACCACACCCCATCCGCACCGGCTGCAGGTTTCCCGGCTGCGCGGGATCTTCCATTTCCGCCGGACCTTGCGGTGGCACCAGGGGCAGTACCGCATGAAGGCCATGAGGCGCCCGTCCGGGCAGTCGGGGTTGCTACAGCGGGCGACGTAGCGCTTGTCCGAATAGGAACGATTTTCGGCGGGCTCCACGCCCGGACTGTAGCACCAGGGGCAGAACCGCCAGTCCAGCTTGACGCCGCGGTTGCAAAGGCGACAGTGCGCCGGGAACACGGTGTCGCCTTCGTGCTGCTTACGCGACTTGCCGCACCACGGACAGAACTGCATGGGCTCGGAGATCGGCCCGCCGCACTTCTTGCACGAAGAACGCGTCTCCAGCACGGCGCCGTATTGGCGTTTGAACTCCTTCCAGCGGATGCGCTCCCACTCGCGCTTGGCCGGTTGCCGGTGGCGCCTGCGCCTGCGGCGCGTCTGATGACTGAGCATCTGCGGCCGCAACCGGCGGAAGACCTCGAGCATCTGCACGGCGTCGTGGTAGCGCTTGTGCGGTTTGACCTCGAGCGCGCGCAGCAGGAAACGGATGAACTCCGGATGCACGCGCTGCCGCAACCGGACCATGCCCGGCAGCGGTTGCTCGAAAGGCCACTCCGGCAGTTCGCCCGAGAACATCCGGTACAGGAGCAATCCGGCGCTGAAGACATCCGAGCGGAGCGACGGCTTGCCCATGGCCTGCTCGGGTGCGAGGTACCCGACCGTGCCGGACCCGGACGCGTCGATGGTCTTCCACGCCACTTTGGCGATGCCGAAGTCGCACAGCCGCAGGCGGTGTTCCCCGAAGAGCAGGAAGTTCTCGGGCTTGACGTCGCAGTGAATGATGCGTCTGTGATGGGCGTAGGCCAGGGCTTCCAGGATCTGTTGGGCAAGTTCCACTGCTTTGCGCACGGACAGTCGCTTGCGCAGGCGCTCGGCCAGCGTCTGGTCGCCCATGGGATAGACGATGACGAGATGCTGGTCGATGATGGACGCGTTCTTGATGGGCAGGATGTTGGGATGGTCGAGCTGTGCGCTGAGGCGGACCTCTTTGCGGAAGTCCCGGAAGACCTGCTCGCTCATGGCATACGCGTGGGGGATCTTGAGCGCCACGCGGATGCCCTCGATGGTGTCGTACGCCTGGAAGACGCTGGCAAAGCCGCCCTGTCCCAGCAGCTTCTCGATACGGTACTTGTCCAGTCGCTGTCCGCGCTTCAACACGATGGCTCTCCGCCAGACCGCCCGTCCTCCGTACGGGTGCCTCTGGAAACCGCTCGGATCGACCGATGATACGCATCCGGCACGCGCCTGACAAGCGCTTTCGGAGGGCCCTGGCCACAGGGCACGGACGGGTTGGGATCCGGGCCAGTCCGGGGTCTAGGCCGGGTCTAGGGGCCGGGTCTAGGGGTGGGTCTAGGGGTCGGACCACGATAAAGATATGTACATAAGTGCTTTAAGCGAAAAACAGCCGCCTGAAACATCCCTTAGTACAGCGCCCCGCAAGTACGTGAACGAATTACGCCGCCATGGTCTGCGGAGCATCGGCCATGACCTTGGCGACCGACTTGGTCGACCAGTTGAACGGATGGGCCTGTTCGTTCCATTCATCGATGAATTGCCGAAGTCTGGCCGCCAGGTCGGCCTTGTCCTTGAAGTCGACGATGCGAAACCGTTTGCGTTGAAGGATACTGAACCATTGCTCCACCTGATTGATCCACGAGCAATGCACCGGCGTGAAATGGAGGATGAAGCGCGGATGTTTCGCCAGCCACGCACGCGCACGTTTGCCGTGATGGGTCGAGACGTTGTCGAGCACGAGGTGGATGGCCGTGGCGGAGTCCGGTATCTCGGCATCGACGTATTCTAGAAACGCGATGAACTCCGCCTGGCGCTTGCGATCGAAGGTTTTGCCGTACACCTTGCCCGTTCGGGTGTCGAAGGCAGCGAAGAGTTGGAGCGCGCCGCAACGTTTGTATTCGTGCTCCACTTCGTTCGGGTCGCCGCCGGGCCGCGCGGGCTTGGTCGCATGCGCGCGCGGACGCGGCTGGAGCGAGGTTTTCTCGTCGACCGAGAGCACGACCTCGTGCGCGTCCAGGGGGCGGGTGTAGAGGTCGATCACCTCGCGGACGCGGGCGTAGAACGTCTCGTCGCGCGGCGCCTTGGGGCTGAGCCACATGTGGACGCGCCAGGGTTTTAACTTGTGCGAGGCGAGGATGCGCTGAACCATGGACGTGGAGATGGAATCGACCACGCCGTCGGCCACCAGTTGCCGGGCGAGGTCGTCGCAAAACCACGTGGAAAGACTGCGCCCCCGGTCGTCAGGCCGCTCGCAGGCGATCTTGACCGCATGGGCGGCCACCTCCGGGGGAAAAAGCCGGCGGTCGGCCAGAGCGGGGGGCGTCATGGAGTCCGGCGGGACCGGCGGCCCGAAAGCGTTCGACCCATTTGTAGACCAGTCGGCGGCTGATGGGTACGGATCTGGCGATGTCGCTGAGGGGCATCTTGTCCGCGACCGCAAGAATGATGCGTGCGCGCTTGACCAGACCCGCCGAGACCGTGGTGGAGCGCAGCCACGATTCGAGCGTGAGCCGGTGTTCCTGGGTAAGAAGCAGATGGAGAGAAGTCTTGCGTCCGCGAGCCATGATTGATTCCTCCGATAAGGGCTATCGTCACGAACTCTTATCGGATATCGAAGTGCCAAAGCTTTAGTCATTTTGTTCACCATTTTGCGGGGCGCTGTACTTAGCGGGCGTTTTGGCCCGCAAAAATCCCACCTATCCGCCAAGGACAAAAGAGATATGGTCTAGGGGTCGGACCACGATAAAGATATGTACATAAATGCGTTAAGCGAAAAACTGCCGCCTGAAACATCCCTTAGCGGGCGTTTTGGCCCGCAAAAATCCCACCTATCCGCCAAGGACAAAAGGGTAGTCCACGGAAGGACTGTCCTTAGCCGTGTCTTTTCTGCCCTCAAAAACGCATGTAAGGCCCTTCCGAACCGCTGGATGACGCCTAATCTACTTGCATACATACAGTTATCGTGGTCCGACCCTGCGTCCACACCCTGCGTCCACCCTGCGTCCATGAGCAGCGGGCACCGCGCACCCCCATTTTTTCAGATGTTTCCATTTGCGTCATGTTGTGTTGGCGTGTAAGCTTCCTCGTGGAACATTATCGGTCGCGGGCTGGGAACCCGCGATAGGCTCGCACATGGAGGATGCGTTTGCGGCGGCGATCCCGCCGGGCAGGGATGTGAAGCGGATCGCAAGACACGGATGTCGCGGAGTCTGGGATCGGGACCCACTCCCTTGACAAGCAGGCTCACGCAGGCCAAGGAGGCCCTGCGGTGTGCCTGGTGTATCGCCTGCAGTGCCAAGATTTTGGCACGAATGGGCGTTCGCGCATCCAATCCGTTTTTCGGTAGACACTTGCGAACCGCCAGCTCGCACGGGCTCTGGATCGGCCTGTGCGGTCCCGCCCGGCGTGCCCTGCCCCGCCAGCACCAAAAAAAAGGCCCTGCCGCGCTAGGATGGGTGCCTAGCTAGCGACAGGGCAGATGTCGCCGAGTTTGGGATCGGGATATTCTCGGCTGCTTGGGTGTACGGCACCCGGGCCGGGGACTTGAGAGACTTCAGCACCCTTTATCGGACTTTCTGCACACAGGAGGCCGCCTATGAAGCAATTCTAGGGCTCGACCTGCCAAGCCTCGTGCATACAGGCAGGTGGTGCGGCCGGGTGGATGTCGTGGAGTTTGGGATCGGGATGTTCTGCACTCCGCACACGCTTCCCGGACGGCTTCGCGCTGCTGGGTGGGACCAGCAGCCAGCGTCCGGGCCCACCTCGGGCACGCGAATCAGACCGACGCGCATACCCGCTCCGGTCCCGAATCGATTGGGACGGGGCCGGCATGCCAGCGTCTGACCCCGCGGCCCCCGCTCCGTCAGGCAACCGAACGGGTCCCCTCACGTCGCAAGACGCTGGGCGCGGACCAACGGCTTCAGGCCCCGCCGCGTAGGGATGCGAAGCGGGCCGGGCGGCAGGGATGCCGCCGTGCCATGGATCGGGACGATTCACGGAGGAAGCTCTCATGTACCCCATCGACACGAGTCTCTCCAGCGCAGCGCTCGGAGCGGTCTACGCGCAAAGCCAGATCCGCTCCGCCCTCAACAGCGGGCTCGAGCGTCTCTACACCGGCTACCGGATCAACCAGGCGAGCGACGATCCGACCGGCATGGTGGACGCGGTCCGCATCGGCAAACGCATCGCTTCGGGCGAAGCAGCCTTCAAGAACAACCAGGCCTCGTTGAGCGCGCTCGGCGAAATCGACAGCACGCTCCGCCTGATGCTCGACCAGCTGCTCCAAGCGCGAGACGTGATCCAGGAGTCCATCAACGAATCCAACCCAACCCGGCAGCAGACCTTTCTCGACCAGGTGACCACCCTGATCGAGAACTACGACCAGCACGCCCGCACGGCGACGGTCGGCCGCACGGCCGTGCTCGCCGGCGAAGCGCTGATCTCGCTCGGATCGCAGGCCGGAGACCTGCTGGACACGAGCCGCTCGCACGTGCGCAAGGCCACCCGCGACTACAGCCTCCACATCCAGTTCCAGAGCGCCGATGCAGCGGAGCAGGCCTTTGTTCGCGAGACCTACAACCCCGCCTGGGCGGGCACGGACGCGGTGATCCGCATCACCACCGACGAGGGCGCCCAGTCGGTCACCATTCCGAACGGGACGGGGGCCAACGCGGCGGCAGGACTGATCCACGCAACGATCGCCGAAATCGGCGGCTACGCGGTGGAGGACGGCGGCGATATCGTAATCGCCACAAGCGATTACGGCGACGCGCGCAGCATCGCATACGAGTCGCTGTCTGGGCCCGACATCTTCCCGGCTGCCGCTCCCCCCGTCTCGGACACCGGCAAAGACGGCGCGGTCAACATCAATGGGAAGCAGTTCGCGCTCGCGGGCGATCTGAGCGTCACCTTCAGCGACACGCTGTTTTCGGCCTCGCTCGCCTTCGCAGCGGACAAGACGGCTCTCGATCCGGTCTCGGGCGCATCGCCAGCTGACGCCACCCTCTCGCTCGCACCGAGCGGCGGTCTCTACCTCCACTTCGGCCCCAACGGCACGGCGCTCGACGGGGCTCGCTTCGGCTTTCGCGACCTCACAGCCGAAGCTTTGGGGCTGGACGCCATCACCCAGAGCGGGGACCCGAACGACATGCTGACGAATCCCGACGGCGCCATCGACGTGGTCATGGCAGCCTATGATACGCTGCGCCGCACAGCCGGCGCGCTCGGGGCCACCATGGGCGACGAGCTCCAGACCATGAGCAGCCATCTGCAGAACATGCTCCAGGAACTCTACGACCGGCAGTCCGAGCTCATGGACACGGACGTGGCGTATGAGACGGCGCGCGTGGCCAAGATGCAATTGCTCCAGGAGGCGGGGGTCAATGCCATCCGCGTGGACGTCTCGACCCGGCAGACCCTGCTCAAGCTCTTCGACGTTTCGGCGTGATGACCCGCGTCCACCCCGGGGGGTACGGATGCCGCCCGGGTTGCGATACGCACAAGCACGGAGGATGAAACATGACGAGCATCAACACGAATCTCAGCGGAAGCGCCTATCGGGGCATCTACGCCCTCTCGAAGATCAACACGGCCATGAGCGAAAGCCTCGCGCGGGTGCAGACCGGCAACAAGATCCTGCGCGCCAGTGACGACCCATCGGGGCTCGTCACAGCACTGGAGCTCGACGGCGAAATCAACGCCGCGCGGACCCAGCTCGACAGCAACAAGGAGACGGTCTCCGAACTCAACAGCGTGGACGATGCGCTCACTGCCATGATCACGCACCTGCAGGACATGAAGTCCCTGCTGAACGAGTACGACAATACGTCGGACCCGGATGTCCAAAACAGTCTGGAGCAGACCCTAACCGACAAGGCCGGAATGATCGAGGACCTGGCCGACGATACGGAGTTCCAGGCGGTCACCATCATGAGCCAGGGCGCGGACTACAACGCGACCGTCCGCTACGGTCCCGACAGCGGGGATACCGTAACAATCACGTTCAAAGATATGCAGGAGGCCAGTCTCAATCTGGACGCCGACGGGACCACCGATCCGGCCGATTTCGACACAGCCTTTGCCAATGGCGTCACAACAGACCAGATGCGAACCCAGATCGATGACGCGTTGGACAAGGCAGAAGGCATGGCCCGCAGCGTGGGCAACGTCGGCGACTACTACCTGGAGCGGCAGAATGACCTCCTGGCCGACAACATCGCGACATGGGGAAACCATCGCGACCTGATCATGCGGACCGACGAGGCCGAAGAGTCGGTGCGCCTGGCGCGACTGGAGTCGCTGCGGCAATCCGCTCTCCAAGCTCTCGCCATCCAGAACCAGATCACGCGCTCGTCGCAGGTGGACATCTTCGGCTAAGGCGCAAGCTCCTGCCACGCCAACAAGCAAGCCCCCTCCCCTTGAGGAGGGGGCTTGTGCATCGCGGGGGGATCCGGACCGGCTTCGTCCGCGCGGCCAGGCTCAGCCGACCACGTCGATCACTTGGCCCTTGCCGGGCTCGGCCGCCCGGGAGCCCTGCGGGAACTCACGCGGAGGCGGAGCCGGTTCGACTTCGCGCTCGGCCGGCGGGATCTCATTCTGCTGCGGCGGGGCTTCGGCCCGCGCGGTCGGCGCCTCAGCCTCCGGTGCGGATCCCTGCATACGCTCCGGCCGCACCTCGGCCTGGGGCGGAGGCGCTGGCGGCGGGGACCGGTCGTTGATGGGCGCGAGTGCCATTGATCCTCCCTCCTGAAGCGAGTGCCATCCTGCGCCGGACCCGGCCGTGCCGAGCGTGCGCCTCCCTCACCTGTCCGGCGCCCTCCAGAAGCCAGTATACAACGCGCCCGGCGCTCTGTCAAACGCCGCAAGCGCTGTCCGAACGCGGCCGCTCACGATATCGTCCGGTCGTCCCGCAAGTAGATATGGTTGGTCAACAGCCACGTCCGGCCTTCCAGCATGGCCTGCACGCGGTAGGCGCCCGGCCGCTCGGGGCGATAGACCAGACAACTGTCCTCGACTTCGTGCACCACCTCCCCGCGGCAGAGGAGCTGGATGCGGGCGGAGGCGGGCAGCAGGGCCGTGAGTTCGATCCCCGGGGCGAACACG
>CAZBZG010000175.1:6311-10128 GCA_964496245.1 uncultured Planctomycetaceae bacterium | reverse complement strand
CGTGCTCCCGTGCTCGCGCAGGGCGGCGCGCAGGGCGGTGATCTCAGCGGCGAGCTTTTGGTGCTGCGCTTCCACGGGCTTGAGCCGCTCTTCGGACTCCCGCGTGATGCGTTCCTTGGCCTGCTCGAGCTCGGCCTCTGCCCGCTCGGTCTCCACGCGGAGCGTGCGCGCGATCCGCGCCTGGAGACGTGCATGTGCTTCGTTTACGCGCGTGCTGTTGCGGCGGTAGGCCGCTTCGATCGCCTTGCGCTCTTCGTCGCGTTTTCGTTCCGCAGCCGCCTGCGCCTCCCGCAGGCGAGATTCCAGCTCTTCCTGGGAGCGGCGGAGATGCTTGGTGGCCGCCTCGTGCTCCTCTTCGAAGCGTTCCTCAGCCGCCTCCCGATCCTGCAGGATGCGCTGGAGCTGTTGCTGGGTCTCCTGCGTCTGGCGGCGGACCGCCTGGATGTCATAGGTGCTCATGATACGTCTCCCCGGGGCCCTCCCCCGGTCGAGGTGTCTGTCAGCCGCATTCGCGCCGCGCCTGCTCCAGGAACTGGGTGACGTCCGCCATGGCGCGCGCGGCATTCTTGGCCGCAGGCAGCAGCGGCTCCAGGAAATCCTTCTCGAACGCGGCCCGGGCCTGGTCCCGCCAGTGGGGGGCTGTGGCGTCCCAGCGTCTCACCAGATCCTGGGCGGCCCGGTTGAGCTGCGTCTCGCTCCGGTTGAGATGGATCACCGCGTTTCCTCCTCAGCTTCCGCCCTCGCGCGGGCCAGAGCGCAGATAGGCGTCCAGGTTGTCGAGCATGCTGTCGAGCCGGTTGAGCGCGCGCGGAACCCGCGTGTCCAGTTCGACCGAGAAGCTCTGGCACGGCTGCAGGAGCTTGGTGGCGTCCTGTTCGAGCCGGACCACCCATCGCTTGACCGCGCGGATCTTCTCTTCGGCTTCCGCCTTCCTGCGCTGCGCCTTCTCGAGTGCCTTGCGTTCGTCGTAACACCCCGGCTTCCGGCCGCCGTGCCGCTCCTGGGCGTAGCGGCTGCGGGCCTCGGCCACTTCCTCCTCGCGCTTGCGCAGCTCCCGCGTCCAGCGGGCCAGCTGCTCCCGCCGAAGCCATTCGGTCACCTTCCGGATATCGGCGCGCACGCCGTCCAGGGCCTGCCGGGACGCGGCTTCGAACTCTACGACCTGGCTGCGGAACTGCTTGAGGATGTCGGGCGAATCTAGGTGGGCGGGCTGCGGCGCCATGCGTTCACCTCTGATTCAGATAGTTGCTGATGGCCTCGGCCTTGCGCAGGAGCAGAGGCACCTGCTTCTCCGAGACATCGACGAATTTGGCGAGCGACCGGAGCATCTGCTCGAACTCTTCTGCGAACTTGGCGTGCTCCTCGTCCCGCCAGGTCTCCCCGAGCTTGGTGAACCGGCGGTGGATGGTCGCCACCTGCGTCTGCATCTCGGTGCTGAAGTGCTTGAGTTCGAAGGCGAACCGCCGCAACTCCTCCGGGTCCACGCTGGCCTTGGCCACGAGCGTCTCCTTGTTCTCGACCGGTCCGGGGACTGGCCGGGGACCGCCGTCCCTGGGTGTGCCACGCCATTTTACGACCCCCTTGAATGCATGTCAACGCGAGCGGGGATGCATGCGCGCCTTCGGCCACGCGGCCGGGGGCGGCGAGCGCGACCGAACGACCGAACCGCCCGCGCCGTTGGAATCCTCGATGAGGGGGAATTTCTCCGGCTAGGGATTTGACAACCTGATGATATGCGGTACATTAAAGGTAGGGACAGCGTCCCTGGGGGGCCGCAGCGAGTCAGCGGCAGCATGGACGCTTTTCCCTGCCAGCGAAGCCATTGGACGGCTTTGCGCCATGATCTAGGGAGGGATGCAATGGCACTCAACATCCAGTCTTCCGTTCCCGCACTCTCAGCCAACCGTTTTCTGCTCGGCGCCCACCGCAATACGGTCGACGCCATGCGAAAGCTTTCGAGCGGATATCGCATCAACCAGGCGCGCGAGGGTCCGGCCGCACTCATCATCTCGGAGCTGCTCCGCAGTCAGACGGCCGGGTTCGAGCGTGCCATCCGCAACACCCAGGAGGCGAACAACGTCCTCTCGATCGCCGAAGGCGGCCTCAACGAAGTCTCGAGCATGCTGCGCAATATGCGACAGCTCGCTGTGCATGCGGCCAACAGCGGAGTGACCTCCTCCAGCCAGGTCGCGGCCGACCAGGCCGAACTGAACGGGATGCTCAGCAGCATCAGCCGCATCGCCAATACCACGCGCTTTTCCGACCAGCAACTCCTGAACGGCGCTCAAGGCATCACCTTCCGCGCCACCGATTCCGACGCCATCCTGGACCAGGGCGCGACGCAGATCAACGAGATGGCCGATATCGCCGGTCAGACATTCGACATCGCCTTCTCGGGCAACCCGGCCGATCAGGCCGAGAAGGCCGTGGTGGAGACCGACCTCGGCGGCGGCACCACGCTGGCATCGGGCCAGACCTTCACCGTGACCGGTGCGGAGGGAAGCGCCAGTTTCGAATTCGCTGCCGGCACGAGCATCGCCGACATGGCCGCGAGCATCAACGCCCGCACGGGCTCCACGGGCGTGACCGCCTATGCCATCGAGGGCGACACCGAACTCCGCCTGGTCTCCGAGGCCTACGGCGCGGAGGCCACGGTACGCGTCGAACAGACCGCAGGCGACGCTTTTGCGGCCGAGGGCGCCACCGTTCAGGAGGCCGGGCAGAACGCCACCGTGACCGTCAACGGCCAGGCCGTCCAGACCGACGGGCTGACCCTCAACGTGGAGGCGGATGCGTTCGCCGGCCGAGTCGTCTTCCAGGAAGGCACGGCTGCCGCCACCACCATCGCCCAGACCGGGTACGACCAGGACACGCCCGTGGACGCGGCCACTGCCCGGACGGCCACGCTCGGCGACGTCCAGGGCGGGATGCGTCTCCAGCTCGGGGAAGGCGCCGGCGCGCAGAACCGGGACATCTTCGGCATCGGATCCTTTGCGCTGGCCAATCTGGGGCGCACGACCGTAGACGGAACGAGCTTCTCCCTCCAGGACCTCGCGGGCGGCGGGCGCGCCGCGCTCGCCAACAATCCGGAGGCCGCGCTCCAGGTGATCGACCAGGCCATTCAGGACGTGGCTTCGGAGCGGGCACGCATCGGCGCCTACCAGGCCAACACCCTGCAGGCCAACGTCAATTCGCTCAATGTCGCCCTTGAAAACGTGATGGCGACCGAGAGCGCCATCCGGGATGCAGACATGGCCGCACAGGTCACCCAGCTCGTGCGCAGCCAGATCCTGGAGAAGGCGGCCCTTATGGGCGTGCAGTCGGCCAACACGAATGCGCAGAACGTGCTGCAGCTGCTGGGGGGCGGGCGGTAGGCCTCCGGAAGGTGCAAGATCGCGACAACACGAAGCGGGGCAGGCCTCTCGGCCTGCCCCGCGTTGCTTGCACAAAGGACCTCCGCACACATCACCAGGCGGGGGCGTCCTCTTCCTCCTCTTCTTCTTCCTCTTCCTCCTCGCCTTCTGGTTCTGGTTTCTTCTCTTCGATCGGCGCGGGCGCAGCCCGTTTCTTGAGGAGATCCCGCGGGTCGTTGGGCCGCTTAGCGTCGAAGACCGTCTGATTCTTGGGGATGCCCCCTTCGGCCACGCCGAGGGCGCGTGCCGCGGCCTTCTGCACCGGCACCGATGGATCGTCCAGGGCGTCCAACTTGGCCTCCATCCATTTGTTCTCCGTGTCGATGAGGCCGAGCGCGTCGATGCATGCGGCGCGCAGGTCCACATGCTCCAGCCCCTTCTGCTGCACGCGCACCAGCATGGCC
>CAZBZG010000175.1:0-6301 GCA_964496245.1 uncultured Planctomycetaceae bacterium | reverse complement strand
TGCTCCCGCTCCTCGTCCCGGAAGACCCGCACCAGGCTCTTGGCCGCCCGGTCGGCCTCGTACCGGCCGAGCACCCGCGCGATCTGGGCCCGGAGTTCCGGCTTGCGCGAGGTGTCGCCCAGCACGTCGATCAGCTGGAGGACCTGGGTGTCCTTCAGCGCGAGACCCGCTGCCTCGACATCCAGATCGGTCAGTGCCTTGGCGCTGCGGAGGGCGATTTGGTAATAGAGCTCGCGCACGTAGTTTTCCTGGCTCAGCGGATTGAGGCCCACCATGTCCTTGACCTCTGCCTCCAGATCGCGCGCCTCGATCTCGTAATCGAGCAGGCGGCAGTCCTTCTGCTTGCCGTCCTCTTTCGTCAGGAACTTCTCGAAATCACGACGGACGTACTTCTCCCGCCCCTGGGGACCGAAGCTGGAGAGCAGGGCGATGGGCACGTGCTGCGTGCGCTCGTCCCGCCGCAGGGCCTTGACGGTGCGCATGGCGGTGTATCCGGCGAGTTCCTCGTCGAGGAAGACGTTCACGAAGATACTGCGGACCGCGAAGATATCCGAGAGCAGCTTCTTCTTGTGCATGAGCTTGAGGAGCTCGGTCTGGCGCTGCGGACGCCCGCGCCGCTCGGCTTCGAGAACGATGGCGTGCTTGAGGGCTTCCCGCGCCTCGCGGCTCTCGTTGGTGAGAATGGAGACCGCCTTCTTCTTCTCGTGGCTGCGGCGTACGTGCTTCAGCTCGTCATAGAGCCGTACGAAGCGGTCGCGGTCTTCAGCCGAGACGTTGAACCGGATGTCGATCTCCCACTGCTCCGGGCTGAACTGCCGGGCGATCTCCTCGATCCGACCGCGCGTGGTGATGATCACGAGCGGCAGGGGACTCGCCGGCACGAGCTGGCGGAGGGCCAGCTGGTTGCGCAGATACGCGAACTCCTCGACTTCGGTATCGATGATGATGGCGTCCTTGGGCGGGAACTGCACGGCCACCGAGAAGCCTTCCCGTCCCGTGGGCGCGGTCATGACCAGGTAGTCCTTTTTGTCCTGGGTAAGCAGGCCCGAGATGCGCTGGCGCACCTTGGGATCGTTGCTGATGACCAGGCACACGATGGCTGCGTTCTCGCGCGAACCGTCGACCAGCACGGGCACCAGATCCTTGTATCGCGGGTGCTCGGCCGGCAGGCCGATGCGCGCCAGGCAGTTGGCGCCAGCATACCGCACGCGGCGGTCCAGATGATCCAGGCAGGTGAGCAGCGGATGGGGAGGCGCAGCCGGCAGTTCGTCGGGAGCCGCCTCGTCGGCCGGAGGTTGGGCTGGCGCTGCTTCGGCCTTGCCTGGGGCCGGCTTGGACGCTCCGGCGTCTTCCGTCTTCTCTGCGGGCGGAGCCTCCTCCGCAGGCGTCGCCTCGTTCGGCTCCTCGGCCGGCGGAGGCATCTCCAGATCCGGCTGGTACCCCTCGAGCAGCTTCCATCCCCGCGGACCGGCGACCTCCTGTACGCCTTGGAGCGTACGGATGATGACCGGAGACTTGCCGTCGAGCAGGGCTTTGTCCAGTACGTCCAGCAGCAGGGAAGAACCAACGGTCCAGGCCAGCTGTTCGTTGCGATAGAGACGCTTCACCCACACCTCGATATCATCCTTGAGCGCCTGGACGTGTGGACGGCTGATGCCGCGCAGCTGCAGAATCGAGGACAGCTCCTCGATCTCCGCGTCCTGCGCCAGAAACGAACTAGCGAGCAGGATCTGGAATTTTCCCTGTTCCTTCTCGTCCTCTGTCAGCGCGGTGCCCTGGTAGACCAACTCCTGCGTGGTCATGTCGTCCAGAACGAACAGCGGCACCCGGAGATGCTTGAGGAAGCCCTTCTCCTTCCGGGCCTCCGCATCCCAGACCCAGAAGGCGCTGCCCAAATCCATCATCTCTTCGTCGACGAGCGGTCCGCCGAGATACACCCGGTTGGCTTCGCGATACATGTACTTGGAAGCCCGGGGCAGGCTTCTGGCGGGCGCGTCGGCGATCGTCTCCAGGGCCTTCTCGGCAAAGAGACGGACCGTCGGCAGATTCTCCTTGTTGTCGAAGATCCGTTTCAGCTGGGGCAGAGCACGCGGATCGGCCGGCCGGACCTGTCGCAGCACGTCGCAGAGGTGCTGCCGCAGGACGTCCTCGTCGGCCCGAAGGGCTTCGGTCACGGGCACCACCACCTGCGGTCCGAGGTGCACCAGAAGGACGGAGGCGTTCGTGCGCGCGACCTCGTCCTCTCCGGTGCGCAGGTACTCGATCAGATAGGGTACGGCAAACGGGCCGATGCGGGCCAGTCTGTACATATAGCGGGGGTTCTCGGGCTGGAGAACGAGCTCTTTCACGACCGCTCGAATGTTGTCGGGGTCGAGCAACTGCGCTTGGTCGAAGTCCTGGGCACCCTTGAGAATTTCCAACGGCGCTTCGCCCAGCGTGCGCCCCTTGTGCACCCAGAAGGCCATGTGCCGGAAAATCTTGTCCCCGAAGACCTCGCGGAGATGCCAGCACTCCTTGTTGCTGGGATGCTTGGCATACAGCTTGTCCAGGGCCGCCTTGGCCTCTACAAAGCGACCGAGCTCAAAGCGATCGGTGGCCACTTGCGCCAGCTTCTCGAGCGCCTCCAGCCGCTCGGCGCCTGAGCCTCCGTTGCCACCCTCCTGCGCGGCCACGGCGCCCGCGAAGAAAGCAACCCATGAGATCAGAAAGATTTGTGTCCAGCGAATCCGCATGTTACCATCCTCCAAGAGCCCGCCGACATCCCCGCTCTTTGTCCTGCCCGGGATGCCGCTATAGGCCGCGAGAATCACAACCCTTTGCCGAAACAGCGCTTACGAGAGCCGCCCTCTCCAGGAGGCACGGCCACTTTAAGTCTAATACACTGCTAGGGTTATCGACCGGACTGGACTGTAGACTTGAAGGCTTCCCGCGCAAACCTGCGCTCCACCGGGGCGCCTTGGCGCCCCCCCGCGCGTGCCCGATCCCCTCTGCTGGCGAACAACACAGGCTACCGCCGGGAGGAGCCCCCACCGCTGCGGCTGGACCCACCGTCCCTCCGATGTCCGCCGCGACCACGACGCCGGGAGCTGTCCCTGCGCCGTCCTTCGCCACCCTTGTCCTCGCCTTGTTTGTCCTCGCCGCCAGCGCTCTCGTCAGCGGGTTCGCCGCCGCGTTCCTCGATCAGAACGGCCTTGCGGCTGAGACGAACGCGCCCCATGTCGTCGATGTTCACCACCTTGACCTTCATGGTGTCACCGACCTGGCAGACGTCATCGGGTTGCTTGACATACCCCTCGGCGAGTTCCGAGATGTGGCACATGCCATCGGTTCCGGGCAAAATCTCCACGAACACGCCGAAGTCCCGGATGCTCCTGACCGGACCTTCGTAGGTCTGCCCAACCTCGGGCACGGCGATCAGCGCTTCGATGCGGCTGACCGCCTTCTGAAGCGATTCCTCGTCAGGTGCGCAGATGGTTACCATGTTGGGCGTTTCCGAATCGTCGATATCGATCTGAGCGCCGGTCTCGTCCTGCACGGCACGCACGGTCTTGCCGCCGGGCCCGATCACCTTGCCCACCCTGTCCGAATCCACGGGCAGGGCGTGAATCCGCGGAGCGCGGGGACTCAGCTCCGGCCGGGGCGAGGCCAAGCACGCGCTCATGGTTTCGAGAATGTGCAAACGCCCCTCGCGGGCCTGGGCCAGCGCCCGCTGCAGGGTCTCGGCCGAGATGCCGGCGACCTTGATGTCCATCTGCAGGGCCGTGATTCCCTCGCTCGTGCCGCAGACCTTGAAGTCCATGTCCCCGCAGTGGTCCTCGTCGCCGAGAATGTCGGTCAGCACGACCGCGTCCTCTCCAGGGTCCTGGATCAAACCCATGGCGATACCAGCCACCGGCGCCCGGATGGGCACGCCCGCGTCCATGAGGGCGAGGGTGGCGCCGCAGACCGTGGCCATGGAGGAAGAGCCGTTCATCTCCAGGACTTCCGAGACCGCTCGCACCGTGTAGGGAAAGCCTCCGTTTGCGGGAATCACGGCCTTGAGGGCGCGCTGGCCCAGCATGCCGTGGCCCACGTCGCGCCGGCTGGGCCCGCGCGGCGGTCGGCTCTCGCCCACCGAAAAACCGGGTGCCTGGTAGTGCAAAAACCACTTCTCTTCGTAGGCATCCCGCAACCCGTCCACCCGCTGGGTATCGGAGACGGTCCCGAGCGTCGCGGCCACCAAAGCCTGGGTCTCGCCGCGGGTGAACAGGGACGAGCCGTGGGTGCGCGGCAAAACGCCGACGCGGCAGTCGATGGGGCGCACGGTCTTGGTATCCCGTCCGTCAACCCGCTTGCCCGCCTTGGCCATCTCCCGCACGGCCGCCTTTTCCAGCATCCCGAAGGCCTGAATCACTTGTTCGGCGTCAAGGCCCCCCTCGTCCGGCTCGCCGGCCAGGCGATCCACCAACTCTTCTCCGAGCGCCTGCACGGCCTCTCGCCGTGCCTGCTTCGTGGGCGCGCGCAAGGCTTCGCCAAGCCGGTCGCCCGCGGCCTCCCGCACCTGCTCGAGGCAGGCCGGCTTCTCGGGGTCGGCAGGGGTCTCCCTCTCCGTCCGCCCTGCTTTTTCTTCGAGTTCCCGGATCATCTCCGCCACGGTTCGGCAGACCTCGTGCCCCTTGTTGAGAGCTTCCAGCATCCGATCCTCGGGGAGCTCGTTGGCGCTGGCCTCCACCATGGTGATGTTCTCGGTCGTACCGGCGATCACCAGATTGAGATCCCCCTCATCGGCCTGCTTATGCGTGGGATTGATCACCAGTTCGCCGTCGACCAGCCCCATGCGCACCGCGCCGATCGGCCCGGCGAACGGCATGGTGCTGAGACTTACCGCGGCCGAAGCCCCAATGAGACTGAGGACGTCCGGCTCGTTTTCCATGTCGGCCGACAGCACGATCGACTGGATGATCACGTCCTGCCGGTATCCATTGGGGAACAGCGGCCGGATGGGGCGGTCGGCCAGCCGCATGGTCAGGATTTCCTTGGCGCTCGGAGCCTTTTCGCGCTTGAAGAACCCGCCGGGAAACTTGCCGGCGGCGTAGGTCTTCTCCCGGTAATCGACCATCAGCGGGAAGAAGTCGAGGTCCTTGGATCGCGGGGGCGAGCAGGTCGCCGCGGTCAAGACCATGGTATCGGCGTACCGTACGACGACCGCACCGGCGGCCTGGCGCGCCATCAACCCCGTCGAGAGGGTGAGCGTCCGCCCTCCGAGTTCCCGCTCCACTGTGATTTCATTCAGCTGCAAATCCATCCGTCGTCTCTCCAATTCTCTAGGCGTTTGTTCTTCTCATCATCTGGTTTCGATTCGTGTTTCGCCGCGCTCTCGCGCAAAGCCCCCCTCTCCAGGGCGCAATGCGCCGACCACGCGCGCAACGCCCCACGGACGGAGCCATGGAAAGAGAATCCCGAACTCGGACGGGCGTCTCATACCTTGGCCCGAAGGTCGAGGCGGGCGACAAGGGCGCGGTATCGCTCGACATCCTTGCGGCGCAGGTAGGCGAGCAGGCGATTGCGTTTGCTGACCATCATGAGCAGCCCGCGGCGGGAATGGCGGTCTTTCTTGTGTCCGCGCAGATGCTCCGTGAGCTCACCGATGCGTTGGGTGAGCAACGCGACTTGCACTTCCGGACTGCCCGTATCGCCTTCGTGCGTGGCATACTCTTGGATGATGCTGGTCTTCTTTTCCGCGGTCATCACCATGCTGCGATCACCTCTCCTCTTCGCCTTTCTTCACGCGTTCTCTTCTCTCGTCTTCCTGTCAGGCCGATCTTTTCGCACATTCGGGAGAGAATGTCAAGCCTCAAAATCCAAAGCGTATGCGGCGCGGCGGCCCGCAGCACGGCATCCCCGGCTCGCCGCCCACCCAACAGCGGGCGGAAAAAGCGCTCTACCCGTCTGCGTCGGGCTCGTCCTTGAGTTCGTCGACGAGCTCTTCGTGTCCATCATAGCGACGCCGCAGCGTCTGACCGACCACTTCGACCAGGTGGTCGGCCGAGAACGGTTTGCGCAGATACCCGTCGGCGGTACACAGGAGCACATCGGAACGGTTCATGGCCGAAGTCACCAGGATCGGGATGTCCTGCGTCGCCGGACAGGCGCGGATCATCTTGACCACGTCCATGCCGCTCCCATCCGAGAGCATGAGGTCGATCAGAGCCATGCCGCACCGGCGGGCCTGCTCGTCGTCTTCCAGGATGGCCTGTACCTCCCCCATGATGCGTATCCTTTCCTGGAAGCTCCGGAATTCAAGGTAAATGAGCTTGATGCA
>CAZBZG010000174.1:0-10231 GCA_964496245.1 uncultured Planctomycetaceae bacterium | reverse complement strand
CCTTGCGATGCGTGTCATGCAGACATCATAGCTGGTCCGGATATGCCATGCAAACGAATTATGGTATCTGTCCCTCTATCCGCGCGTCACCCTCCTTCCCCGCTCGCCTTGCCCGCCGATCGGCGGTACGCCGAAGGGCTCTCGCCCATCACCTTGCGGAAGAGGCGGCTTAAGTAGTAGGGGTTCTCGATGCCGCAGCGGGCGGCGACCTCGTGGACCGGCAGATCGGTCAGCCGCAAGAGGTCGCGGGCGTGGTCGATGCGGCGCTGGATGAGGTAGTGCATGGGCGCGTCGCCGAATGTGCCCTTGAAGAGCTCCCGCAGATAATCCGCGCTCACGAAGAGCGAGCTCGCAAGCGCGCGCAGATCGATGCGCTCGTGGAACCGGCTGTCCAGGATGCGCTTGGCGCGCACGGCCGGGCTGTCCGTCTCCTGGCGCAGATCCTCGTCCCGCACGAGCTCGCGGCACGCGAGCGCCAGGAGGCCGGCCAACAGGTCGAGGCGCTCCTGGCGCAGCCCGTCGCCCACCTGTGCAGCCGCATCCATCTGCGCCACCAGCCCGCGCACAGCGTCGTCCGCTGCAACGACCGTGACCGGCAGACGCTCGGCGCCGCACCCCACCACACCCACGCAGTACTGGCGGCCGGCCGTGCGGTTCTCCACGCGATGGGACGCGCCCTCCTGGTAGACCATGACCGTGTCGGGCGCGTAGGCCTGGGCCTCCTGGCCGTGGAAGAGCTCGCCCGCGCATCCGTCGTTGTAGATGATCTCCGTGCAGGGGTGGGTGTGAAAGGCGCACGAAAAGCCCGCATCCAGAGGCAGGTACGCGGCAAAGAGGCAGCGGGCGTCAGCCATGAGAACTCCCAGGGCGCGGGCAGAATCCCGGTTTTGTGCAAATCGAATCCCGGCCGCGTGCATTCCGCGGCGCGGCTACGCGCATTATAGTGCCTACGCGAGCCGTCTGACAAGCGAAACGCCCAAAGGAAACGCATGATCGACATCACGACCACCTCCCGCGAACGCGTCCGCACAGCGCTCGCGCTCCAGCAACCCGACCGCGTACCCTTCAGCTGGGGATTCTGCGCCACGCCCGAGATGCAGCGCACGCTCGCGGCCTTCTTCGCAGACCAGGGCCTGTCGTGGGACCGACTCCGCGAGACGGTCAGCGACAAGCGCAGCGTGGGCCCCACGTACGTGGGCCCGGACGCGGACAACCTCATGACCGGCATCTGGGGCATCCGCACGCGCACGGCCGCCTACGACGGCGGGCACTACGAGGAATTCTGCGACTTCCCGCTGGCCGGCATCGAAGACCCGGCTGCGCTGCGCAACCACGCGTGGCCCGATCCGGACTGGTTTGTGACCGACGGCCTGGCCGAACAGGCGGCCACAGGCACGAAGGCGGTCCAGTACTTCCTGGGCAACCCGTTCGAACTCTACTGCTGGATGACGGGCATGGAAGAGGCGCTCATGAACGTGCTGGTCAATCCCGCGCTCGTGCGCGCCGCACTCGAACGCATCACCGACTTCCTGGTCGAACGCCTCGCGCGCGTGCTCGCGGCCGCGGGCGCGCACATCGACATCGCCTTCTTTGCCGACGACCTGGGCACCCAGAACGGCCCGCTCATGTCGCCCGACGCCTATTGCGCGGTGCTCCAGCCCTTCCACCGCGCGATCACGGAGACCGTGCGCGCACGCGCACCGGGTGCGACATGCATGCTCCACTCCGATGGAGCGATCTTCGACCTGATCCCCGCCCTGCTCCACGCCGGCGTGGACGCGATCGAGGCCGTGCAGACGGATGCGGCCGGCATGGACCCGGCCCGGCTCAAACGCACCTTTGGCGATCGGCTCGCCTTCCACGGCGCGATCAGCGTCCAGCAACTCCTGCCGCGCGGCACGCCCAACGAGGTGGAGACCACCTGCCGCTCGCTCGTGGACACGCTCGGCCGCGGGGGCGGCTACATCGCTGCGCCGTCCCACGCCATCCAGGCGGGTACGCCCCCGGAGAACGTGCTCGCCATGCTGCGGGGCGTGCTGGGACCGGCAGCGGTCGAAGACGTGCTCTCAACTGCGCGCGCAGCGTAATCGCGCCGGCCCCAGGAGACCGACATGCCCGATGATGCCCGCGCCATCGTGTTCTCCGCGCCCGGCCAGGTGGAATTCCGCGACGTCACCGTACCCGACCCAGGGCCGGGCGAGCTCCGTGCCCGCACGCTCTTCTCCTTTGTGAGCCCGGGTACGGAGCTGCGCATCCTGCGGGGCACCAAGGAGAGCAAGGGCAAGTTCCCCGTGATCCCGGGCTACGCCTGGATCGGCCGGATCGAAGCGACCGGACCGGAGACGCCGGGCTGGGAAGCGGGCGAACTCGTCAGCGGCCGCAATCCCCTGCCGATCGAGGGGATCACGCCGCTCTGGGGCGGGCAGGCGAGCTGCCATTGCGCGGCCATCCATGGTCCGGACGCAGTGCTCAAGCTGCCCGCGGGCGCAGACCCGTGGGCCTACGTCCCCGCGGAGGTGGCGGCCATCAGCTGGCGCGGGGTGAGCATGGCCTTTCCCGCATTGGACGAGACCGCTGTGGTGATCGGCCAGGGCCTGATCGGCGCATGCGCCGCGCGGTGGCTGTGCCTGCACGGGGCGCGCGTGATCGTGACCGATCTCGTTTCGAGTCGCCTCGCGCGCGCCGAGCAGCTGGGCGTGGCCGCAGCTGTGGACGGGAATGCATCCGACGCAGCCGAACGGATTCGCGCCCATCTCGACGGCGGCGCGGACATCGTGGTCGAAGCGTCGGCCAGCCTGGCGGGCGCGCGCCTGGCCCGGTCCCTCATCCGCCAGCCCGCCGGCCGGCGTCTGGACGCCCGGTACAGCGTGAGCGCACTGCGATCCGACCCGGCCGCCTGGCCGCGCATCGTGTATCTAGCGACCTACGAGCAGGGCGAGGAGACCCGGCCGGGCGGCTGGAAGCAGACCGAAGGCGCGCTCGTGCTCACGCCCTGCGACCGCACTGTCGGGGACCGGCGCGCGGTCATGGAACGTATCCGGCAGGGCGCACTCTGCGTGGACGACTTCCTCGACGGCCCCACCCCCGTTGACCAGGCCCCCACCGCCTACGCCACGCTGCGCGACCATCCGGAGGAGAATGTGGCGGTGGCGTTCGCGTGGTGAGACAGGCCGGAGGCGGGCCTGGCGAGACGCAGCCGAGCACCAGGACCGTGTCCGTGTCGTCCACACGGCCCCGGTCCACCGCGTGGAATCCCACGGTGAGCGGCTCGACCAGCGCGCGTTCCCTGGTCGACAGCGCCTCGGCTGCGACTACCTTCTGCCACGGCACCGCGATCCGCGCGGCCATGGCGCCGTCGCGCTGCACGCCCAGGGTCTGGTTGTGCGCACACGCATTGGGCCGGCCACGCCGGCACGCGGCACAGAGCCCGCAGCTCGTCTACGGCAGGACCGTCACGCGGGCACCGGGCTGGATCGCGTCGGGCACACCGGCCGCGATCTCCTCCACCACAGCCGCGATTTCGTGGCCGGGAATGCGCGGATAGGAGACCATGGGATTGCGGCCTTCGTAGGTGGCCAGGTCCGATTCGCAGAACCCCACCTGCTCCACACGCAGCAAAACCTCGCCCTCCCCGGGCACGGGTGCGGGAACGTCGGCCACCTCCGTACGGCCGGGCTCAAAGATGCGCAAGACTTGCATGGCAGATCCCTCCTGGAGCCGGCGGACGTGCCGCCGGCTCCCAATTCACAATCCGTATACCTCCACCGCGTTGCCGCCGAACATCGCGGCCTGCTCATCCGCGGAGAGGGACGATACGAAATCCTCCACCATGCCGATCCAGCGGGCGTAGTCGCAGGCCACCAGGCACACGGGCCAGTCCGAGCCGAAGAGGAGCCGGGCCGGGCCGAAGGCTTCGAGCGCGGTTTCCATGTACGGCCGGAGCTGCTCAGGCGTCCATGCGCCGTCGTCCGCCTCGGTCACCAACCCCGAGAGCTTGCAGGCCACGCATTCGCGCTCAGCCAGCTCCCGCATGCGCGCGGCCCAGGGCTCCAGCGCGCCGGCCCGGATCTTGGGCTTGGCGATGTGATCGAGCACGAACGGCTGGTCCGGGTGCCGGTCTACGAACGCGATGGCTGCGGGCAACTGCGCTTCGTGGATCAGGATATCGTAGACGAGCCCGTACCGGCCGAGCGCAGCCACGCCCTGGTGGAAATCCGACCGCTCCATGTACGCGGCCGGCTCGCCCTGGAGCACGTGGCGCACCCCCTTGCACTTGGGATGGGCGGCCACACGCGCCAGCACCTGCTCCCCATCCGGGTCTGCCAGCGGCACCCAGCCCACCACCCCGCGGATCCAGGCATGCCGGTCGGCCAGCCCGAGCAGCCAGTCGGTCTCCTCAACGGTCTGCCGCGCCTGGACCGTGACCGCGCCGTCCACGCCCGCGGCCGCCAGGATTGGTGCGAGGTCCTCCGGAAGGAAATCGCGCCGGATCGCCGCCATGGACTCGTCGATCCAGGCGTACGCTGCCGGGTCGTAGTGCCAGACATGATGGTGGGCGTCGATCCGAATCCGCGGCGTTCGTCTCGGTTCGCCTTCAGCCCCTTGCGCCACGCGCTGCTCCTTCATCCCAGGACCGGATCATCGGCAAAGGAAACGCGCCCGCCGCGCCCGTCCGCATTTCGCCCCCGCCGCCCATCATCCGCCGGTCGTCAGACACGCTCGCCTGCGCCGACCCGCTCGTGGCGCAGGCGGTTGCGTACATCCGCGAGCACGTGGCTGACGGACTCCAGGTGGCGGACGTGGTCCAGGCGATTCCGGCCGCGCGTCGCACTCTCGAAGTCCGGTTTCGGCGCGCATTCGGCCGTACGCTCCTCCAGGAGATCCGGCTGAGTCGCCTCCGCCGGGCCAAGCGCCTGCTCGCCGAGACCGGTCTCCCGCTCGCACGGGTGGCCGGCCTCGCCGGATTCCGCACCGTCCAGCGCTTCCATAACGTATTCCGGGAAGCAACGGGCGCGCCGCCCGGCGCCTTCCGCCGGCAGCGGCGAACCTTTGCGGATGAAACGTGAAGCAGCACGATGGCCGCCGGGCGTGGGCGCGCGGGCATGCGGATGCCAGCACACGAGCGGAAGGCCATTGCGCCATGCGGAGAAGCGTCAGCCGCGCGGCACGAAAAAACAGCCGGCCTCGGGGCGATCCCCGAGGCCGGCCACGTCGCTTCTGAGGGCGCGCGGGTGCTCCAGAAAGCGACGCATGCTTGGTGGCCCGGCGGAGCGTGTAGCGAATCGACCCACAGAATACTGCCGCCGCGCCTGTATGAGGCCCCCCCTCGGTCTCCCCCTTACGCGGCCCCGAACACCGGAGCCTTGGGCTCGTACCACAAAGCCGAATGCCCTGCCTACGAAGCCTGGGCCTCGTGCCGCAGACATTTGAGCTTGCGCATGGCACTCGGATAGTCGTGGAAATCCTCGTCCAACTGGATCAGAGGCAGCGTGTCCATCATGGAATGCGCTGCCATGACCGCGACCGAGCCGTCCTCGCGCCACCCGTCGTGCGGCTCCACATGGTATCCCAAGTCATGTTCCTCGTAGGGAAAGCCCATGCGCTTCAGCTTGCCCTTGGCCGCGTCGCACTTCTTGCACCCATCCTTGGAATAGATCCGAATCGTCATCGCTCCCCCCCTTGCCTCGTACGCATTCCCCATCTCCCCCCACTACGTTCTTGCGTCCTGTTTCGTTGGCGTGTTGCCGCATTCTCTTCACGCACAACGAGACCAGCATCCCCTGTGTTTGATCGGCGGAAAACCTCGGTGTTCGCTCGGTTGCTAGGCGTTCAACACCTGACGTGTTCAACTAGGACTGTATGAAATCCAACGTTCGGGTCAAGGGGAAAAAAGGACAAAATACCCGACCGGTTTGCCGCCAAACCACAACATATGGTATCCCGTTCCGCGTGCGCATGAGTCGGGAGCTTGCATCGCCTCACGGAATCCTAATGCGATTCAACTTCTACCGGATATCACGGCCGACCACATCTAGCCCCCGCCGCACGAAAAAAAATCGCTGGGAGGCCGCCGTTCCCGACCCGCGCCCCATCTCTATTTCTCGGATTCGCCCTTCCGCCGATAGACGGTATCAGCGGCGGTATCGATGTCGTCCCCCCGGCTGGGCGGGGCGTAGAAGGTCCGCTCCGGGAAGACCTCGGCCACGTACTGGGCCAGGGTCACGATGGTCGGCCCGTAGCCCTTGTGGTACATCTGGTACTCGAGGTCGTAGCCCATCTCTCCTGCGGCCTGGTAACGATCCGCGGGATCGCGCGCCAGAGCCTTCAGAATGATCATGGCCACGTTCTCGGGAATGCTTTCGCGATAGGTCCGCGGATCGGGCGCCTGCGCCTCCTTGACCCGTTCGAGCACCTCGAAGACGTCCTCGGTCTCGAAGATGTTGACGCCGGTCAGGAGCTCGTAATAGACCGTGCCCAGGCTGAAGAGATCGCTGCGCGCGTCCGTGACCTTGTAGGAGGCCTGCTCGGGGCTCATGTACTCCACCTTGCCCATGAGCACCTCCCCCTCCTCCTGCTCCATGTAGTTCCGGGCCTTGGCCACGCCGAAATCGGTCAGCTTGACCTCGCCTTCGTTGGTGATCATGATGTTCTTGGGCGAGACGTCCCGGTGGACGATCCCGATCAGGTTGCCGTCGTCGTCGCGCTTGTTGTGCGCGTATTCGAGCCCCCGGCAGATGCGGCTGACGATGAACGTGCCGATCTCGACGGGCACGGCCCGGTTCATCTCCTCGTGCCGGAAGAAGAACTCCTCCAGGTTGATGCCGTCGATGTACTCCATGGCGATGTAGTACCCTTCCTCGTAGGCATCCAGCTGGTAGATCTGGACGATGTTCTGGTGGACGAGGTTGGCCACGAGCTTGGCCTCGCCGATGAACATGTCCACGAATTCCTTGTTCTGGGTGTAGCGGGGAAGGATGGTCTTGAGGGCCACGGTCTTGACGAACCCTTCGGCCCCGTCCTGCTCGGCCTCGTAGACCGTGCCCATGCCGCCAGCGGCGATCTTGCGGGTGAGACGGTAGATCGTACTCCCGCGGATCTGCTCGGGGAAATCGGCGCTCATGCGGCCTCCTCTGCGACTTGGCTCGGCTTTGCGACAAGGGCCCAGGGCTCGTTGACCATGTCCTATAGCGTCCGCCCGCGCCCTCGTCAAGGGAAATCAGCCGTTGGGGCGGCTTGCGCCTTGCCTCCGGGGCGCCCCCCCGCTATGCTGAGCCGACGGAGGTGCTGCATGCTCAGCAAGCGACTCATCGTCTGCCTGGATGTGCGCAACCGCAAGGTGACCAAGGGCGTCCGCTTCCAGGGCAACGTCGACATCGGCGACCCGGTCGAGATGGCGGCCGCCTACTACCGCGACGGCGCCGACGAGCTCGTCTTCTACGACATCACGGCCTCGGCCGAAGACCGTCCCATCGACATCGACATGGTGCGGGAGGTGGCGCAGACCATCTTCATCCCCTTCTCCGTGGGCGGCGGCCTCCGGAACGTGGAGGACATGCGGCAGGTGCTGCTCGCGGGCGCGGAGAAGGTGTCGGTCAACTCCCTGGCCGTGCGCACACCCGCCATCATCCGCGAGGGCGCACGAGCGTTCGGAAGCCAGTGCGTGGTCCTGGGCATGGACGCCAAGGCGGTCGCGCCGGACGACCGCCTCCCCTCGGGGTACGAGGTCGTGATCCGGGGCGGGCGCACGCCCACGGGACTGGACGCCGTAGCCTGGGCCCGGCAGGCCGAGGCACTGGGCGCAGGCGAGATCTGCCTCAACTCCATCGACGCGGACGGGACGCAGTCCGGCTACGAACTCACCGTGACCCGCAAGGTGTCCGAGGCCGTAGGCATCCCGGTCATCGCCTCGGGCGGAGGGGGACGCCCCGAGCATCTGGTCGAGGTCCTGACCGCCGGCCGGGCCGACGCCGCCCTGATCGCCAGCATGGTCCATTACGGCGATTTCACCTGCGCGGGCCTCAAAGCCCTTCTCGCCGAACGCGGCGTCAAGGTGCGGCAGAGCCTGTGACGTGGACCGCGCCCCTCGGCCGGCCGCTCATCCCCAGGTCAGATACCCGATCAGCAGCACGTAGCCCGTGGAGAGCGCGAGCGCGCCGAACGCACAGGGCGCACCCCACCTCATGAAGGATCCGAAGGTGAGCTTGCGTCCCGTGCGCTGGACGATGTCGCAGACCACCAGGTTGGCTGTGGTCCCCACGGGCGTCAGGTTTCCGCCGAGACACGCCCCCAGCGCCAGGGCCCACCAGAAGGGGTGCGCTTCGGCCCCTTGGAGGCCCATGCCCAGCGCGATGTCCCGCACGAGCGGCAACGCGGCTGTGGTGAAGCCGAAGGCGTTGAATCCGCCGGCTGCGAGCCCGGACCCCCAGAGCACGATCAGAAGCGCGATGTACCGGTTGCCGCCGGTGAGCGGTACGACCCCCTTGGCGATCGCACCGATCAGCCCCACGTCCACCGCACCCGCCACGACCACAAAGAGCCCCACCAGGAAAAACAGCATGGGCCACTCCACGGCCTTGAAGACCTCCTCGACGTTCGCGCGCGTGACCACCAGCAGAACGCCCGCCCCGGCCATGGCGACCACGCCGGGCTCCAGATGAAGCCAGGTGTGGAGCAGGAACCCGACGAACGTGCAGCCCATGACCACCAGGCTCTTCCTAAGGAGCGGCACGTCGGTCAGGGCCCGGCTCTCGTCCAGGTCCATGATGCGCGCGCGGTCCTCGGCTGTGACGAGCATGCGGCGCCGGGCGACCACCAGAAGCACAGCCACGAACGCTCCGAGGATCAACAGCACAAACGGCGCGAGCACGGCCAGGAAATCCACGAAAGCGATGCCGTCCACGTAGTTGCCGATCAAAATGTTCGGCGGGTCTCCGATCATCGTAGCCGTACCGCCGATGTTGCTGGCCAGCGCCACGGGCACGATGAAAGCGATGGGATTCAGTTTCATCTGTTCGGCCACCAGGAGTGCCATGGGCGCGATCAACAGGACGGTCGTCACGTTGTCCAGAAAGGCCGAACTCAGGGCCGTGACCACGACGAGCAACCCAAGGACCTTGGGCGGCTGCCCGCGGCCGGCCTTGACGCACTTGATGGCCAAATACTGGAAGACGCCCGTGCGGCTCAGGAGATGCACGATCACCATCATGCCGATGAGCAGGAACACTACGTCGAACCGCACGTACCGGCTGTACGCGCCCAGAGACATCTCGCCCGGGGACTTCCGGAGCACGAAGACGAGCATGAGGCTCGACCCGAAGAGCGCGGCCGCTGTCTTGTCGATGGGAAGCCGGCGTTCGAACGCGATGGCCAGATACGTGAGCCCGAAGATGACCGCCCCCGTCACAAAGAGCGTCATGTCGAGGGTTGCCGCGGTTCCCGGCGTGGCGGCAGCACCTCCAAAAAGCCCCCACTTGGAAAGCATGTCCATGGCGCGCCTTCCCAGTCTCGATAGCGGTCAGCCCTCGACTCCGCCGTCGGGATCGGCGCCCGCTTCGCCCGCCCGCTCCAGACCAACCTTGGTCAGGATCGGACCGACGATCTCGAACACGATGCAGGTCGCCGTGACTGCGGTGATGAGCGTGGCGCCGATGTGCGCCGCATGGGCGCCGGCCAGCGCCCCGAACTCCTGGCGCACGATGAGTGCGAGACCGATGGCCACGCCCGGCAGACGGCAGTGCGGAATGGCCACGCCGTCGCCGAAGCCCGTGGTCCCCAGCGCCTCGCGCTCGCGCAAACCGCTGCAGATCGTCTCCTCCTCGATGTCTTCCAGGGCGGGGCTCTGCTTGGCCAGATGCGCAAGCGCCCGGAGCACGCCCTCCGGCTCTTTGGGCGCGGCGTCGCGCGCCACACAGGCTTCGGGCAGAAGATCGAACAGGTTCATGGTCCAATTCCTCCCTGAGTGACCGGGCCAGCCTGGCAGGAATGGCGCCCGTACGGGGGCGCGCCCGGGTATCTGGCTGGACCGTCCGCACACAGGAGAGGAGGGAGAATCCCCTCCAAAGCGCGAAATGTTCGATTGTGGAGAAACAAGAGCGGCTGACAAGCAAAAACCGCTCTGGACCGGCGAGGGGGACTGGCTTCCCCGGGTCCGGAAGAAGGGGGGACAGACGCCGGCCACAGGCGTGCAAAGTGAATATTCTTCACGCTGCGGTGGGCTGGGTCGGGCCCCTGA
>CAZBZG010000173.1:0-10270 GCA_964496245.1 uncultured Planctomycetaceae bacterium | reverse complement strand
TCGAGGCCCGTTTCCTGCGCAGGGGCGCGGGCTGACCGAGGCAGACGGCTGGCGCTGCATGCTCCGGACCTGCAGGGGGCCTGCCGCGTTCGAAGAGGCGCGCCCGCAGCGTTGGTCTCGGGCCGCTCCTCCAGGAGCGAGAGGAGCTTGTCTGCGGACTCTGGAACCCCACCGAGAGGGCCCCTCCCGTGCGTGATGGGTTCGTGGAGGAACCCGAACTCGTCCCGCAGGCCTTATTCGATCGCCAGCACCTCGAACTCAGCTGGGCCGGCCGGGAGCTCGGCGGTCACGGTGTCGCCGACCTTGCCGCCCACGAGGGCCTTGCCCACGGGGCTGGTGGTGAGGATCTTGCCGGTCGCCGGGTCCTGCTGGCCCTGGCCGACGAGCGTGCGGGTGAGCTCGCGCCCGTCGCTGGCCCGGCGGAAGGTGACCGTGCTGCCGAGCACGGCCTGGCCCTTGGGCGCCTTGTCGGGGTCGACGAGCACGGCCTGCGCGAGCATGCCGTTGAGCTGGGCGATCTTGGCGTCCAGCATGGAGAGTTCCTCGCGCGCGGCATGGTAGTCGGCGTTCTCCGAGAGGTCGCCCTTCTCGCGGGCGGCCGCGATCTGCTCCTTGATGCCGGGGCGGCGTTTCTCCAGTTCCTCGATCTCGCCACGGATCTTGGCCATGCCTTCCTCGGTCATGGGGATGGATTCGGACATGCGAAGCACCTCTCCAGGCTCGGCCCCGGCGACACAGGGCAGTCGGGGGCGGGTTGTCGAATGGTCTCAGGATGCCGCGGCAATCACGCGGCTCAGCCTTCGATCAGCTTCTTGAGCCGGCTGCAGCCTTCCTCGATCTGCTCGCGGCTCGTGGCGTAGCTCAGGCGTACGTGGTGGTCGGTGCCAAAGGCCTCGCCCGGCACGGGCGCGACCAGGACCTTGTCGAGCGCTGCATTGCAGAAGTCCATGGGGCTGTCGATCTTCGTGCCATCGAGCGTCTTGCCGAGCACGCCGCTGATGTTGGGAAACGCATAGAACGCACCGCCCGGCACCGCGCAGGTGACCCCGTCGATGGCGTTCAGCTTCTCGGCGATGCGTTCGCGGCGGGCGGCGAATTCCTGGACCATCTCGGCCACGCAGTCCTGGGGGCCGGTGAGGGCCGCCAGCGCGCCGGCCTGGGCCAGGCCGCACGCGCAGCTCGTGGACTGGCTCTGGATGTTGGCCATGGCCTTGATGATGTCCACCGGCCCGGCTGCGAACCCGATCCGCCATCCGGTCATGGCATAGGTCTTGGACACGCCGTTCACCAGGATGGTGTGATCCCGGCAGTAGTCGCTGACCGAGGTGATGGACTTGTGCTGGTTGTCGCCGTAGATCAGCTTGTCGTAGATCTCGTCCGTGATGCACCAGAGTCCTTTGTCCTCCAAAAGCTTGCCGATGGCCTCGATCTCGGCCGGGGGCACGACCGCGCCCGTGGGATTGCAGGGCGAGGTGAGGATGAGCAGCTTGGTCTTGGCCGTGAGTGTGGCGCGGATGTCCGCGGCCGTGACCGCAAAGCCGTTGGCCTCGCTCGTTTCGAGGTAGACCGTGTCGCCGCCGGCCAGGCGCACCATCTCGGGGTAGCTCACCCAGTAGGGGCTGGGCAGCACGGCTTCGTCCCCGTCGCCGATCAGGGCCTGGCAGGCGAGGAAGAGGCTGTACTTGGCCCCGGGGCTCACGAGCACCTCGTCAGAGCTGTAGCGCACGCCGATGTCTTCCTGAAAGCGCTTGCCCACCGCTTCCCGCAGGGCGGGCAGGCCGGGATTCGGCAGGTACTTGTGGAACGCTCCGTCGTCGGCCGCCTGCTTGGCGGCCTCGCAGATGTGCGCGGGCGTCTTGAAGTCGGGCTCGCCCGCAGCAAAGCTCACCACGTCCTTGCCCTCAGCCTTGAGCTTCTTGGCCTTGGCTGTGATGGCCATGGTCATGCTGGGTTTGCCGGCTGCCGCGCGCGGGCTGAGGGCCTGTTTGGCGGTCGAGGTCTCTGCAGACATGGGGTTTCCTCCTCCGGTATCTGTTGACTGGACCGGGCTTTCTATACGGGATCTGGTCGGGGTTGTCAAGAGGCGAACGCCTGGCTCCGCCAGGATGCCGCGGTCGTCCGCCGGTGGGGGTCGGCCTCGCCGACCCCTGCGGGTCGCGGAAACGCTCACCGCGCCTGGCTGCGGAAGGCGGTGGGCGCGCAGCCGGTCTCCTGCTTGAAGCGGCGGGAGAAGTAGTCCGGGTCCTTGAAGCCGGCCTGGAAGGTGACCTGCTTGACGGGGAGGTCGGTGTCGGCCAGGAGTTCCTTGGCGCGGCTGATGCGGCGGTTGAGCACGTACCGCCAGGGGGAAAGACCGGTGGCGCGGCGGAAGGCACGTGCGAAGTGGTACTTGCTCAGGCCCGCGGCCGCGGCCATGGCGTCCAGATCGTCGGGGTCGGCCTCGAGCGCGCGCAGGAGGCCCCGTGCTTCCATGCCCTCCATGCGGGGGCGGGTGCGCAGGAGAAGCAGGAGTTGAAAGAGGTGACCGGTGGCGTCGAGGCTTGCGTTCGGCCCCCGCTGCTTGAGCGCCGAACAGATGGCCGCGAACGCGCCGCTGACCTCGCGGCTCATGCCCAGCGGCAGAACGAGTTCTTCCGGGCGGAAGCCGATGAGTTTTACCAGGCGCGCGGCCTGATCGCCGTCAAAGTGGCAGAACCAGATGTCCCACCCGATCCGGGGGTCGCTGTGGTAGGCGTGGCGCAGGCCGGGCAGGCCGGCGAAGGCCTGGCCGGCTTTGACGGTGCGGGAGGCGCCGCTCGCTTCGTAGATGCCCCGTCCTGCGGTGCAGTAGATGACGAGGAAGTCCGAGCGCACGCGCAGCGGGCAGACGTGATCGCAGGCCACGAAGTGCCCGGCCGACTGGATCCAGAGCCCGACCTGCCGGTCTTCGGCCGTGACCTCGTGGTGGTAGCTGCAATAGAGTCGCTTGGCCATAAAGCAAGATAATCCAGCAACTGCGCAACATACTGCATGCGTTTGGTCTGGCAGATACGCTTATCCTATGCTATTCTTGATCCAATCGCAAGCGGGAATCGCGGTCGTGCATGTGGGCATCTCCGCGTCTCGCGCAAGGAAGGACAGGAAAGTTCGATCCGCCCGGCGCGACAGGCCACGCTGGCGGCTGCGTGCGGGCCCAGACGAGGAGCATACTCATGGATGCAGAGGAGATCCAGGAACAGGTGGAAGCTGGGGTGGATGCCTCCACGCTGACCACAGCGCCTTCAAAGTCCAGGGGTTGGACCCTGCGGGAGCGGTGGCGGCGAACCATGCACTTTCAGCGCGTGGAGCCCTTGCCCAACTTCGAGTTCGGGTACTGGGCCGAGACGCTCACCGAGTGGCACAAGCAGGGCCTGCCGACCGAGGTGAACAATGAAGCCGCAGCCTATGCCTACTTCGGCATCGAGAATTGGCGCAACGCGCCCGTGAACGTCATGGGGCTCAAGCCCGGCTTCGAGCAGGAGGTGCTCGAGGAGGACGAGGAGTACCGCGTCTACCGGGACGGCGAGGGGTCCGTGGCCAAGATCAACAAGAAGGGCCACAAGTCCATCCCGCACTACATCGATTTTCCCATCAAGGACCGCGCGTCCTGGGAGTCGTTCAAAGAGCGGCTCCAGCCGTCGCCCGACCGCATCCCGGACAACTGGCCCGCGCTTGCCGAGAAGTACAACCAGCGCGACTACCCGCTGGCCGTGGGCATCGGCTCCATGATCGGCCGGCCGCGCAACTGGATCGGATTCGAGAACATCGCGCTCATGATCTACGACGATCCCGACCTGCTCGAGGAGATCGTGGAGACGCTCTGCGTCCTGGTCTGCGAGACGCTCGAACCGGTGCTCAAGGACGTGGAGTTCGACTTTGGCGCGGGCTGGGAGGACATCTGCTTCAATTCCGGGCCCATCGTGGGGGTGGACTTCATGGAGCAGGTGGTCGCGCCCCGGTACAAGCGCATCACGGATCTGCTCGCCAAGCACGGCTGCCACCTGGCGTGGACCGATTGCGACGGCAACATCCTGCCGGTGATCGACGCTTTTCTCGCGGGCGGCATCAACCTCATGTTCCCGGTGGAGGTGAACGGTGGAAGCGACCCGGTGGAGATGCGCCGGCGCTGGCCGGGCCTGCGCATGCAGGGCGGGGTCTGCAAGATGGCTCTGGCCAAGGGCACGGACGACATCCGCGCCGAACTCGAGCGGATCAAGCCCCTCGTGGAGGAGGGCGGCTTCGTGCCGGGCGTGGATCACCGCGTGCAGGCCGACGTGCCGCTCGAGAACTACAAGGTCTACCAGAAGCTGAAGCGCGATCTCTACGGCGTGGGCGGCACGCCGCAGTATGACGAGCGCAAGGTGGGGTGAGGGCAAACGGACGCATCCGCGCGTCCGCGCGGCGGTGTGCGTGAAGCCAGAATGAGCAGCGTGGCGATCCGCTCGAGGGCGCGGGAGGCGGGATGGTCCTGGGTCGCTGTGGCGGCGGAGGCGCGAAGGGCGGCCAGGCCGTAGTCGGCGCGGATGAACGCCTGGCAAGCCTGCTCGCGCAAGCGATGGGCCCGGGCGGTCAGCAGCATGATGCGGGTCAGGTCCGCGCTGCAACGCGAGCATGTCGTCGTCCCGCGGAAGGGAGCGCGGCAGACCGGGCATCGGGGGGCTTCCCGGTTCATTGGGCCCCCTCCACGAAGAAGAGAAGTTCGCGCAATTCCTCCATGGTATTCCGGATGGTGTCGGCATCGCCTTGTTCGGCCGCTGCCGCGATCTTCTCCTGCAGCGCGATCGCCTCCTGCCGGTCGTCTTCGTGCATGTGCTCGAATGCGCCGCGCGAGCGCGTCGTGAGCGTCTCCGCCTCCTGGAGCAGGACGGCGAGCGCGGGTTGTTCCGCGACCGGGGCTGTCTCGCGTCCGGCTTCGGCAGGGGTGGCTGCCACGGCTTCCGGCACCGCCGAGGGCGCCTGCGGTTCTTGGGCTTCGTGCGTTTCCTGCAATGCGCGCGCCGGCAGCGCTAGCGCGGGGGCATCCGCCGGGACATCGCTTGCCGCTTCCGTCCCGGTCGCGGACCGGTCCGGCGCCTGGTCGGCCGCACGTCTGTCGTGGAGCGCTTCCAGCCGCGCCCGCCCTGCAGTCAGCTCCTCTTCGGACTTGGGCTGCAGGGCGTTCTCGATGGTGATCTTCTTGGACTTGCCCGTGGCCTTCTCGATGGCCGATACCTGCAGGATGCCGTTCAGGTCGAGTTCCATGTGGCAGAGGAGCTCGTTGGGCTCCCGCATGGGGGTCAATTCCTCGACGCGGAACTCGCCCACATGGATGTTGTTCAGCGCATCCGGGTCTTCGCCCTGGTAGATCTCGATCTCCGCCGCATCCTGGAAGGGGGAGGCGGTGAAGTATTTGCGCGTGCGGGTGACCGGCAGAGGCGTGTTCCGCTGGATGGTGGGGCTGTAGCAGTGCGGATACGGAAAGCCGTCCCGCTCCTCCAAGTGCGAGATGCCGAAGGAGTACGGGCAGACGTCCACAAGGACACGCTCCACCTCCCGTCCCTCGAGGCGCGAGGCCATGACGCCGGCGCCCAGGGCTACGCAGAGATCGGGATGGACCTCCTGGCGGGGCGTCAGGCCGGACCGTTCGGCCAGCAAGTCGGCCACGAGCGGCGTGCGCGTAGCGCCGCCCACCAGCACGATGGAATCGATGTCCGAGGCGGAGACGTTGGCGTCGGTCATGGCCGCGGTCACGCTCTCCAGCGTGGACTCGGCCAGGTCGCGGATGCGCTCGTCATACGCGTCCCTGGAGAGCTCGGTTTCCATGTGCAGCGGCGCACCCTCGCGGGTCAGCAGGTGTTCTTCGCGGATCGTGGCGTAGGGCTCCGCGCTCAGCTGCTGCTTGGCCCGCTCGGCCGCCCACCAGAGGCGCGCATAGCCGGCCGGGGATTCTTGGCGCAGGTCCACCCCGTGTTCCCGGTCGAAGTCCTCGACCAGCCCGTCCACGAGTCGCTGGGTGAAGTCGTCGCCGCCCAGGTGATTGTTCCCGTGGCTGGCCAGCACTTCGGTCACGTCGCCTTCCAGCCGCACCAGGGAGACGTCGAACGTGCCGCCGCCCAGGTCATAGACCATGACGAGCTCGTGTTCCTGGCCGCCGTGGCCGTAGGCCAGGCTTGCGGCCGTGGGCTCGTTGATGATGCGCCGTACCTGGAGACCGGCCAACTCGCCCGCCTCGCGCGTGGCCTGGCGCTGGGCGTCGGAGAAGTAGGCCGGGACGGTGATCACCGCAGCCGCGGGCCGGGCGCCGAGGCGCCCTTCCGCGCGCGCGAGCAGCTCGCGCAGGATCAGGGCCGAGATCTCCTGGGGCGAGAAGCTCTCCTCGCCCAAGCGCACGGACTCGTCCGATCCCATCTTCCGTTTGATGCTGCGCACGGTCCGCTCGGGAAAGGCGATCTGCTGGCGGCGGGCGGTCTCGCCCACGAGCAAGGCGCCCTCGGGCGAGAGCCCCACGCACGAGGGGAGCATCTGTTGCCCTTGCGCGTCCAGCACCTGCACGCGATTGTCCGCGAACGCCGCGATCTCGGAGTTCGTCGTGCCCAGGTCGATACCCACTACCCGTTCGTCAGCCATGGTCTTCAATCCTCCTCTCTCCGTCCGTGCGAAGGCTGCTCCCGCGAGCCCGTGCGGCCGTCCGCCGCCGTCGGACTGCGCGCCACCTTGACGTCGCATACGCGGATCATCCGTCCGTCGCGCTCGTAGCCGCAGCGGTAGACCTCGGTCACCGTGCCCGGCGGTTGCGCCCCAGTCTCCTCGACGTCCACGGCGTTCATGGTCTGCGCGTCGAACATCCGGCCCGCCGCCGGCACCTCGCGAATGCCCAGTCGCTCCAGCGCCGCCTCCAGCCGCGCAAGCGTGAGCGCGTAGCCCTCGCGCACGGCCTGGGCCGCGCGGGCCAACTGCCCGAATCGCTCGTCGGGCGCACCAGCATCCGGAGACGCGTCGCCGCCGGCCGCCAGCTGGTCGAGATGCGCATCCGCGGTCTCGCGCCCGCGCACGAGCCGGTCGCGCAAATCGAGTAGCGTCTCCACCAGCGGCGCGCTGTCGTCTTCGGCCGCGCACGGATCCGGCTCCTCCGATGCCGTCGCTGCGGCGGTCCCGGCTGCGGAGGCCGCGCGCCGGACCAGCTCGGCCGTCTCCTGCTGGAGCGCCAGCGCTTGCGCCGCGTCGTCTTGCAGAGGCCCCAGTCCGCGTACCGAATCGGCCATGTCCTTGAAGCTGCGGCCCTGCAGTTTGACTTCCTGGGTGAGGGCGGTGACCGAGGACCAGAGCGCGTGCAGGTCGCAGCCTTCGGGCGCGGCGCCCGCCTCCGGGTCTTCGACCGCTTGCCAGATCGCGTCCGGAATTCCGGCTGGCCGCGGGTTCTCTGTCAGCGCCTGGTCGAGCCACGTTTCGATCGTGGCCAGAATGCGCGCACGCAATGCGTCGCGGCCGGGGGCCGGGGGCGGGATCGAAGCCAGGATGTCCTCGCCGGGCGAATTTGCCGGGGGGCGTTCGCGTGCGTGCGCGTCAGCGGAAACGCGGGAGCCATTCGTGCCGTGCGGGCCGGGGGCGGAACGCCGGTCGCTCATGCGGGTGTCTCCAGCACGGCCAGCCAGGGATTCGGCCCGGTGAAGGCGCGGCGATCCTCGGCGGTGTCCACTGCGGCGGCGAGCGGCGTATCCGGGTCTGCGGCCAGGAGCGTGCGCCTGGCGCGTTGCTGCGGATCCCGCAGCGTCTCGTACGCGTCGCGGATGGCCTGGAAACGCTCGGGGTCGCGGTCGGGCGGATGGGCCTTGACCGCAGCCAGATAGGCCTGGCGGATCTCCCGTTCGTTCGCCTCGGACGGGAGTCCCAGCACGGCCCACGGCGCATCCTGCGCCGGGTCTTCCTGGTTGGATTGCCGTTCGTGAGGCATCTTCCGTCCTGATCGCCGCGCCCGGCGGTCCGCCGGTTCTTCGGCGAATGCGCCGCGCGCGTTCATCTCCCCGCGCTCATCTCCATGAACCGCTCGAGCATCCAGGCGAGGGTCCCGGTCGGTACGTCCGGCTCGTCGTCCCACTCTTCCTCGTCGTCATCCTCTTCGTCCCAGAACTCGTCGTCGTCCACGGCCTCTCCGCGTGCGCGCCGGCAGGCCGGGCAGTCGCAGGGTTCCTCTTCCCGGAAAGCGGCGCCGTAGGGGCCGTCCTGATACGTGGCGAGCGTGGGGTAATCGCGTTCCCCCGCTTCGATGTCCAGGATCTCCTGGACGCGTTCTTCCTCGAGCGGACGGAGGATCCGCCTGCGCAGGTACAGGGCGAACATGTTCGCGTACTTGCTCCGCCGGCGCGGGCGCACGACGGCTGCGGCCTCCTCCACCAAGGCGTCGTCCCTGGTCTGGCGGGCCAGAAAGACGCACGTCTGCAGGCAGGCGATCCGGCGTTCGCGCGCGAAGTCGGGCAGGGACTTCGCGCGTACGAGCAGCGCCCGCGGCTGCCGCGCGTCCCGCGCGAGGACCCGCCCGGCGGCGAAGTAGGCCGCACGCTGCATGCCGGCGGCCATGGCGGCGTCCGCGACGAGCAGGAGTGCGGCCGTCTCGAGCCCGCAGTCTGACGCGCGCAGGTCGTCTTCCAGCCGCTCGGCCCATTCCGGGACGAGCGCCAGGTGCATTTGCAGGCGCGCGCCCGTGTCCAGGGCCCGGGCGACGGCGCAGGGGAGTGCGCCCTGGGCGAACACGGCGGGCGGCGGCGGAAGCAGGCGGCACACGCGATCCTCCGGCAGCCCGCAGGTATGCCCAAGCGCACGCAGCAGCACGTGCACCGCAAGCGCCTGATGCTCCTGCGCATCGCCAGGGGGCGCGCCGGTGGCCCGGCCGCGCGGTTCCGCGAGACGGTCGCAAAGCCGGCGGGTGGCTTCCGCGTCGTCTTCGATCGTGGCCACGCACCACGCCAGGGCCGCGCACATGCGGTCTTTCGCTTCCGGGTCGACCCCGTCCAGCGCCTGGATGGCATGCAGGTCCTTGCGCGCGAGGTGCGCCTTGCCTTGGTGCAGATGCCGCCTGGCAATGGCCGTCTCCAGCCGGATGCGTGCCTGGCGCACCGCGGTATTGATCCGGTCGATCGATTCCGCCTGTTCGAGACGTTTGCGCGCCTTGTGCAGCGCGCCGCGCGCTTCAGCACGATCCATGAGCCAGAGCAGCGGGCGGATGTCTTGCGGGGAGGCTTCGTGCCAGGCCTGGGCCACGGCTTCCACCGTGTTGGTCGCGCTGCCGCGCTCCTCTTCCCAGGCCAGCCAGCGCTGGAAACTCTCCGCCCGCGGATCGGCTCTGCAGGCGCGCTCGAAGAGCTTCTCCGGGTAGAGGAAGTCGATGCCCGCGTCCGCCGGCGCTGCGTGGGCGCGGATTTCTGGCGGCTGGTCCCGGTAGGAGGCGGCAAGGCCCCCTTTGGACGCGAGGTCACGTTGGAAGGCCGGGCGCGCCTCTTCCAGGAGCTCCTCCGGCACGTCTGTGAGTTCGTCGGCTATGTGGAGGTAGACCGCGGCTGTCTCCGGTCCGGCGGACGGGAACCAGCCTTCGTGCACCGCGGCCCGGCAAAACTCCTCCCAGCCCGCGCACGCCATGAAGAGGCTATGGAGTTCGCCGTGGTCCTGGGCCTTGGCTTCCATGGCGCGGGCGTAGAGGCGCCAGAAATACGCGTGCTTGCGCACGGGCCGGCCCATGTGCTTTCGCACCTCGGCCGTGCGCAGGCCGACCTGCTCGGCGCGGACCGCGATGTGCTGGCAGAGGCGATCCACGCGGTCGGGCGCCGCGCGTTCGCACGCGGACACGGCCTGGCGGATGGCTTGAAACGCGCGCGGCCGGCTTCGCCGCACCAGCGCCCGTTCCACGTCGACCAGTTCCTTTGCAAGCGTCTCGCGGCTGCCCAGGACCCGGCGGACCAGGTCGCGGGCCGGTTCCGGCGGGCGCGCGTCTCTTCCCTGGTCCATCATGGCGTGAAGGGCGGGCGCCAAGCGGGCGGGCGCCGTATCCGCGGGCACGCGGTCGAGCAGCCGGCGGCAGCGGTCGTCTTCCTGCCGGTAGAACGCGGCAATGGCGTGAATCAGCCACTTCCACGGCGCGAGGGGGCTCTTGGAGGACACCTGCGGCAGGGCGATCGTTTCCGGGTCCACCGGGCCGCTGGTCACCGCCTCCAGGGCTTGCTGCACTGCGCGGGCGGCTGTGCGCAAGGGGTGATCCGCCGGCAGTGCGTCGCTCTTGGCCAGC
>CAZBZG010000172.1:0-10276 GCA_964496245.1 uncultured Planctomycetaceae bacterium | reverse complement strand
TCTGCCAATCATGCCGTCAGAGCCCAGTTCATCGAAGACCTGAAGAAGCACGGCATCGTGGCGAGGCACTCGACAAATAAGGCTGTACCCCAGGTCCTCGGCTCGCTGAGTCTCTTCGTTGTCGCCGTCACCTGCCCGCAGCACCTTGAGTGCGACGTTTCGTCGCAGGGTGGGGTCGTAGGCCTTGTACACGATGCCCATGCCGCCCCGCGCAATCTCGGAGACGATCTGATACCGCCCGAAGGTCGCCTTCCGCAGCCCCTCTGCCGCCTCCCCGGCCAGCGGCTGCAGAGCCAGCGAATCCTCTTGCGTCTGGTCGTCCGGCGCTGGCGCCTCCTCGTGCGGCGCGGGCGCGGGTTGGCTCGGCGGGCCCATCTGGAGGGTGGCGCCCTCGCTGTCGAGCCGCGCCTTTGCGGCCTGGCTTGGTTGGGGACCGGCACGGATGGGCGCGGCTACCGCCCCCCCGCGCGCACGCGCGGCCGTCCCCTCCTCCCCATCCACCACGGCATGGATGCGCAACGGCTCGCCGCACTTCGGACAGGGCGTGGCGCTGGCGAGATCCACGCGTGCGGGCTTGGTGCGGCGCTTGCATCCGTCACAGACGAGCCGCGCCCGCCCGGCGAGGACGAGCGCGCCGCCGCACTTCGAGCAGGCCGCCAGGCGCCCCGGCACCACACAGTCCACGCGGAACGCAGCCCCGCACTGGCTGCATGTGACGCGCACAGGCTCGGCCATGCCTCCCCTCCTGTCCGCCACGCAACCGACTGCCCTGCAGCGCGCGCGCGCGCGCAGCCAGGTTTAGATCCCTGGCTTCGACCGCGCCCCCCGGCTGCCCCGCCACCCCAGGCAGACTACGAATGTCTCCATGCTCTCGTCCCGGCTCGCGTCCGGCTTGGTCACCTTCACGGTTGCGAACTGCTCGGCCAGCCGCTGCCGGAAAGCGGGGAGCTCCGGCCCTTCGAGCACCTTGCACACGAAGTTCCCCCCCGGCCGCAGGACCGCCGCCGCGTAGTCGGCGGCCGCCTCCGCCAACTCCAGGCTCCGGGCCTGGTCCACGGTCTTCACGCCGCTCGTGTTGGGGGCCATGTCGCTCACGACCGCGCCGAACGTCTCCGCCACACGGGCAAACGCGTCATGCGGCAGGTCATGCACGTCCGATTTGCAAAAGGTGACGCGGCCCTTGAACTTCCGGTCGATGGTCTGACGATCCACAGCGCAGGCGCGGCCCCGCTCGCCGATCGTCTCGAGGATGTACTCGAGCCACGAACCGGGCGCTGCCCCCAGGTCGAGCACGCTGTCGCCGGACTTGAGGATACCGTGGCGCCGGTCGATCTCCTCGAGCTTGTAGATCGACCGCGCCAGATATCCTGCCTGCTTGGCCTTCTTGAAATATCGGTCGTGCCGTTTGCGCATATCCCCGCCTGCCTCCCGGAACGCCGGCAGCCAATCCAATCAAGAGTCTACACGAGTGAAGGCGGAAATGAAAGGCCGGACGCAGTCCGGCATCCGGAGGGGGGGAACCGGTTGCGTGAAGGGTGGGCTCAGGCGACCTGGGTGTTGTCGTAGACCTCGAGCTCCCAGCCGAGCTGGCTCATGACCTCGAGCACCTCCCCGCGCTCGATCCCGTGCACGCCGTCCTCCGAATACGCGAGGAGGGTCAGCAGGATCTCGCGTTCGTCGCCGTCCCGGGAATTGATCACATACCAGTGTCTGTCTTTTCGGAGCACCAGGGTCTTCCCGTCCATGGGTGTCCCTCCCAAGCCGATTGCGCGGGAACGGCGACCGGCTGTCGCCAATGGAAACTATCGGCCAGCCACCCGCCGTGCGGACAGGCATTTTCTCAGCCGCAACCGGAAGCTGCCTGGAGAGGGATTGCCGGCGCGCGAGCGCCGGCACGCGGACCGAGTTCACGGACGCTCGAAGCGAATGTTGTCCACGGTGACCGCGGTCTGGATGCGGCCCCCGTTGTAGAAGAAGAAGGAGAGCTTTCCGCAGGTTCCCGCATTGGCGAGGGGCGTATCGTAGCCCTTCCAGCCCGTCTCGCGCGATTTGAATGTCGCCCCGGTAAGCGGGAAACAGAGGTTGCGGTTCCAGCCCGGCCGCAGGTACACGCTCCTGGTCTCGAAATCGCGCCACGCATTGCGATCGTTGACCGTGGTGATGACCAGGGACAGCCGGAAGCCACCGTGGTAGCCGTTGTAGACATCCATCAGGATGCTCTGGACCCCTGACAGGTCCAGCCGCCGGCCTTCGTGCGCCGGGATGTCGTACTTGACCGCCACCTTGTGTTTGTCCCCCGCCTTGAGATCGATGCGTAGCGCCTCGCCGCCCGCGCCGTCCGGCGCGAGCGAGACCTCGCCCGGGTTGCCCCACGCCTCCACCCGCCACGTCAGGGTCTCGGGCGCGAGCCCGGTGAAATCCTTCCACAGCGAGAGCTTGTCCGGGTCCACGGCCGGCGCTTTGGGCATCAGGCCCTCGGCCTTGGCCTGGAGGGACGGCCTGTCCGCCCCCAGCGCATAGGCGATCACGTTGATGCCGAACCGGATCGAAATCTCCTGCATTTCCTCGGCCGACAGATCGGTCAGGCTCTTGCGCATGGGATTGAGCGTAGGATCGAGCGCCATGCCGTCCGCGTAGTCGTTGCGCGTGTACAGCACGGCAAGCCGCTCCCCGACCTCGATGCCTTCCAGATAGTCGACCCGGTACTTGTCGCCGGGAGGAATGCGGTACCCGCGCACCCCCTGGCTGAAGTCGTAGCCGGCACGCAGCACGGGGTGATCTCGCGTCAGACGCTTGAGCGCACCCGACCCCAGGCGCGGGAGCTCCCGCCGCACCGCCCGGTCGAATGTGTCGTCCCCCTCCCGGCTCGAGTCATTGATCCAGAGAAATCCCCCGGCCGAAAGATATCGCTGCAGCCCGCGGATCTCCCAGTCGCGCAACACGAACGGATCGTTCCCGGTCATGAAGAGCAACTGGCAGTCCGCGATCTGCTTCACGCGAAGGGGCACGGACCGCTTCTCCACCTTGACGCTCGCACCGATGCGCCGGCGGAAGGCGTCCAGCAGATTGGCCACCGCCAGGGGGGAGGAATTCCAGTCGCTCGCAAACTGCACCTCGCCCACCACCAGGCTCAGCGATCCCGGTTCGGTCGAGGTGCTCAGCCGCAGATCCGTCTCGCCCGCTGAGGCGCGCGCCGGCCCGCCCATGGGCCGCGGGGTGAGCGACTCCCGCATGGCGGCCAGACGCAACTCCGTCTTCAAGGCCGCCTGTCCGGGCTCCTCGGGACGCGGTGCCTGGCGCGACACCTGCTCCGGCGGGGCGCGGAGCGGGCCGCCCGCCTCCAGCAACCGGCCGGGCTCTGCGATCTCGATGCGCTGGGCCTCGGCCGCGGCCTGCCCCGAGGGCTCCGGCCCGATCACCGCTTCTGCGCGCGGCGCGTCATCGGACGGACGCATCGGCATTGGCGTGTCGGGCCGACTGGCCCGCCCGCGCGGAAGGCTCGGTTCCATGCGCGCCGAGGTCAGGTCCACCTCGGGCTGCGCCAGCTGCACGGGGCTGGCCACAGACCGCGTGCGACCAACGGACCGCGCAGCAGGTGCGTCGATCCGCACGCGCGAAACGGAAAGCCGTCCCGGTGTCGTCGTGCGGTCAAGCGCGGGCACGGTCCGAGCCGACACAATGCGCTTCGCATCTCCCACGGGCTGGAGGAGCGTGGGGCCGAACCGGGGTTCGAGCCGATGTTCCGGCACGGCGGCCGCCGCCCCACCTCTCACGTTGTTAGCAACTTGCACCTCTCGATCCAGGCGCGGCAGCACCCCAGGCCCTGCCTCACGCTGCTTCGCCGCAGGATGGCGGGGCAGCTCCGCGGGCGACAGGGGCCGAGCGGTCTTGCGCGCAGGCGCACCGCGGGGACGCTCGCTCAGAACCTTGCGCGGTTCCGGTCCCGTGACAGCTGCCCCGGACGGCGCAGGATGCGCTTCGGCCACGGGCCGCGGGCCGGGCGCGACGCGTTCCATCTCCGGCTGGGAGGGGTCATCGCGCACGACCGGCGCAATCGTCGGCTTCTCGGGAACCCCGCTGCGATCGAGCGTCGCGGATTCGGACTCTACGGGCAGCGTGGCCAGTCGGTCCCGCGTGGTCGAAGCGAGCAGGGAACGGTCGGGCGATGCCCCCCGTGTGGCCGCGACCGTCTGGGTCTCCACGGGATCGCGGAAGTCGGCCTGCGCCGCCTGCTCCGATGCAGTCTCCGTCCGACGCGTCGGTGTCTCCGTGGACGGCAGACGAGGGCGACCCGGCTCGGGCAGAGCCTCGGCTTTGCTTCTCCTGTCGGGCTGGACCGCCTCGCGCCTCGTACGGAGCGCCGTCCGTTGCGGCTGGCGGGCGACGCGGGACAGCTCCACGCGCCGGGTTTTCATCTCGCTCCTCTCGGGCGGGCGCACCGCCTCGACGCGACGCTCGGCCGCGAGCTTGTCTTTGGGTACTTCCACGCGCTCCACCGAGGCGTCCTCGATGACCTTCTCAACCCTCTCCTCCGGTTGCGTCTGGTCCCGTTCCGGGCGCGGGCGGTCCATCTCGGGGTCCAGTTGCGGGCGGCGCAACGCCAAGGGCTTGCGTACGAGCTCCGACTCGGGCTTGGCGCGGGCGGGTTCGCGCCGGGTCACCAGCTCAGGCGTATCGATCGGCTTGCTCTGGGCGATCTCGGAGGGCGGACGGTCCGACGAACGCGCGACGGTCTTCTTCTCTTCCGTGAACCGTTGCTCGTCCTGCTCGACCGCCTCCACGCGCTGCAGCAGTCGCTGTTCGGCTTCGCTCAGAGAGAGCCCGAGATCCTTCTTGATGCCGACGAGCTTGGCCACCATGCGTGGCTGCTTCACCATGCGCTGTACGCTCTCCGGCGCGAGCAGCCCCACGAAGGCGAGGAGCACGAGCGCGTTCACCAGGATTGAGGCGAGCGCAAAGCGCGCCATGCGATGCCGCACGAGAAGGCGCGCGGCGATGACCAATAGCACGAGCAACAACAGCGCGCACACGACCAGCCAGAAGAGAAACGGCCGCAACTCCTTCCACGCCTCGTCCGAATCCGTGCGCGCCGGCACCACCGCGGGTACGGGTTCTTCCTGCGTCGTGCCCGTCGCGCCCTTTGGCTCGTCCGGCGGAGCGGGCAAGGGCTCGGGCGGGGGACGCTCCACCACTTCCGGCAGCTCAACCTCATACACCGCCTGCGGAACGCTCTCGGACGGCCGCTCGCGCACGGTGAAACGCACAGCCAGGTCCTGGCTCGCCGGGCCGCAGGTGAGCCTGAGCTTGGCCAGGTGTGTTCCGGCAGCCGCATCCAGGGGCGCGCGCGCGCGGAGCGTCAGGCGATTGTCCGGCCCTACGCCGAGGGGAGCGCCGCGCTTCCGGTCCACGGTGAGGTGATCGGCTGCCCGCCCCGCGGCCTCCCAGTCCAGCGGAAGCGCGCGCGGCGCGTCGAGCCCGATCCGCAGTTCCGCCGCAGCTTCGCGTCCCCGGCGGATCTCGCCCAGATCGAGCTCGGTCCGTTCAAGGCCCAGCGCCACACGGGGCACGGTAAGCGAGACTTCGAGTACGGCGTGGGCCCGGCCGGCCGCCACGGCGATCCGCCCCCCATACCTGCCGGGCGGCGTGCCCCCGGGAACCGTCAGGCGCACGCGCACGAAGTTCTTCCCCGGACGCATCAGGGCGCCGTTCCCGGGCGCCAGGGCGAGGGCGGTGTTGGGAATGCGGCCGGTCGGCTTGCCGGACAGATCACTCGGCTCCACGGCGAGGGCGAGCTCGTGTTCGCTGACAAGCGTCAGAAGACCGCGCCCCTCGGCCGTCTCTCCGGGAAGATGGACGCCCAGATCGACACTACCGCCCAGGAGGCGAGCCGCCATCTCGGGGCCAACGTCCTCGCGGGCCCGCTCGATCCCCTCCAAGCCGCCGCCGGTCTGGCGGACAAAGGTCTCGCCATGCCGCGTACGGCCCCACGCACGAAGCTCCAGGCTGAGATTGCCCTCGAGATCGCGCGGCAGATCGATCCATCCGGAGAACACGCCGTCCCCGGCCGCTCCGTCGTTGTGCTCGCCATCGTCGGCGAGTTCCACTCCCGGCACCCGGCCGCGCGTGTCGAGAAGCCGCACGCGGCCCCCGGCCACGGGGTCGCTCCCCCATGCCAGCGTTGCTCCGAGGTGAAGCCGTCGTCCGCTCAGCTGCGGCGGGAAGAGATCCAGGAAGAGATCCGAGTCGGCTGTCACGGTGAGCGTGGGAGCCCGGTCGGTCGGCAGCGTGCTGAGCGAGACCGTCCACGCGCCGGCCGCCGGCCGGGTCACGCGCGCCATCTGGCAGCCGGACTCCTCAAAGAACGAGGCGCGCGCGTCAGCCGTCGCCAGTCCCGGCCCGATCCTGCGGCCCTGCGGGTCCTGGAGTTCGAGACGGCCGCTGTCCCGTTCCGCATTGAAGGTGAGGTCGAGCCGTTGGACCGAACGGTCCACGGGCAGGCGGACGTCCACGGCCTGGCCGCGAAGGGTTTCCCGCAGGAGCGTCACTTGGCGTCCGATCTCCGAAGCCACCCGCTGATAGATAGCGAGCAGATCCCGGTCGGTGGCAGCCCGAAAGGCGCGGCCGCCGGTTTCGCGCGCCATGCGTTCGAGCAGAGCGTGGTCCGCGCGATCGGACAGGCCCACCGCATAGATGGGCACGCCCTCGGCCGCCAGCCGCTTGTGTGTTTCCTTGTAGCGCAACGGTTCATTGCGCCCGTCGGTCAGGAACACCACGGCCCGCCGCGGGGAGCCCCCCTCGTCCAGCACGTTTTCGGCCGCTTCGAGGGCATCGTCCATGTTGGTCTGCCCGTCGCTCTTGACACGCTTGAAGGCCTTCTGGAATGCCGCATGCGCGCCCACGCCGGTCAGCGGCGCGAGCACCTCCGCGCGGTTGCTGAACGAGACGATCCCGACCCTGCCGATGCTGCCTCCGCGCGCCGCCATTTCCACGAAGCCGCGCGCCGCCTCCACCCTCTTCTTGTACGGATCGGAGCGGATCATGCTCATGGAGGAGTCGATCACGAGCACGACGTCCACCTTCTCGGCCACGTACTCGACCGCCCCCTCTGCCCGGCCGCGGGCGAGCTCGCGCCCGTCGGACACGCATCGTACGAGCAGCGCATACCTACCCGTCGCCTGTTGGGCCGGGGGCTGGCGCACATCTACGAACACGTTCCGTTGATGATGCCAGACCATGAGGCCCGCACCAGCGTAGGACGGCTGCAGCCCTTCTTCCACAGACAGGTCGGCGGGGAAGACGTGCACGGTGATGTGCCGGGCCCCGATCGCGGGCAGGGTCTTCTCGAGCGCTTTGGGAAGCGCAAAGGCGAGCTTGATGTTCCGGGGCTCCGCGGGCGCGCCCGCGTCCGTGGAGAGAAGCCGCACCTGCAACCGGCCCGTGTCCGCTGCTGCGCCGAACTCGGCGCACGCGGCCAGCCCGGCCGCGGCCGCCACCACCAGCCAGGCGCGCCTCCAACGCCACTCGCCCGCACGCGGTATTCGTCTCACGGATGCGTTCCCTCAGGCTCCTCCACCGGCAGGTCCACGTCCTTCACTCCCAGAGACTTGCACAGGCCCATGACCTTCATGACCCGCTCGTAGGGCACCCGGCCGTCGCCGCGGATGACGACGCGCTTGTCCGGATGCCGCGCATGCCACTCGCTGACCAGGATGCGCAGCGCGTCGGCTTCTACGATCCTGCCGTCGACCACGAGGGTGCCATCCTCGCGGATGTTGATGATCAGATTCTCGCGAACGACCGCCTGCGGCGTCCCGCCCTCGGACTCGGGCAGCTTCACCTTCTGGTCGATCTCCTTGCGGGTGAAGCTCGTGGCGACCAGGAAGAAGACGAGCAGCAGGAAGACGATGTCGATCAGCGGCGTCAGGGGGACCTCGAAGCCCTCCTCCTCTTCGCGAAACGTGCGCATGCAGGTCTCCGTTGGCCCGTCAGGCGGAGCCGCTCGGATCCACCGGTTCGGGCCGGGCGCTTGCCGGTCCATCCGACGCGTGGAACTGGATCACGAAACGGATGGCGATGTCTTCCACTTCCCGGATGATAACATCGGCCTTGCCCCGCAGGTAATGATACCCGATCACGAACGGAATCGCGATGGTCAAACCGAACGCCGTGGTGTAGAGCGCTTCGTAGATGCCGCCCGCGAACTTTTTGGGGTCGTCCATGCCGAACTCGGCCGCCTCCTGGAAGGCCTCGATCATCCCGAAGACCGTGCCGAGCAGGCCGATCAGGGGCGCTACCGAGGCCACGATCCCCACGGGACGGATGTTGACCCGGAGGTCCCAGAGCACGCGGCTCGCTTCGTCCTCCAGCGCCCGCTCCATCTCCTGGCGTGTGGCCCCGCGCCGGGCCAGAAGGCCGTCGAGCACGCGGGCCAGGGACACGGCCTTGTCCTTGAGGAGCGCGCGGGCGCTCTCGTCTCCGCTCGTGCGGATGCACTTGAGCACGTCCGCTTCGAGTTCGGCGGGGATATGCTGTCGGCGCCGGAGGCTCACGACCCGTTCAAGAAAGAACGTGAGCCCCACGATCGAGGTGGCCAAGAGCACCCACATGATCGTGCCGCCGCGTTCAAAGGTCTCCTGGATGTCCGAGAGCATGCCGCCTGCGCCCGCGGACGCAGGCACGTCCGCCTCTGCAGCGGACGCTGCAGGCGCGCCCGTAGCCGCGGGCGGAGCCGCCTCGCCGGCCGCGTCCGGTTCCGCCGATCCTCGCGCTCCTTCCGCGGTCTCGGGTGCTGCCGCAGCCGCGGACTCGCCCGCGGGCACGGAACGCCCGCACAGGAGTACCAGCACCAGTGCCACGCTCAGTACGCATCGCATCCGCATGGTTGTCCTCCGCCCTGCCCTCACAGACCCGCCCGCGCCAGGGCGGGCGATTCCGGGCCGTCCTCGGCTTCCGTGTCCGCGGCCGTTGGCGCCACCTTGGCGCCCGGCGCCTCGGGCGGCAGTCCGCCCAGAACCACCGGACCGGCGTACGTGACGCAGATGTACAGCAGCAGACCGGCCAGGGCCGCGGAGATTCCCATCAGAAACGCCTGTGTCGATTCGCTCATGGTTCTTCCTCCTCGTTCGCGTCTTGCATCCGCATCGCCGGCGCTCCGGCATGTGTTCGCCTATTTGCAACGGGCTGTACTTAGGAGGCGCCTGGCGAACGCTGTTGAAACGACCGGCCAAACCGAATCCATCGTTTGAATTTCTCCAGACATCACTCGTCCCATGCAGCCAGCGCATCCTTGGCCTTGGCGGCCGCTGGCGTAAACGCGTAGCGCTTGAGGATCAGCTCCAGGTCCTTCTTGGCCTTCTCAGGTTGGTTGAGCTTCTGTGCGGCCTGACTCGCCTTGAAGAGGGCGAGCGCGGCCCAGATCTTCCATCCGCCGTGGAAGGCCTCCACCTTGAGGAACTCCTCCCGGGCGGTCTCCCATTGGCGAGCCTCGAGCGCGATCAGCCCCAGGCCGAACCGCGCCTTGGCCGCAGCCTCGCCGCGATCGTCGTCGGCAAGGGCCTGTTCGAAGAAGCCGCGCGCGTCTGCATAGGCCTTCAGATTGTAGCAGGCCTGCCCCGCACCCCACCGGGCTTCGTGCACGAGATCGCTCTTCGGAAAAGCCTCGAGAAGGGTCTTGAAGTCCTCGAGCGCCTCCCGGTACTGGCCCATCTCGAGACGGCACGCGCCGATGCCGTAGGCCGCGGCCGGCGCAAACGCCGCCTTGGGGGCCCGGGAGAGCGCCCGCTGGTATTCCGTGAGCGCGCCTTCGGAATCGCCCGACTGCCGGCGCAGCTCGGCAGCCCGGAAGTAGCCCTCGGCCGCGAATGCGCTCTTGTCATACGCGGTCGCCAGGGTCTCGAAGGCCTGGAGCGCCTGGCGCCGTTTCGCGATCGCTCGTTTCGCGAGGGCGGCGTGCTTGGTCTTGTCCCTGGCTTGTTCCGCCTCTCGCTGCACGGCCTCGGCCTGGCGAAGCAGGCACCAGCCGATCCGGTACTGGGCCTTGTCTGCGATGCTCGCCTCCTGTTTGCCCCGGCTCGCGCGCAGCGCCTGCTGGTAGTGGCCGTGCGCCCGCTCGTACTGCCCGCGGTCGTAGGCGATCTCGCCGAGGCGGAGGTGGACCGCATCGATCAGCGGGAACGCGGAGTACTCCTGCACGAGGCGCGTCAAGGCCTCGCCCATCTTGTCCTCGTCCTTGCGTGCAGCCGCCCGTTTCTTTTTCCAAGCCTTCTCGAGCGCCTCG